>NZ_JBQCUZ010000001.1:275591-367540 GCF_051962755.1 Neisseria sp. P0008.S004
TCCACTACCCCGACTACATCCACTACCCCGACTACATCCACTACCCCGACTACATCCACTACCCCGACTACATCCACTACCCCGACTACATCCACCACCTCGACTACATCCACTACCCCGACTACATCCACCACCTCGACTACATCCACCACCGCGCATCCAATGCCGGCCATTACCTCAAACTGTGGTCGCTCTCCATCCTCAAGCGTTTGAACTACTATATTGAAGACATCCAAATCGCCAAACGCGTGGAGGCGGGCAAATACGGCAAGTTTTTTATTGTTCCTCTGCAGGTATTCAACGACAGCCAAGTCCGTATCCATTGCGACTTTCCCAGCGTCCGCAGCTTCCTGCTCCATGTTTTGAGCTCATTCGCCGCGCACGCGCCTGCCGATACCAACATCATCATCAAGCATCATCCGATGGACCGCGGCTTTATCGACTACTGGCGCGACATTAAACGCTTTATCAAAGAACACCCCGAACTCAAAGGCCGCGTGACTTACGTCCATGATGTCCCCCTGCCCGCTTTCCTGCGCCATGGCCTCGGCATGGTCACCATCAACAGCACCAGCGGCCTGTCCGGCCTGATTCACAATATGCCTGTCAAAGTGCTCGGCCGTGCCTATTATGATATTCCCGGCATTACTGACCAAAATACCTTGGCAGAATTTTGGAATCATCCGACACCGCCTGATAAAGAGCTGTTCCATGCCTACCGAATGTACCACCTCAACGTGACCCAAATTAACGGTAACTTCTACAGTAAGGTCTTTTTTCCTCACAAAAACACATCCGACTCTTCCACACCGACAACCTGACTTAGTGAAGGAAAAGTTCAGGCCGTCTGAAAAACATTTCAGACGGCCTGAAGCAAACAATATCTTAGCTACTACCATGTAAATAAAACATAAAAACTGCATTTATCATTAACAATAAATTACAAAGACAGTATAATAACTGAGATGTCATAAAAGCATACCAACTCAAGCTGAGGCCTTAATAACACACAAAATATGGATGTACTCCCAGGCAAAACAATATAACAAGCCAAACATCCTAAAGATAAGCCAGCAAGGCAATACACTTTACAAAACTGTGGCGAGCAATATTTTTACAAAACCCTCAACCGGTATCGCCGCCCATATGCCGCAGCATCCGTCTTCCACTTTATATCCGCCCGCAAACCATGACCGCCGCTCCTGATATCCTCTACCGGCAAGCCGCCGCCCTTTTGGAACAATCCAATACCGCCCAAGCCCTGCCCCTGCTGCAACAGGCCGCAGAGCAGGGTTATACGGAAGCTGCTTTTGTATTGGGCAATCATCTGCTGCAAAATGGTCATCCGGAGCAGGCACTTCCATGGCTGGAAGCCGCCGCGGCCCAACGCCATCCTAAGGCACTCTTTACCCTGCTGCAACAACGCGAACACAACGGTACCCCAACAGGACAGCTTCTCAACGACTACGCCTGGCTGGGTGAGCAAGGTCATCTTGAAGCCCAATTAATCCTCATGCGTTACCACGCGCAGCGCAACAATCCACAATCCCTTTACTGGGCGGAGCTTGCTACCGCCCGATATGCCGCGCCTGCATATTACCATCTGGCACGCCATCACCAACGCCAAGGCGACATTGCGACAGCCATCGAACAATACGAAAAAGCGGCCGCGCTCGGCGTGACTGCCGCCTGCTGGCAACTCGGTCAAATCTACTTCTACGGCACAGGTGTCAGTCCAAACCACGGACAAGCCGAACATTATCTCGAACAAGCCGCGCAAGCCGGCCACATCGCCGCACAAACCCTGCTGGCCGACCTTCTTGCCACCCAACACAAACCTGAAGCCTTAGAATGGTATCGTCGTGCCGCCGATAAGGAACACGCGAAAGCACAGGCCAAGCTGGCCCAATACGCCCTGACCGGCGAACTTTCCGAACGCGACCCGTTCCAAGCGGCGCACTATGCCAAAGCCGCTGCCGAGAAAGACTATCCTGAAGCCCTAAAAATCATGGGCGACCTCTACCGCTACGGCCTCGGCATCAAAGCCGACAACCATATCGCGCATGATTACTACCACCGGGCCGCCGCGCTGGGTTCTGCCGCCGCCGCACAAAAACTCATCAGCGACGCCGCGCTGTACCATCCGCAACAATACGAACAAATCAAAACAGCCGCCCTGCAACAGCAACAAACCGAAACCATCTACCGTTTGGCGGAAGCACAAGCCCACGCCATCGGCCGTCCCGCCGACTACAATGCTGCGCGCAAGAATTACATGGAAGCTGCCGAGTTCCACCATAAAAACGCGGCGGCAGCCTTAGGCCGCATCTACCATTACGGCCTCGGTACAGCGCCAGACCCTCGGGCGGCTGCACACTGGTACGCCATCGCTGCCGAACAAAACCATCCTTCCGCCCAATACCACCTCGCCTGTTTTTACTATCACGGGCAAGGTGTCGGCTGTCATGTTCCGACCGCCTGCTACTGGCTGCAGGCCGCCATCAGCAACGGCCACACTTCGGCTGAATCTTTAACATCCCTATTAGAACAATGGCGCCGCGAAGCGCACCATACCATCGGGCAAAAGGCCGTCTGAAAAGATTTACACTCGCATTTTTTGACAATCTTTAACTATTCCCCTAATATTTGCCAGTTATTTTTCACGGACACGTCATTGTTTTCATTTCTTTCTGAAAACACCTTGTCCGCGCATCAATACCATGACACTCGGCGGATAACGCCAAGCGTTGAAACACACTACATCCGGAACAAAAACGGATGCTCGGAAAAACATTTCTAGGAGGTGAAACAACATGGAATGGGAATTCAACAGTTATTACACACTGATTGCCGCCACGCTCGTGTTGCTGGTTGGTAAATTTCTGGTTCAAAAAATCAAATTCTTAAGAGACTTCAATATTCCCGAGCCGGTCGCCGGCGGTTTGATTGCCGCTATCGTCCTGTTCGCCCTGCACGAAGCCTACGGTGTCAGCTTCAAATTTGAAAAACCGCTGCAAGATGCGTTCATGCTCATCTTCTTTACATCCATCGGTTTGAGCGCCGACTTCTCCCGTCTGAAAGCGGGCGGTTTGCCTTTGGTTATCTTTACCGCCGTGGTGGGTGCATTCATCATCGTCCAAAACTTCGTCGGTGTCGGCTTGGCGAGCGCATTGGGCTTGGATCCGCTGATTGGCCTGATTACCGGTTCGATTACCCTGACCGGCGGTCACGGTACTGCCGGTGCATGGGGTCCTGACTTTGAAAGCAAATTCGGCCTGACCGGCGCAACCGGCTTAGGTATGGCTTCTGCAACATTCGGCCTGGTATTCGGCGGTTTGATCGGTGGTCCTGTTGCACGCCGTCTGATCAACAAATTGGGCCGTAAACCTGTCGTCAAAACTGCCAAATCCGACGACAACGATGCTGCCGACGACATCTTCGAACAAGCACAGCGCACCCGCCTGATTACTGCCGAGTCTGCTGTCGAAACCTTGGCTATGTTTGCCGGCTGTTTGGCATTTGCCGAAATCGTGGATGGCTACGACAAAGCCTTCTTCGACTTGCCTAAATTCGTATGGTGTCTGTTTGCTGGTGTGGTCATCCGCAACGTCCTGACCGCAGCCTTCAAAGTCAATATGTTTGACCGCGCCATCGACGTCTTCGGCAATGCTTCCCTGTCACTCTTCCTTGCCATGGCTCTTCTGAATCTGAAACTGTGGGAGTTGACCGGTCTGGCAGGTCCTGTGACCATCATCTTGGCCGTACAAACCGTTGTGATGATTCTGTACGCCACTTTCGTTACCTACGTCTTCATGGGTCGCGATTACGACTCTGCCGTATTGGCAGCAGGCCACTGCGGCTTCGGTTTGGGTGCCACCCCGACCGCCGTTGCCAACATGCAGTCCCTGACCCAAACCTTCGGCCCGTCGCACAAAGCCTTCCTGATTGTACCTATGGTCGGCGCCTTCTTCGTTGACTTGCTCAACGCCGCCATCCTCTCCGGCTTTGTCAGCGTCATCAAAGGCTGATACGTCTAACATAGAAAAGCACTTGCCGCATTTACTTGCTGCAAGTGCTTTTGTTATGATAGGCACGTCAGGCCGTCTGAAAGGCCGTCATCTTCAGGAGTACCCATGTACAAAAAAACCGCTTCCGTATTGATTTTAAGCACGATTCTTCTTGCCGCATGCAGCAAAGAAGAGCCGAAAGCCGCGCTTGATTGCGCCCAACCGGCCACACTGCAAAACATCCGTACCACCATCGAAGACACCCTCAAACAACAAGCGCGCTCCTTTGCCCGCAATGACAACCGCCAATTCGTCGATGCCGACAAAATCATCGCCGCCGGCCTCGAATTAGAAACCCTGCTTGAAGACCCCAAAGAAACCGAAGACAACGGCAAAGCCATCTGCCGCGCCAACCTCAAAATCCGCATCCCCGACAACATCCTCAAAACGGCCATAGACAACAGCCCGCTGATTTACGGCAACACCCCGTTGTCCGACATGCTCGAACAAAAACTGATGGGCAGCAACCTGACTTTTGAAAATAACACGTTCAGCACCACCCTGCTCTACACCCCCGACAAAGACGGCAAACCGGTTCTCGAAGACAACACTCTGAGCACCACAGCCCAGACCCTTTCCGCCACCCTGTTGCCCTACGGCGTGAAAAGCATCGTCATGATAGACGGCAAACCAGTATCCAAAGAGCAGGCCATCAAGCTGCTGCAAAACCAAAATACGGAAGAGCCGCCGACTGTTGATCCACAAGACATCCTTGAAAACAACGCCGCCAGCCAAGCCGTCGGCTTGACCGATGATGACAACGATTCAGACTACGAAGTCCTGCGTCCTGACCGTGAAACTCCGCGCAACGAACCGCCCGGCCTCAGCCAAAGCGAACTCGACAACGCGCGCGCGCAAAACCGTCAGGCAGACGGCGAGATCAACGACCTCTGGGGCGGCATGGACAGCGATGTCAAACAACAAATCCTCGGCGAACAACGCGCCTGGATTCAAAGCAAAAAACTCAACTGCCAACAAGCCGCCGCCTCCGCAGACAGCGCCGCACAAGCAGAATACCTGCGCCTGCAGTGTGAAACCCGCATGACCCGCGAACGTACACAATACCTGCGCGGCTATTCCATCAACTAAAACCGATAAGGCCGTCTGAACATTCAGACGGCCCACAAGAAAGCACATCACATCATGCAATACCGAATCCACCGTGAAGGCGATGCCCAAAACACACCATCTTCAGCCTCCACACCCGTCGATAACTGGGAGCGCAACATCCTGCGCGAAGTCCTCCTCGCCGCCTACCAAGAACAGCGCCGCGCCCGCATTTGGCGCAATATCTGGCGCGGCATCGCCGTCCTCATCTTCCTCAGCCTGATCTTCGGCCTCGCGGAAGAAGAAGGAAAAACCACGAGCATCCACGCCCGCGGCGAACACACCGCCGTTATCGACCTGACCGGCGAAATCGGCAACGACATCGACGACCAAGTCCAAATCCTGCGCGACAGCATGGAAGCCGCCTACAACAACGGCAATGCCAAAGCCATCATCATCCGCGCCAACAGCCCCGGCGGTTCGCCTGTCGTGTCCAACACGGCCTTTAACGAAGTCCGCCGCCTCAAAGCCGAACACAAAGACATTCCTGTCTACCTCGTTGCCGAAGACATGTGCGCTTCCGGCTGCTACTACATTGCCGCCGCAGCCGACAAAATCTACGCCGACCCTTCCAGTATTGTCGGCAGCATCGGCGTGATCGGCGGCGGTTTCGACTTTACCGGCCTGATGGACAAAGCCGGTGTCAAACGCCGTCTGAAAACCGCCGGCAGCAACAAAGGTATGGGCGACCCTTTCACGCCTGAAACCCCGGCACAAACCCAAATTTGGGAAAGCATGTTGGGCGATATCCACCAAGAATTTATCAAAGCCGTCAAACTCGGCCGCGGTGCAAGGTTGAAAGACAAACAGTATCCCGATGTTTTCAGTGGACGCATCTACACCGGCAAAGAAGCCAAACAGGTCGGCCTGATTGACGACTTCGGCAGCATTTACAGCGTTGCCCGCGATGTTGTCAAAGCCCCCGAGCTGGTCAACTACACGCCGCAAGACGATTTCAGCAAAATGCTCAGCCGTCGCTTCGGTGCGGAAGTGAAGGCCAAAGTCAAAGAAACTTTGTCTGAAATTTGGTAAACCAAAAAACTAAAAGGCCGTCTGAAACCCAAAATATGGGGTTTCAGACGGCCTTTTTTATATGATTTTTAAAATAAAACGCTGATTATTGTCCAAACATCCATCGGCTTCATCAAATCGGCAGGCAGATGCTCCCTGATGATGCTGTTACAGGAACACATTACGCCTGCGAACGATTAAACCTTCACGCTTCAGACGGCCTGCTGCATATTGTGCGCCATATCAAGCGCGGCGCGGACGGCGGTAATCAGGCTGCCGGAATCGGCTTTGCCCGTGCCTGCCAAGTTCAAGGCCGTGCCATGATCGACGGAGGTGCGGATAAAGGGCAAGCCGAGGGTGATATTCACACCTTCGCCGAAACCGGCGTATTTGAGCACCGGCAGTCCTTGGTCGTGATACATGGCGAGGACGGCGTCGGCATCTTTGAGCAGGAAGGGTTGGAACACAGTATCGGCCGGATAAGGGCCGCGTGCGTCTATGCCTTCGGCCTGCAGGGCATGAAGCGCCGGAATAATGGTGTCGATTTCTTCGTGTCCCAAATGGCCGCCTTCGCCCGCGTGGGGATTGAGGCCGGTAACGAGGATGACCGGTTTGGCTATGCCGAACTTATGGCGCAGGTCGTGTTCAAGAATGCGGACAACCGACTTGATTAAAGGCTTTGTGATGGCGGCGGAAATATCTTTCAGCGGCAGATGAGTGGTGACCAATGCCACACGCAGGCCGCCGCCGGTCAACATCATGACGACCTGTTCGGTATGGCTTTTTTCGGCGAGGTATTCGGTATGGCCGCTGAAAAAGCCGTTGCCTGCGTGGGCATCGTTGATGATGCCTTTGTGCAGCGGCGCGGTAACCATACCGGTAAACAGGCCGTCTGAAATGCCTTGATACGCCGTATCCAGCAGCCGGAGGACATACGCGGCATTGGCAGGATTGAGCTCGCCCGCCCGACACGCGGCATCTAAAGGAATATGCAGGACTTCGAGTTCGCCCTTGGGCAACAGATCAGCCGCTTGGGCTTGGAAGTCGCGCAGGATGACGGATTTGCCGAGCTGTTCGGCCCTTTGCGCCAACAGGTTTTTGTCGCATAAAACAACGGGGCGGCAAGGAAAGTCGGCGAAAGCCAAATCGAGGCAGATGTCGGGGCCGATGCCGGCCGGTTCGCCGGATGTGATGGCGAGAATGGGAGCAGTCATGGTGTTTCTCGGTATGGTTTACAGTATTTAGACAACGTCAGGCAAAATGCCTGCCCTACTTTTTTCAGATTAACACAAATACAAAAAGGCCGTCTGAAAACAGTTTTTGCTTGGTCAAACTGTTTTCAGACGGCCTTGGCTGTTTATCATTTTACACTTAAGAACGGCGGCCAATCATGCGGTATAAAACGTCGTGGCCTTGAATGCGGTGGACGATAACCATGGCGATGTGGCCGGCGACAAGCGCGAAGAGCAGCCAACCGAGTTTGCCGTGCGCCATATTGCCGAGATTAGACATCCATTCGATTTTTTCAGGCGAACCCTGCATCACTTCGATACCGAATACTTTCAAAGGGCCGCGGCCGCCGCCATATTGGCGGATCATGCCGATAACGGGAACGGCAAGCATGAGGACGTAAAGGGCAAGGTGGCCTGCTTTGGCAGCAAAGCTGTCGGCGGCAGGACGTTTGGACGCATTGAGCAAAGCCCAAACAATGCGCACGGCAATCACCAACAGCGTGATGAAACCGATGGATTTATGCACGCCGAAGAGCGATTTGACCCATTCTTCGCCATCGTAGATGGTCCAAACGGTAATGGTGGAGAGGATGCCGATGAAACCGAGTACGGTCAGCCAGTGCAACGCGCGCGCGACAGCATCGTAGGTTTGTGGGCGTGTAGCGGTCATAATGTTTCCTTGTTTTTGATTTGTTTGGTTTTTTGAATCGGCGGCATTGTAACAAAAATGCTCAACCAATTATGTTGCCTTTTTGAAGAGATTTCGTAAATGTTTGGAAAATTTGAAGAAATGGCGGTTTTATCCGTAAGACTGCCCAGGCCGTCTGAAAACAAGGGCAGGAATACCACCTTCTATGCCGAACTCGGGCTAAAATAGGCGTTTTTATTCTCGGGTACGCATCGATGCAGGTTTGGATTCGGCGGTTTGCGCTGTTGCTTCTGCCTTTGGGTTTCTTGGCGGTCATGGTGGCCGCGCCTTTGCTGTCGCTGGCGTTTTACGACGGCGAAGGCGCTTGGGCGGAAGTGGTGGCTGATGACTATATGCGCCTGCGCTTGGGCTGGACGGTGGCGCAGGCGGTTTTGACCTGCGTCTTGGTCACGGCTTTGGGCGTGCCTGCGGCGTGGGTGCTGGCGCGGATGGACTTTGCCGGACGGCGCACGGTTTTACGCCTGCTGATGCTGCCTTTTGTGATGCCGACTTTGGTAGCAGGCATGGGCGTGCTGGCCTTGTTTGGCGCACACGGTATGCTGGCGGCAGGTTGGCAGGACACGCCGTGGCTGCTGATTTACGGCAACGTGTTTTTCAACCTGCCGGTTTTGGTGCGCTCGGCGTATCAGGGATTTGTGCGTGTGCCGCAGGCGCGGTTGCTGTCGGCACAATCTTTGGGCGCGGACGCGTGGCGGCGGTTTGTCTGGGTCGAATGGCCGGTGGTGCGCGCGTGGGTTGCCGGTGGTGCGTGTCTGGTATTTTTATATTGTTTTTCAGGCTTCGGGCTGGCCTTGCTGCTCGGCGGCGAACGTTTTGCAACAGTGGAAGTGGAAATCTACCGGCTGGTGGCGTATGAGTTGGACATGGCGCGTGCGTCGGTATTGGTGTGGCTGGTGCTGGCGGTTACGGCGGCGGCAGGCGGTTTGTATGCGTATTGGAGCAAACGCGTGGCTGTGGATAAGTCTGTCTCGCCTTTGCCTCCGCGTGCGCCGATATGGGCTTGGGAAAAATGGCTGACGGCAACGGTTTTGGCCATGTTGGCAGTGTGCTGTCTGCTGCCTTTGGCGGCGGTGTGGCTCAAGGCGGTATCGGCAGGCTCTTCGTGGGCAGTCTTGCTGGAAGCGCAAACGTGGGCGGCGGTGTGGAATACCGTCCGTTTCTCTGCGGCAGCCGTGGCGGCAGCAACGGTTTTGGGCGTGCTATATGCGGCAGCGGCACGGCAAATGGCGTGGTTGCGCGCGCTGATGTTTTTGCCGTTTATGGTGTCGCCCGTGTGCATCGCCTTCGGCGTTTTGCTGCTCTATCCGCAGTGGACGGCTTCGCTGTGGCTGCTGACGGCGACTTACGCGCTGTTGGCGTATCCGTTTGTGGCCAAAGACGTACTGGCCGCGTGGGATGGTTTGCCCAAAGATTACGTGGCGGCGGCGCGCACCATGGGCGCAAACGGTTTTCAGACGGCCTGTTATGTCACCGCACCTTTATTGAAACCGGCTTTGCGGCGCGGCCTGACTCTGGCTTCGGCAACGTGTATCGGCGAATTTGCAGCCACATTATTCCTGTCTCGCCCCGAATGGCAGACGCTGACCACTTTGATTTACGATTATCTCGGGCGCGCCGGTGCGGACAATTACGGACGGGCGATGGTGTTGACGGCGGTATTGACCGCTTTGGCTTTAACGGCATTTTTGCTGGTGGACGAAGCGGAAGGACAAAAGGCCGTCTGAACGTGATCGGCTCAAATTCCCCTCACATTCACTACACTATTGCCGCGCCTTGTATCGAAAATTGATTGAATCCGCTATATAATTTATTTTTAACCGCACTCAACACGACCTATCATGACCGACTTAGAAACCAAACGCCTTGAAACCCAGGCCATGCTGGACAATGCCGACTTGCTGTTTGACCAAAAACAATGCCGCGCGGCCTTGCAAAAAGTTGCCGACGACATCACCCGCGACTTGGGCGACAAATACCCCCTGCTCTTGCCTGTAATGGGCGGCGCGGTGGTGTTTACAGGGCAGCTGCTGCCGCTGTTGCGCTTTCCTTTGGACTTTGACTACGTCCACGTTTCCCGCTACGGTGACAAGCTCGCAGGCGGCGCGTTCAACTGGAAACGCATGCCCGACCCCGAGCAAATCAAAGGCCGTCATGTAGTCGTTTTGGACGACATTCTGGACGAAGGCCACACCATGGCCGCCATTCAGGAAAAACTGTTGGAAATGGGTGCGGCAAGCTGCCGTGCGGCCGTATTTGCCAACAAACTGATCGACAAAGAAAAACCGACCAAAGCCGATTATGTCGGTTTAGACGTGCCCAACCGCTACGTCTTCGGCTACGGTATGGATGCCGCCGGCTGTTGGCGCAACCTCGGCGAAATCTACGCCTTAAACAATAAATAAAACAAAGGCCGTCTGAAAAATCTTCAGACGGCCTCAACCCCATGCTAGGAACACATCATGATAGGTTTGTTAATCATTACACATGAAACCATAGGTGAAGCCTATCGCGGTTTGGCCGACCATTTCTTTCCCAACGGCTTCCCCGAAAATCTCCACATCCTCGGCGTACAGCCCGACGAGGATCAAAACGACATCATCAACAACGCCATCGCCGCGTTGCAGGAATTTCCCGACAACCGCGGCGTGCTGATCATGACCGACATCTTCGGCGCAACCCCGTGCAACGCCGCACGCCGGCTGGTGCGCGAAAACAAATCCGCCATCCTGACCGGCCTCAACGCCCCGATGATGATTAAAGCCATCCAATACTCATCACAAGCCGAAAACCTCTCCGACTTCACCGAAACCGTCAAAGAAGCCGCCATCCGGGGCATTTTCGCCATTACATCCGCACCTGAAGACCTGGTGTGCAAAGAACACGGCTAAGGCCGTCTGAAAACATTCACTTTACGAACATTACATTTAGGGGACATCCATGCTCAAACAAGAAATCGAAATCATCAACAAACTCGGCCTGCACGCGCGCGCTTCCAGCAAATTCACCCAAACCGCCTCCCAATTCCAAAGCGAAGTCTGGGTCACCAAAAACGGCAACCGCGTCAACGGTAAAAGCATCATGGGCCTGATGATGCTGGCCGCCGCCAAAGGTACCGTGATTGAACTGGAAACAGAAGGCGCAGACGAAGCCGCCGCCATGCAGGCATTGACCGACCTCATCAACGACTACTTCGGCGAGGGCGAATAATGAGCATCGTCCTACACGGTGTAGCCGCGGGCAAAGGCATTGCCATCGGCCACGCCCACCTCATCACGCGCGGCACAACGGAAGTCCCCCAATACGACATTGATCCTGACAAACTCGATGCCGAAGTTGCCCGTTTCGACAACGCCATCAAAGCCACGCGCAAAGAATTGGAACAGCTGCGCGGCGCGATTCCCGAAAACGCCCCGACCGAATTGGGCGCGTTCATCTCCCTACACCTGATGCTGCTGACCGACGTCACCCTCTCGCGCGAACCCATCGACATTTTGCGCGAGCAGAAAATCAACGCCGAATGGGCATTGAAACAACAAAGCGACAAACTCGCCGCCCAGTTCGACAGCATCGACGACGACTACCTGCGCGAACGCAAACAGGACATGCTCCAAGTCGTCCGCCGCATCCACAACAACCTTGTCGGCCAAAGCAACGAAATCAACCTCGCCGGCAACCTGTTTGACGACACCGTCCTCATCGCGCACGACCTCTCGCCTGCCGATACCGTATTGTTCAAAGAGCAGCACATTACCGCCTTCGTAACCGATGCCGGCGGTCCGACCAGCCACACCGCCATCTTGGGCCGCAGCCTCGACATCCCGTCCGTCATCGGCCTGCATAACGCCCGCAAACTCATTACCGAAAACGAAATCGTCATCGTCGACGGCATCAACGGCGTCCTCATCATCGATCCCGACGAAGTCGTCCTCAACGAATACCGCCGCCTCGCCCGCGAATACCGCAGCCACAAGCGCGAACTCAACAAAATCAAAAAAACCGCCGCCACCACGGCCGACGGCATCAACATTGAGTTGCTCGCCAACATCGAATCCGCCGAAGACATCAAAGCCCTGCACAACTTCGGCGCAGACGGCGTCGGCCTGTTCCGCAGCGAATTCCTCTACCTCAACCGCGACAACATGCCGACCGAAGACGAACAATACGAAGTCTATGCCGGCATCGTCAAAAAACTCAAAGGCAAAAACATCACCATCCGCACTGTCGATTTGGGCGTCGATAAAAATCCGCGCTGGTTCGGCCAAAACAGCACACCCAACGGCAGCCTCAACCCTGCACTCGGCCTGACCGGCATCCGCCTATGCCTCGCCGAGCCGGTCATGTTCCGCACCCAAATGCGCGCTATCCTCCGCGCCGCCGCACACGGCCCCGTGCGCATAATGTGGCCGATGATTACGTCCATTTCCGAAGTGCGCCAATGCCTTATCCATCTGGACACGGCCCAACGCCAGCTGACCGAACGCGGCGAAACCTTCGGCCCGGTCAGCATCGGCTGCATGATCGAAATCCCGTCCGCCGCCATGACCGTCGGCAGCATCCTCAAGCTCGTCGACTTCGTTTCCATCGGCACCAACGACCTGATTCAATACCTCCTGTCGGTCGACCGCGGCGACGACAGCGTCAGCCACCTCTACCAACCCGGCCACCCTGCCGTCCTCAAAACGCTGCAACACATCATCCGCACCGCCAACCGCATGGAAAAAGGCGTCTCCATCTGCGGCGAAATGGCCGGCGATACCGTCTTTACCCGCCTATTGCTCGGCATGGGCTTGCGCCGATTCTCCATGAACCCCAACAACCTGCTTTCGGTTAAAAACATCATCCTGCACAGCCACACCGGCCATCTTGAAAACGATGCTGCCAAAATCCTGCGCTGCGAAGACCCGGAAAAAGCCGAGAAACTGATTAAAATCCTCAACCAAAGCGAGCAGAACGAAGACAAGGCCGTCTGAAATTCGCAAAATATCCGAAACCGACACAAGGGCGTATTGAACACGCCCTTTTTATTTTTTCCCATTTTGGGTTGACACCCGATTCCCCTCAAGCCTTTCCTATTTCGCCATTTCAAAAACCAACCGAGACCTTTGCAATAACATAGGTTACTAAAATTTTATGCTCAATCTCATTTTCAAAATGCAAAACCTTTCTGATTTTTCCTATTTTTTGCTCAATATCAGGAAGGTTTTAGTCAATTGAATTTTTTTGGCGCATTTTTATGCGTCAAATTTCGTTAACAGACTATTTTTGCAAAGGTCTCCAACCTTTTTTACTTTTCCCAAACACCGCTTACAGGCCGTCTGAAAAATATAGGGCGCAAGTGAAATAAAACTTTTATGCCTACACTAAAGGCCGTCTGAACCCTGATTGCAAGGTTTCAGACGGCCTTGTTTTCAACCGAATACCTTTTATTTTGTTGCAATAAAAAACCCTTTACCTATCCATTTCAGCTACTGCCCACTATGGCTTTAGACACACCATATCATTCCTTTTCACTAAGTCTTCAGTACACCCAAGCCCTATATCAACACTATCCCTTCGTTTTAATGATGAAACTTTTTATTTCGAAATATGTCTACTCACTCGTTTCACTTGAAAAAAGATTCAATACCTTGTAAATTTATAAAAAGATAATGGTTATCATCATATTTTAAAGGAATAATCCATGAGATTTACGCAACTTTCTGCTTTGATTGCCGTCGCAGCTTTATCAGTCGGCTCCGTATCCGCTTTTGCCAAACCGGTTCAGCTGACCGATATCCTCGGCCGTAAGGTAACTGTCGACCTGCCTGCCAAGCGCGTGGTGTTGGGCTTCTACTACCAAGACTACATGGCCATCGGCGGCAAAACCGCGCTGGACAACGTCGTTGGTTTTTCCAAAGCAGTTTGGGCCGACTGGGCGCCGCCAAGCTGGGCGGCATTCAGCAAAGCCGTGCCTAAACTGAATCAGCTGACCGACGTGGGCGAAGTGGAAGTCGGCACGTTCTCGATTGAGAAAGTATTGGCGCTGAAACCCGATTTGCTGGTTTTGGCCGAATGGCAATACAAGGCTTTGGGTTCCGATCTCGACCGCATCAACAAAGCCGGCATCCCCATCGTCGTGTTGGATTACAACGCGCAAACAGTGGCCAAACACGTTCAATCGACCAAGCTCATCGGCACGCTGACCGGCCAGCAGCAAAAAGCCGACAAACTGGCGGCAGACTACAAACGCATCGCCGACACCATCCAGGCGCGCGTGAAAAAAGCCAACCGGCCCAAGCCTAAAGTCTATATCGAGTTCGGCAACAAAGGCCCTGCCGAACACAGCGTTACCTTCGGCAAGAGCATGTGGGGTTCGATGGCGACACTGGTCGGCGGCAACAATATCGCCGCTTCTTCGGTCGAATTCTACGGCCCGATCAATCCTGAAAAAGTCCTCGCCGCCAAACCCGACGTGATCGTGATTACCGGCCGCGAAACCGAATTGAAGAAAAACCCTGCCGCCATGGTGATGGGCTGGGGCATTCCAAAAGCCGAAGCGGAAAAACGCTTGGCAGGCTTTGCCAAACGCGCCGGCTGGGCCAACCTGCCTGCGATTAAAAACAACCGCCTCTATGCCGCCTACCACGCCAACTCGCGCACGCTGTCCGACAGCGCATCGATTCAGTTTATGGCCAAAGCGATTTATCCGCAGTTGTTTAAGGATTTCAACCCTGAAAAAACCTATTTGGACTTCTACCGCCAAAACCTGCCCGTCGTACCGAACGGCACATTCTACCTCTATCCGAAAGGACAATAAGGTAATTTAGATTTTCAGACGGCCTTTAAAATCGGAAGGCCGTCTGAAATTTTTGCGGAAGAAAAAGGCAAACCTGTTTCTCCCCTTTCACAACACTCTTTTTTAAAGGTTTGAAACATGAATGATTCGGTTGTCGCCGAGATTGTGAAAAACCAGCGCAAGTTGGAAGGCAAGCGTTGGTTGATTGTGTTGATGTTTTTAGTCATCGCGGCGGTCAGTTTCCTATTCGACATCGCCACCGGCCCTGCGATGACGGACACGCTGCCCGTCGGCGAAGTGGTCAATGTTTTGCTGGGCAAACCCGAAGTCGATGAAATGAACCGCCTGATTGTGATGGATTTGCGCCTGCCGATTGCGGTGATGGCGTTGGTGGTCGGCGCGGCTTTAGGTGTCGGCGGTGCGGAAATTCAAACGCTCTTGAACAACCCGATGGCCAGCCCTTATACGCTGGGCTTGGCTGCGGCGGCAGGTTTGGGCGCGTCGGCGGTGATTGCGTTCGGCGGTTTCGGGCTGCCTGAAACGGTCGCCGTCCCCATCGGTGCGTTTGTGATGACCATGCTGGCTTCGGGCATCTTGTTTCTGTTTGCCTCAGCGCGCCGCTTCAATTCGGCGATGTTGGTGTTGGTGGGGATTGCGCTGTTGTTCCTGTTTCAGTCGATTTTGTCGCTGATTCAATTTATCGCCGCGCCTGAGATTTCGCAGCAGATTCTGTTTTGGCTGTTCGGCAGCCTGACCAAGGCGACTTGGGAAACAGTCATCGTTACGGCGGCGGTTACGGCGGTATGCGTGTTTCTGCTTTCGCGCGATGTGTGGAAGCTGACTGCGCTGCGCTTGGGCGAAGAACGCGCCGTCGGGCTGGGCATCAATCTGCAATTTTTGCGTCTGAAAACGCTGGTGTTGGTGGCGGTAATGACGGCAACGGCCATCAGTTTTGTCGGCGTCATCGGCTTTATCGGACTGGTTGCGCCGCATGTGGCGCGGATTCTTTTGGGCGAAGACCAACGTTTCTTCCTGCCCGGCGCGATGCTGGCAGGGGCGGCGTTTCTGTCGGTGGCCAGCGTGTTGTCCAAGGTGATTATCCCCGGCGCGCTGTTTCCGGTGGGGATTGTTACGTCGTTTGTCGGCGTGCCGTTCTTCTTCTGGATTGTATTAACGAAACGATAGGCCGTCTGAAATGTTGAAACTTGAAAACGTACACATCCGGCGCGGCGATTATGTGGTCGCCGACAATATCGATTTGACGCTGGAACAAGGCAAAGTCTATTCCGTGCTCGGCCCGAACGGCACGGGCAAATCCTCGCTGATGAAAACGATTTTCGGCGAAGTCGCGCACAAAGGCACCATCCGCTACGGCGACGAAGTGTTGAGCAAAATCCACCTGCAAAGCTGGCGCAAACGCATAGGCTATATGCCGCAGGACACCGCCGCCGAAGCCTCGCTGACCGCGCTGGAAGTCGTGTTGCTCGGCCGCATGGACGCGCTGCACATGCACGTCGGCGACGAACTGCTGCACGAAGCCGCAAGTATCATGGCGGAGCTGGGTATCGGCCATCTGGCGCACCGCGACGTCATGCGGCTTTCCGGCGGACAGCGGCAGCTCGTGATGTTTGCCCAAGTCATGCTGCGCCGCCCCGAAATCCTGATGCTGGACGAACCGGTCAGCGCGCTGGATATGCACCATCAGCTCAATCTTTTGGAGCGCGTGGTGCAATACACGCACGAACACAATCTGGTTACGCTGATGGTGTTGCACGATTTGAGCCTCGCCGCGCAGTTTTCAGACGGCGTGATTCTGCTTGGTGAAGGCAAAGTACAGGCGCAGGGCGCGCCGCAGGACGTGTTGCAGGCGGACATGATAGGCAGGCTGTATAAAGTGGACATCGAGCTTTTGTACGACAGCAAAGGCCTGCCCGTTATCCGCCCGATGCGGCAATCCTAGCTGGGAATCTGCCACCAAGAAACCAGCCCCAGCAATCATTTTATACTCTTCACAAAAAGGACTTTCTCCATGAAAAAAACCCTCTTCCTCCTGATGCTGACCGCGTCCCTTAGCGCATACGCCGCCAACCACGAAGTCAAAATGCTCGACAACGGCAAAGACGGCAGCATGGTGTTCGAGCCCGGCTACGTCAACGCCAAAGTCGGCGACACTGTTACCTTCAAAGCCGCCAACAGCGGCCACTGGGTGCAAAGCAAAGCCCTGCCCGACGGCGTTGCCGACTTCCTCTCTGAAGACGGCAAAGACTTCACGCTCAAGCTCGACAAAGAAGGCGTGTATGTCTATACCTGCCCGCCGCACCGCATGATGAACATGAGCGGTGTGATTCAGGTCGGCAAACCGGTGAACAAAGCCAAAGCACAAGCCGTTGTCGATGAAATGGAAAACCGCGCCATGCAAAGCAAAGGCCGTCTGAAAAAATATATGGCGCAAGTGAAGTAAACGCGTTTATGCCTGCATTAAAGGCCGTCTGAAACCTTTCAGACGGCCTGTTTCCTTTGCGTAAAACACGCATCAAAGCTATATCTTCCGTTTCAGTTTCCGATAAAATAGGCCTATTCCGACATAAGACCCGTAAGCATGATACGCCGCCTTTACGCCACGCTGTGGCACCTCGCCCCCTTCCTGATCCGCCGCCACCTGCGCCGCCGCGCCCTCAAATCCCCAGCCTATCTCGAGCATTGGGACGAGCGTTTCGGGCAGGCGTATCCCAATCCCGTACAACGCCCGATTTGGATACACGCCGTATCCGTCGGCGAAACGCGTGCGGCCGAACCCTTAGTCCAGGCATTGCGCCGCCATTTTCCCGACTCGCCGTTTTTGATTACCCAAATGACACCGACCGGCCGCGCCACCGCGCAATCCCTGTTCCCCGATGCGCAATGCCGTTACCTGCCCTACGACAAATCCGAATGGGTCGCCCGATTTTTAGCCGAACACCGCCCCATCTGTGGCATTTTGATGGAAACCGAAATCTGGCCCAACCTGATGCAGGGTTGCAAAGAAGCAGGCATTCCCCTCTTTTTGGCCAACGCACGCCTCTCTGAAAAATCCCAACGCGGCTACCTCAAAATCCGCAAGCTGGTCGAGCCTGCCATGCAGACTCTCTCCGGCTGCTTTGCCCAAACCGCCGCCGATGCCGAACGCCTGCACCTCATCGGCGCGTCCAATGTCCACGTCTGCGGCAACACCAAATACGACATCGCGCCCCCCGACGACTCGCGCCCGCTTGCCGTCGCCTTTAAAGAACGCATCGGCGCACGCCCCGTCGTCGTCTGCGCCAGCACGCGCGTGTACAAAGGCACAGACGAAGCCGAGCTGCTCCTCAAAGCATGGCAGGGCTACCGCGGCAATGCCTTGCTGGTCATCGTACCGCGCCACCCTGAAAACTTTCAGACGGCCTACGATACTGCCAAATCGCTTGGCTATACCGTCCAAAAACGCAGCGACGGACAACCCGTTTCCCCCGATACACAAGTTTGGATAGGCGACAGCATGGGCGAACTTGCCGCCTACTACCTCAGCGCAGACATTGCCTTCGTCGGCGGCAGCCTCGTTGATGCCGGCTGCCAAAACATCATCGAACCCATCTCCTGCCACGTCCCCACCCTCTTCGGCTACTCCAACTACAACTTCGCCCAAGCCTGCAAAGGCGCAGTCGAAGCCAAAGCCGCCGTCCGCGTCGAAACCGCCGAAGCCTGGTACAGAACCACGCGCCAATACCTCGACGACGAAACGCTGCGCCAACAGCTGATCAGCCACACTGAGCAATTCATTTCGCAACACCAAGGCGCCAGTGCCAAAATTGCCAAAGCGATTGCAGATTGTTTGAATCAGCGTTAAGAGATAAAAAGGCCGTCTGAAACCAAAGTTTCAGACGGCCTTTTCTCAACCTACAAACTTAGCGTCCTGCTTTCAACACGCGACGTGCAAACACGAACATACCGAAAACAAAAAACGCCAAGCCCAGCCATTTGGCGGCCGTATCCCAGTTTTCCAAGTTCAGGGCCAAAGGCGCATCCGAACCGCCGTTGGTTACGGAGAAGGCAATGATAAACGCCATAATCACACCGATCAGGCTCTCGCCGACAATCAAACCGGCAGAGAACAGCGTACCGATACGTTCCGCATTTTTCAGACGGCCTTCACGGTTTTCTTGACGGCTGGCGATGACGGATTTCAACACCGCCGCCAATACCGCGCCGATCACAATCGGCATATTCACAGACGGCGGCAAGTAAATGCCCATGCCCACGGCCAATACCGGCAAAGCACGCTTGCCGCCGGAAGATTTGCGCAATGTGAAATCGACCGCAATCAACGCCACGCCGATGGCCACGCCGGTGAAAATATAATCCCATTGCAGATTGTGTGAGAAAATACCTTGGGCGATGGTGGCCATCAAAGTTGCCTGAGGCGCGGCAAGGGCTTGGGCCGCATCCATGCCTTCACGCGGCATCGCGCCGGTAAAGCCGTAGGCTTCATACAAAAGCTCCAACACAGGCGAAATCACCAATGCACCGACAACGCAGCCGATAATCAGCGCAACCTGCTGTTTCCAAGGCGTCGCTTTTACCAGATAACCCGTTTTCAAATCCTGCAGGTTGTCATTGGAAATTGAAGCCACACAGATCACAGATGCGCCGCAAAACAACGTCAACGCCAGCAGGAATTTGCGGTTTGCCTCATCCGCCATCAAGCCGCCGGATTCGCCGACCAGCAGCAACACCAGCGAAATGATAACGATAGAGACGATGCCCACACCCGAAATCGGGCTGGAAGACGAACCGACCAAACCGGCCATATAACCGCAAGCCGCGGCCACTAAAAAGCCGATAATCGAAGCCAGCAGCGTACATACGACCACCAACAGCCAAGCCAAACCGCCGGAAATATGCGAGTCGCCGATAAAGTGGAAGAAGGACACGCCCAACACCAGCATCATCGCCAACACCCAGGCAATCATCGCCTTAGGCGACAAATCCTGTTCCGTGCGCTCGGTCATCTGCGCGCCGCCGAAATTACGGAAAGACAGGCGCATACCCTCGACCATCGGTTTCATCAAAGTCAACAGCGTCCAAATCGCCGCAATACCGATCGTACCCGCGCCGATAAAACGGACTTTTTCCTTCCACAAAGACATCGCAAAAGGAATCATCTCCATATCGGCAGGTTGCGGAATATGCGCCGACAGATAAGGCACGGCCACGCCCCAGGCAATCGAAATACCCAGCAAAATCGCGATACCGCCGGTCAGGCCGACCAAATAACCCGCGCCCAGCAAGGCCAAAGAAAAGCCCATCGGCACTTGGAACACCGACGCGCCGCCTTTAAACCAAAAGCTCGCGCTGTCCGCCACCACGCGCAAACCGCTTGCGCAGAAGCTCATCAAACCCGCCAGAGCGCCGCCCGACACCAATTCCTTGATACCGCTGCCGCCTTCCTGTTGGTCCGCATCATGGTCGCCGACCTTTAAAATCTCGGCCGCTGCCACACCTTCCGGATAAGGCAAATCGCTCTTCACCACCATTGCATAACGCAAAGGCACAGTGAAAATCACGCCCAAAATACCGCCGGACATACACAGCAGCGTTGTCTGCCAAAACGGGAAGCCCGCCCAATAACCGGCCATCAGCAAACCCGGCAGAATAAAAATAATACTGGAGAGCGTACCCGCGGCCGAAGCCTGAGTCTGCACCATATTATTTTCCAGAATATTGCTGCCTTTAAAAAACTTCAAAACCGCCATCGAAATCACCGCAGCCGGAATCGAAGACGCAAAAGTCAGGCCCACCTTCAAGCCCAAATACACATTGGATGCCGTAAAAATCACCGTAATCAACGCGCCGAGTATCATCCCCCGCAGCGTCAGTTCACGGAAGCTCGCATAAGGATCAACCGCCTGTTTCATAAAAAATCTTCCTGTATCAGGTAAACAATCAAAACTTTTCAGACGGCCTTTTGATACATCCATCAGGCCGTCTGAAAAGCCTCTCTTTTACCATTTTAATGAACTATCCGACTACACGCAAAAGCCCTATTTATTTTCATTTGACGCCAAACAATAAAATCATATCGATACAGACGTTTGGGGCAGTTTGACGGTTTCAGGTAGAATAACGCCAAATTCATCAACCGTTCAGAAAGCCGCCGCCATGTATTCACTCGTCCGCCCTATCCTGTTCCGTTTCGATGCAGAAAAGGCCCATCATTTCACGCTCAACAGTTTGCGTTCTATCGAAAAACTCGGCCTGCTGCCCAAAGTAGACAGCCACACCCGGCCAACCGAGCTGATGGGTTTGCAGCTGCCCAATCCGGTCGGCTTGGCGGCGGGTTTGGACAAAAACGGCGAGTGCATCGATGCGTTTGCCGCTTTGGGTTTCGGCTTTGTCGAAATCGGCACGGTAACGCCCAAGCCGCAGCCGGGCAATCCGCAGCCGCGCCTTTTCCGCGTTCCCGAACACCAAGGCATCATTAACCGCATGGGTTTCAACAACCACGGCATCGACGCAATGATCCGCAACATTGAAAACAGCCGTTTTAAAGGCATTTTGGGCATCAACATCGGCAAAAATGCCGTTACGCCGATTGAAAATGCGGCCGACGATTATCTGATTTGCTTGGAAAAAGCCTACGCCCACGCAAGCTACATCACGGTCAATATTTCCTCCCCCAATACGAAAAACCTGCGCGCCTTGCAGGGCGGCGACGAATTGAGCGCATTGTTGGAGGCCTTGAAAAACAAACAGGCGCAACTGGCAGCCGCGCATGGCAAATATGTGCCTCTGGCGGTCAAAATCGCGCCGGATTTGGACGAAGCGCAAATCGACGACATCGCCCATGTGGTCAAATCTGTGGAAATGGACGGCATCATCGCCACCAACACAACCATCGACAAATCAAGCTTGGACAGCCATCCGCTCGCAGGCGAACAAGGCGGCTTGAGCGGCTTGCCCGTTCGCGAGAAAAGCAATCAGGTGTTGAAACTTTTGGCGGAACGCATTGACGGCAAGCTGCCGATTATCGGCGTCGGCGGCGTCATGAACGGCGCGGACGCGGCAGAAAAAATCCGCTTGGGTGCCAGTGCGGTTCAGGTGTACAGCGGTTTGATTTATCGCGGCCCTGAGTTGATTAAAGAGTGTTTGGCTGCGTTGAAATGATACTTTCCTAAAAAACAAGGCCGTCTGAAATCTTTCAGACGGCCTTTTGCTATGCTTTCATTCTTCAAACAGATTGCCTTGTGCCAATAAGGTTTTGACCGGTGCGAAATCGCGGCGGTGTTCCGGCAATACGCCGTATTGTTTCAATGCGGCCAAATGTTGCGCCGTGCCGTAGCCTTTGTGGCGGTCAAACCCGTATTGCGGATAGCGTTTCGCCAATTCATACATTTCTGCATCACGCGCGGTTTTGGCCAAAACCGAAGCGGCGGAGATTTCAATAATTTTGCTGTCGCCTTTGACCACGGCCTCTGCAGGGACATTCAAATCTTTCGGCACACGGTTGCCGTCTATCCATACTTTGTCAGGCACGACCGACAACCCCTCGACTGCGCGCTTCATCGCGGCCATGGTTGCGTGCAGGATGTTCAGTTGCAGGATTTCGTCGGGATCGGCAAAGGCAATGCTCCATGCAACCGCCTGTTCCTTAATCATCTGCGCCAACATATCGCGCTTTTTTTCGCTCAGTTTTTTTGAGTCGGTCAAACCCGGCAGGTCAAAATGTTCCGGCAAAATCACTGCCGCCGCAAATACGCTGCCGACCAAAGGGCCGCGCCCCGCTTCGTCCACGCCTGCGCTTAAAACCGTCGCCATTTCTTCACCGCCTGTCTGATTCAAAGCCGCCATTATATCCGCTTGCGGCAGATAAAATCCGCAATAGGACAAGCCGTTTGGGAGCAGTTCAAATTTCATCTGCTTTACCAATCAGTTATAATTTACATCCCCACATACCCATACGTCTTACAACATGCCTGCCCAATCCGAACGCCTCCATTTTTCCGAACGCTGGCTCAACGCCTACGAACGCTACCGCTATCGCCGCCATATCCACGCCTTCCGCCTCGGCTTGGCAATCGTGTTTTCCACCCTGTTGGCCAAAGTCTTCCACCTGCAACACGGCGAGTGGATCGGCATGACCGTCTTTGTCGTCCTCGGCATGCTGCAATTCCAAGGCGCGATTTACTCCAAAGCAGTCGAACGCATGCTCGGCACGGCCATCGGTTTGGGCGTCGGTTTGGCCGTTTTATGGTTGAACCAGCATTATTTGCAAGACGGCGTTTTCTTCTATCTGATTATCGGCGCCGCCAGCGCAGTGGCCGGTTGGTCTGCGGTCGGCAAAAACGGCTATGTCGCCATGCTTGCCGGTTTGACCATGTGCATGCTCATCGGCGACAGCAGCCACCACTGGCTCGACAGCGGTCTGATGCGCGCCATGAACGTTTTGATTGGTGCCGCCATCGCCATTGCCGCCGCCAAACTCCTGCCCCTGCGCTCCACACTCATGTGGCGCTTCATGCTTGCCGACAACCTCACCGACTGCGCCAAAATGATTGCCGAAATCAGCAACGGCAAACGCATGACGCGCGAGCGTTTGGAACAAAACATGATTAAAATGCGCCAAATCAACGCCCGCATGGTCAAAAGCCGCAGCCATCTGGCCGCCACATCCGGCGAAAGCCACATCAGCAACAATATGATGGAAGCCATGCAGCATGCCCATCGCAAAATCGTCAACACCACCGAGCTGCTCCTGACCACCGCTGCCAAACTGCGCGCGCCCACGCTCAACGAAAGCGAAATCCGCCTGCTCGACCGCCACTTCAACCAACTCCAACGCGAGCTGCGCCTGACCGTCCGTCTCATCAAAGGCCACTACGCCCGCCGCATCCGAATCGATACTTCGCTCAATGCCGAACTAAGCAAACCGGCCGCCCGCCTGCATTACGACTGGCAAGGCTTCCTCTGGCTCAGCACCAATATGCGTAACGAAATCGCCGCATTGGTGATTCTGTTGCAACGTTCGCGCAATAAATGGTTGGACAAAAAAGAATTGCAGCGCCTGAAAGAACACCTGCGCAACGACAACAAGCCCAAATCGGAAGAGGCCGTCTGAAAAAGGCCTGTCGTATTTTTACCCAAACCCCGCCGCAAGACAGCAAAAGGCCGTCTGAAACCCAATGGTTCAGACGGCCTTTCCATCAATTCATCCGCAATAAATGCCGCATAAAGCAAAATCCCCTGCGATTGCAGGGGATTTTTATATTTGGTTGCGGGAGCAGGATTCGAACCTACGACCTTCGGGTTATGAGCCCGACGAGCTACCATGCTGCTCCATCCCGCGTCAGAAGTTGTAACTATACAGAAAGGCGGAATTGCTGTCAAGCGTTTTTGACAGAAAATATCCAAACGTTGCTTTACAAAAAACCGGCCGCGTGGTTTAATTTTCGTTAATAAAGAAACAGGGGTGCTGCTTTCAAACCGAGCGGCTGAGAAATACCCTTTACACCCGAACAGGATAATACCTGCGTGGGGAGTTTCGGCAAATGTGATTTTAGACGGTCGATTGAAGATATCCGCAAGGCCGTCTGAAAAAAAGCAATGCTCCTGTTTCCATTTCATAACCGAGAAACAGGAGCAATTTTTATGACTACCGCTAAAAAAACCGGCGATGAGGCGCGCCGTCTTTCCGACTTGAGTGAAGACATCGGCATCCGCTTCCAATATCCCAACTCCGACCGCGTCTATATCCCAGGCAGCCGCGCCGACATCCGCGTGCCTTTGCGCGAAATCCGTCAGGACGACACCTACACGGCGCAAGGCACGGAAGCCAATCCGCCGATTCCGGTGTACGACACCAGCGGCGCATACGGCGATCCGGCGGCACACATCGACTTGAAACAAGGGTTGCCGCACGTCCGCACTGCATGGCTGGACGAACGCAGCGACACCGAAATCCTGCCCAAGCTCTCCAGCGAATACGGCACCGAACGCGCGCACGATCCGAAGACCGCCCATCTGCGCTTCAACCAAATCACCCGCCCGCGCCGCGCCAAAGCAGGCCGCAACGTAACCCAGCTCCACTACGCCCGCCAAGGCATCATCACGCCGGAAATGGAGTTTGCCGCCATACGCGAACGCATGAAGCTAGACGAGCTTTTCAGACGGCCCGAATACGCCAAACTCTTGAAACAACACGCAGGGCAAAGTTTCGGCGCGAACATCCCGACTCATCCCGACCAAATCACGCCCGAATTCGTGCGCCGAGAAATCGCCGCCGGACGCGCGATTATCCCCGCCAACATCAACCATCCCGAACTCGAACCGATGATTATCGGCCGCAACTTCCGCGTCAAAATCAACGGCAACTTGGGCAATTCCGCCGTTACCTCCAGCCTGACCGAAGAAGTCGAAAAAATGGTGTGGTCGCTGCGTTGGGGCGCAGACACGATTATGGATTTGTCCACCGGCGCGCACATCCACGAAACGCGCGAATGGATTATCCGCAACGCGCCCGTCCCCATCGGCACTGTACCCATCTATCAGGCTTTGGAAAAAACCGGCGGCATTGCCGAAGATTTGACTTGGGATTTGGTGCGCGATACCTTAATCGAGCAGGCGGAACAAGGCGTAGACTATTTCACCCTGCACGCAGGCGTATTGCTGCGCTATGTGCCGATGACCGCCAACCGCCTCACCGGCATCGTATCGCGCGGCGGCTCCATCATGGCGAAATGGTGTCTCGCCCACCATCGGGAAAACTTCCTCTACACGCATTTCGACGAAATTTGCGAAATCATGAAAGCCTACGACGTATCGTTCAGCCTCGGCGACGGCCTGCGCCCCGGCTGCATTGCCGATGCCAACGACGAATCCCAATTCGCCGAATTGCACACCTTGGGCGAATTGACCGCCAAAGCGTGGGAACACGACGTCCAAGTCATGATCGAAGGCCCCGGCCATGTGCCGTTGCAACGCGTCAAAGAAAACATGACCGAAGAGTTGCAACACTGCTTTGAAGCGCCTTTCTACACCCTCGGCCCGCTCGTTACCGACATCGCCCCCGGCTACGACCACATCACCTCGGGCATAGGCGCGACCAATATCGGCTGGTACGGCACAGCCATGCTCTGCTACGTGACCCCGAAAGAGCATCTCGGCCTGCCCGACAAAGAAGACGTACGTACCGGCATCATCACCTACAAACTCGCTGCCCACGCCGCCGACCTCGCCAAAGGCTGGCCGGGTGCACAATTACGCGACAACGCCCTGAGCAAGGCGCGTTTCGAGTTCCGCTGGCGCGACCAATTCCGCTTAAGCCTCGACCCCGAACGCGCCGAGAGCTTCCACGACGAAACCCTGCCTGCCGAAGGCGCGAAAATCGCCCACTTCTGCTCGATGTGCGGCCCAAAATTCTGCTCGATGAAAATCACGCAGGAAGTACGCGACTACGCCGACAAGCAAAAAGCCCAGCGGCAAGGCATGGAGGAAAAAGCGATTGAGTTCGTCAAAAAAGGAGCGAAGCTTTACAGCTAAAACATAAAACAAGAAAAGGCCGTCTGAAAATGTTTCAGACGGCCTTTTTAGCAAATAGTCTTGAAGCCAAGCACATACGCCCTGCGGCTGCTTATTTTTCTACCCTGCGGAAATGGTGCGGACGGAAGCCGAGCGCGGCGAGGGAAACGAAGTAGAGGCCGCCGCCCAAGGCAATCAGGACGCAGAGTTGGCCTGCTTTTTTAAAGCCGCCGACGTGTACCCATTCAAACGGCAGATAAGATTGCGCCAGCCACAAACCGCCGCCCATGACGACCAAAGAGATGGCCATTTTGACCAAAAACGCAGCCCAACCTTTGCCGGGGCGGTAAATGCTGTGTTTGCGCAAAAGGAAAAACAGCAAGCCTGCATTCAGACACGCGCCTAAACCGATAGCGAGGGACAGGCCGACGTGTTTGAGCGGCGAAATGAAGGCGAGGTTCATCAACTGCGTGCAAATCAGCGTGAAAATAGCGACTTTAACGGGGGTTTTGATGTTTTGACGCGCGTAGAAGCCGGGCGCCAACACTTTAATCATAATCAGACCGATCAAGCCGAAGGAATAGGCAATCAGCGCATATTGGGTCATTTGCGCATCATGCAACGTAAATTCACGGTACATGAACAAGGTCGTAACCAGAGGGAAAGACAACACGGCAAGGCCGACGGCGGCAGGCAGGGTCAGCAGCATGCACAGGCGCAAACCCCAGTCGAGCAGGCCGGAAAACTGCTCGGTATCCTGACTGGCGGCGTGTTTGGACAAGGTGGGCAATAAGATTGTACCGAGTGCTACGCCCAAAACACCGGTCGGCAATTCCATCAGTCGGTCGGCGTAATACATCCATGACACGCTGCCGGACTGCAAAAATGAGGCAAAAATGGTGTTGATAACCAAGGAAATCTGCGCCACGCTCACGCCCAAAATAGCCGGGGCCATCTGTTTCATTACGCGGTTGACCGCTGCGTCTTTAAAGCTGAGTTTGGGCATTTTCAAGAAGCCCAATTTTGCTAACCAAGGCAGTTGGAACACCAGCTGCAACACGCCGCCGACAAATACCGCCCACGCCAAAGCCATAACAGGCGGATCAAAATACGGTACGAAAAACAGGGAAAAGACGATAAAGGAGATGTTCAAAAAAGTCGGCGTAAAGGCGGGAATGCCGAATTTATGATAGGAGTTGAGTATTGAGCCGACAAAAGACGACAAGGAAATCAAAAAGATATAAGGAAATGTCACCCGCAGCAGATCGATGGAGAGCTGAAACTTATTGGCTTCTTTGGCAAAACCGGGCGCAGAAACATAAATCACCCACGGCGCGGCAAGTATACCCAGCGCGGTAACGATGACCAGCACAAACGACAACATACCGGCCACATGGCGCACAAACGCCTGCGTGGCTTCGGGTGAGCGGGTTTCTTTGTATTCCGCCAAAATCGGTACAAAGGCTTGGGCAAATGCGCCTTCTGCAAACACGCGCCGCAGCAGGTTGGGCAGTTTGAACGCGACAAAAAACGCATCCGTCGCCATGCCTGCACCAAACGCACGGGCAATAATCGTATCGCGCACAAAGCCCAAAATGCGCGACACCATCGTCAGGCTGCCAACCTTGGCCAAGGCTCCCAATAAATTCATGTATTTTCCTTAATTGTCTTTCAGGCCGTCTGAAAATCCGGCTTCTTCCAATACTGCCGCCGCCGCCAATGCCGCCGTATCTTTCTTCAACAGCAGATGCAAGGCGTGGAAATCCTGTTCCAATGCGGCCACTGCCTCAGGGCGGTCATACCAGTCTGCAACGGCCTGCGCCAGTTTTTCAGGGACGGCATCGTGTTGCAGCAGCTCGGGAACGGCGGCTTTACCCAACAGAATATTGGGCAAACCGACATGCGGCACTTTGATTTTGTTTTTCACATACGCATAAGTCAGCGGCGAAATTTTGTAGCTGATGACCATAGGCCGCTTGCACAAGGCCACTTCCAAAGTCGCCGTACCACTGGTGACCAATACCACGTCGGCAGCGGTGCAAACCGTATCCGACTGCTTGTCGGTCAACGTAATGGGAAGGGCGGCGAACTCAGGCTGCGCCAAAATTTCGGTAATGCGTTTGCGCGTTGCGGCCGTCGCCACAGGCAGCAAAAACTGTGCCTGCGGATAACGTTTCAGCAGCAATAAGGCCGTCTGAAAAAACACCGCCGCCATGTAATCGATTTCGCTCACGCGGCTGCCGGGCAATATCGCAAACACGGGCACGTCCGCAGGCACGCCCAGCTTCTGCCGTGCCGCCGCCCTATCCGCTTCCACGGGCATGGTTTGCGCCATTGGATGGCCGACAAATTCGGCCTTGCCGCCGGCATCGATATAAAGCTGAGGCTCCATCGGAAACAGGCACAACACGCGGTTGACCTGATGTACGATTTTATTGACCCGTTCGCGCCGCCACGCCCAAACCGACGGGCTGACGTAATGAATGGTATGAATGCCTGCCTGCTTGAGTTTTTCCGCCACGCCGAGATTAAAGTCCGGCGCATCGATGCCGATAAACACATCCGGCTTGAGGCGGATTAAATCGTTCACCAGCCCTTTGCGAATTCTCAAAATTTGCGGCAGGCGTTTGATGACCTCAACAAAACCGCGTACCGCCAGCTTTTCCTGATCGTACAAACTCTCGAAACCCTCCGCCTTCATGCGCTCGCCGCCGATGCCGGTAAACCGCGCATTCGGGCAACGCGCCTTAATGGCACGGATTAAGTGTGCGCCGAGCAAGTCGCCGGAAGCTTCGCCGACGCTGATGGCGATAAGGGGGGAAGGATTGGAATTCATGTGTTGAGGTTTAAAAGCTAAAAGATTTTGGGCAGACATTTGCCCGCCCGTTTTCAGACGGCATCGGCGGCAAACAGACAGGAAACCTGCCCTACTGCGCGGATTTTTGCAATCCAAAGGCCGTCTGAAAAAGTTTCAGACGGCCTTCAATCCATCCATCAACGGATAATGCCGCGTGTGGATTGTGCAAAAAAGTCTTTAAATACCGCCAATTCGCTTTGGGTTTCGGCACGTTTCAGAATGTCTGCCTTGGCCTCTTCAAACGGAATGCCGCGATGGTAAATGGTTTTATACGCATCTTTGACGGAGGCAATTTGTTCGGCAGTGAAACCGTTGCGGCGCATACCTTCGCTGTTGAGGCCGGCCGGTTCGGCGCGGTAGCCTGCAGCCATGAAGTACGGCGGTACGTCTTTGTGTACGCCGGCGGCAAACGCGGTCATGGCGTAGTCGCCGATTTGGCAGAACTGGAACACCAGCGTGTAGCCGCCCAAGACGACGTAGTCGCCGATGGTAACGTGGCCTGCGAGTGAGGCGTTGTTGGCGAAGATGGTATGGTTGCCGACCACGCAGTCATGGGCGAGGTGGCAGTAGGCCATAATCCAGTTGTCGTCGCCGATACGGGTTTCGCCGATACCGGTAACCGTGCCGAGGTTGAACGTCGTAAATTCGCGAATGGTGTTGCCGTTGCCGATAATCAGCTTGGTCGGCTCATCGCGGTATTTTTTGTCCTGCGGAATTTCGCCGAGGCTGGCAAATTGGAAAATGCGGTTGTTTTCACCGATGGTCGTATGGCCGTTGATGACGACGTGCGGGCCGATTTCGGTATTCGCACCGATTTGCACATTGGGGCCGATGATGCTGTATGGGCCGACTTTGACGCTGGAGTCGAGTTCGGCTTTAGGGTCGATGACGGCGGTCGGATGGATAAGGGTCATGCTGTCTCCTTGCTGTCTGATACAGGTATTGCCTGCAAGATGCCGTCTGAACGTTCAGACGGCCTGTCCCATTCTTACACCACGCGTTTGGCGCACATAATCACGGCTTCAACGGCAACTTGGCCGTCGACTTTGGCAACGGCGTTGAATTTGCCGATACCGCGTTTGTTGGTCAGCAGCTCGACTTCAAAAACCAGTTGGTCGCCGGGGATGACTTGGCGTTTGAAACGGGCATCGTCGATACCGGCGAAGAAGAAGAATTCGTTTTCTTTGCGGCCGCCTTCGCTGAGGATGGCCAGTGTGCCGCACGCTTGCGCCATGGCTTCGATAATCAACACGCCAGGCATCACGGGCAGGTCGGGAAAGTGGCCTTGGAACTGCGGCTCGTTCATGGTGACGTTTTTAATCGCAGTCAGGGTTTTCATCGGTTCGAACGCAGTAATGCGGTCGAGTTGCAAAAACGGATAACGGTGTGGGATAAGTTTTTGAATGTCTTTGGCTTCGATCGGGAGTTGTACGTCCATGATGTTCGTCTTTCCTTATTTGTATTGGGTTTAAACGTATTCGGATGCGGGGCGCGGACTGTTTGCGCCGCCTTTAGGCTTCGTCGCTGTCGGCAAGCTGTTTTTCCAGCGTTTTGAGGCGTTTGTTCATTTCGCTCAAACGGTGGATATAAACGGCATTGCGCGCCCAGTCTTTGTAGCCCGACATCGGGAAAATACCGGCCAGATGCTGGCCGCTTTCGGTAATGCTGTGGGTAACTGATGTACCGCCGCCGATGGTGGTTTTATCGGCGATTTCGATGTGTCCGACCGTGCCGACGCCGCCGCCGATAATGCAATAATTGCCGATGGTGACGCTGCCGGAAATACCGGTTTTGGCGGCGATAACGGTGTGCGAACCGATTTTGCAGTTGTGGCCGATTTGGACTTGGTTGTCGATTTTGGTGCCGTTGCCGACGGTCGTGTCGCTCATTGCGCCACGGTCGATATTGGTGTTCGAACCGATTTCCACATCATCGCCCAGCGTGACTGCGCCGGTTTGCGGGATTTTAAACCATGAATCGCCGGCGAAGGCCAAGCCGAAACCGTCTGCGCCGATGACTGCGCCGCTGTGGATTTCGACACGGTTGCCCAAAGTGCAGCCGTAATAGATGACGGAGTTGGGATGCAGCACGACTTCATCGCCCAACGTGCAATCGTGTTGAACAACGGCATTGGCCAAAATACGACAGCCTTCGCCCAATACGGCATTCGCGCCGATATAGGCATTCGCGCCGATTTCGCAGCTTGCCGGCACTTTGGCGCTGGCCTCAACAACGGCAGTCGGATGTACACCGCCCTGTGCTTTGACAATCGGCGAGAACAATCGTGCCACTTTGGCAAAATAAAGATAAGGGTCGGCAGCCACAATCAGGTTGCGGCCTGCAAATTCATCTGCGGCTTTCGGCGACACAATCACTGCGCCTGCCTGGCTGTCGTGTACTTCGGCTTTGTATTTCGGATTGGCCAAAAAGCTGATGTGTTCCGCCTGAGCCTGATCCAACGGACGGACGGCGGTAATGGCGATGTCTTCGCCTTTCCATTCGCCGCCGAGTTGGGAAACGATTTGGGACAGGGTGTATGCTTGTGAAGTCATGATAATCTGCCGTCAAGATGTCAGGCCGTCTGAAAGATGCCGGTTTGGGTTTCAGACGGCCTTAGGTTTGTCTGTATATCACATTCGCTGCCGAGCAGAGTCAGTGAGCATTTAGGGCTTTGATAACGCTGTCGGTAATGTCGTAACGGCCGTTGACGTAAATCACGTCCTGCAAGATGAAGTCGTAACCTTCGCGCTTGGCTAAATCGACGATGACGCGGTTGGCATTTTGCTGGAGCGCGGCGAATTCTTCATTGCGGCGCAGATTGTAGTCTTCTGCCAACTCGGCCTGCTGCTTGCGGAATTTCTGTACCAGATTGCGCCACTTTTGGGTTTCCGCTTCCCTTTGGCTGTCGCTGAGCTTGTCGCCGCTCAGTTTTCGCTCCAAAGCCTCGCCTTCCTGTTGCAACTTTTGCAAGGCGGTTTGACGGCTTTTGAACTCTTTTTCCAAAGTCATCTGAATGCTTTGCGCCTGCTTGGATTCCTGATAAACGCGCTCGGTATTGATAAAACCGATTTTCTGCACGCCATCCGCCGCCGCTTGCGGCAACAGCACGAAACCCGGCAGGGCTACGGTGAGGACACGGAGGGTGTCGGCTATTTTACTCATGATAAAAATCCTTGCTTGAAAACAAACGGGCGGTTTGCAATAAGCTTGCCGCCAATCTGCCATGAGGCCGTCTGAAACGGACAAACCCGGTTTCAGACGGCCTAAACATCATCAGAATGTCGTACCGAGTTGGAATTGGAAGCGTTGGATTTCGTCGCCTTCTTTTTTCTTAATCGGATAAGCATAACTGAACTTCATCGGACCCAGCGGAGAGAGCCAGGTCACGGCAGCACCGGCAGAGTAACGCAATTCGTTTTTGAATGTCGATTTGTGCGTTGTGCCTACGCCATACACGTTTTGGAGCGCGCCGTTGGTGTAATAAGAATTGCTGCTGCTGTCGTTGTAGGTTTTGCCGTCCCACACGCTGCCCGCATCGGCAAACAGGCTCAGACGGACGGTACGCGAATCTTTAATACCCGGCATCGGGAAGAGCAACTCTGCGGAAACGTTGGCTTTTTTGTTACCGCCGTAGCTGATTTTCTCGCCGTATTCGTCATAGACTTTCGGGCCCAGCGTACCGCTTTCAAAGCCGCGGACGGAGCCTAAACCGCCGCCGTAGAAGTTCTCAAAGAACGGCATTGTTTTGGTTTTGCCGTAGCCGTTGCCATAACCGACTTCGCCACCCAGCATCAGCGTGAAATCTTTGCTCAACGGGAAGAACCAAGTTTGGTTGTGGGTCAGGGTGTAGTATTGCAGGTCGCTGCCCGGCAAAGCGATTTCGCCGTTTACGCCGGTCAGGTAACCGCGGGTCGGCCACAAGGCATTGTCGGTTTTGTTGCGGCCCCAGCCGATGGTACCTTTGTACAACCAGCCTTTGAAGTTACCCACGCCACTGCCGTCGCCTTTACCGTATTGATTGATAAAGTCGGCATAGCGTTTAGGCGCGCCTTTGTAGGTGTTAACAGTCAGACGCTCTGCGGCCAAACCGAAGTTTACACGGTCATATTCGGTAACCGGAATACCGATACGCAAACCGCCGCCGAAAGTCGTGGTTTTATATTGTTTCGCGCTGGAAGAAGCTTTACGCGGGTCGTAAGACTTGCCGTAAAGGTCGTAGCCCAAGCTTACGCCGTCAGGTGTGAAATATGGGTCGGTAAACGACAATGAGCCGTTTACTGTGGTTTTACTGCGGGAAGCGCGCAGGGCAACGGATTTACCCGTACCGAACAGGTTGTCTTGAGCCACGCCGGCAGACATCACCAAACCGGTATCCTGAACCCAACCTGCGCTCAAGTCGAGCGAGCCGGTAGAACGTTCGGTCAGGCTCATGTTCAGGTCAACTTGGTCAGGCGTATTGGCCACAGGAGCCGCATCAAATTGAACGTTGTCGAAGTAGCCCAACAACTCAACGCGCTCTTTAGAACGTTGCAGTTTGGCAGAATCGTAAGGCGCCGATTCCATTTGGCGCAACTCGCGGCGGATGACTTCGTCACGGGTTTTGTTGTTGCCGGTAATGTTGATTTCGTTTACATAGATTTTGCGGCCCGGTTGAACGGTCAGTACAAAATCAACGGTATGCGTTTCGGCATTTGGAATAGGTTGGACATTGATTTCGCTGAATGCGTAACCTGCCTGACCCATGCGGTTTTGAATGGCTTCGAGCGAATTGGACATTTGCGCGCGCTCGTACCATTTGCCCGGCTTCATGGTCAGCAGTTTTTCCAAATCTTCTTTCGGCACTTCCAGCGTATCGCCTTCGATGCGTACATTGCCCCAGCGGAAGCGGTCGCCTTCGCTGACAGTTACTTTAATGGTTTGCTTGGTTTTGTCTTCGTTGGTTTGGATATCGGTATCCAAAATACGGAAGTTGAAGTAGCCGTTGTTTTGGTAGTAATTGGTGATTTTTTCCATGTCCTGAGCAAATTTTTGCTCATTGAACTGGTTGCTCTTAGTGATCCAAGTCCACATGCCGCCTTCGCTCAGGGACATTTGCTTCATCAGACGGCGGTCGGAATAAACTTCGTTGCCTTCAAATGAAATATCGGTAATCTTGGTAGATTTGCCCTCTTCGATGGCAATATCGATAGACACGCGGTTGCGGGCGAGTTTGGTTACAGTCGGCGTGATTTGGACAGACTGTTTGCCGCGGCTCAAATACTCTTCTTTCAAACCGGCAACGGCTTGGTTCAGCGTTGCTTGGTTGAAGTATTGGGATTGCGCCAAACCGAAGGCTTCAAGGTTTTTCTTGATGGCATCGTTTTGCAGCATTTTCGCGCCGGTAATATTGAGCGAGCTGATGGTCGGACGCTCAATCATGGTCAGCAGGACTTGATTGTCCATGGTTTCGACGCGTACGTCGTCAAAGAAACCGGTTGCGTAGAGTTTTTTAATGATTTCTTCACTGCGCGCATCATTGAAATTATCACCGACTTTAACGGGTAGGTAGTTGAAGACGGTACTTGGCTCGGTGCGTTGCAGGCCTTCGACGCGGATGTCCTGAATGGTAAAGTCAGCCAATGCCAGCGGGGACAGGCTCAATACCATTAAAGCGGAAGCAATCTGGTTCAGTTTCATAAATTATCCAAACAAACGGTTGATGTCATTAAAGAAAGCCACAGCCATCATCAAAAGCATGGCTGCCAGTCCGAAGCGCAGGCCGGCTGCCTGTATGCGCTCGCTCAAAGGCTTTCCGCGTATCCATTCGGCGGTATAGAAAACCAGATGTCCTCCGTCTAAAACGGGCACGGGCAAAAGGTTCAACACGCCTAAGCTGATGCTGACCAAGGCCAGAAATTCAAGGTAGCTCTGCAATCCGAGTTTGGCGGATTGTCCGGCGACATCGGCAATGGTCAGGGGGCCGGAAATATGGTTCAAAGAGGCATTGCCTGTAACCAGTTTTCCAAAAAATTTGAGGGTCGTCCACGAATAGTTGACGGTTTTGTTCCAACCCAATTCAAAGGCTTGGGCAACGGAAGGCGTATAACGGTAGCGGATGGTTTTATCCCACTCTTTATCCGCCTGGGCAGCAAGCCCTGCTCTACCCACCAGCACGCCTGCCGACTGCTCGACGCTGTCCGGCCGGATAGCGGTCACCAGTATTTTACCGTCGCGCTCGTAAGTCAGTTCGATTCGTTTGCCGGGGCTGGCGCGGAAGAGTTCCGTCCATGCCTGCCAGCTTTCGATGGGCTTCCCATCGGCGGTCAGCAGTTTGTCGTTTTCCTTCAAACCTGCTTTTTCGGCCGGACTATCAGCCAAGACTTTGCCGATGCGGTTAGTAATTCTAAAAGGCAAAAGGCCGATGTTGCCTTGGTTTTTCGCAACTTTACCTGCTTCAGGCGTACCGGCGGCATCAATTATGCGGACGGCTTGGGCATTTGAGGCCGTCTGAACGGCGACTTTTACAGGACCGGCTTCAAGGTTCAACACCATCTCGGTTTGCGCATCGCTCCAGTCTTTTACGGCGATTCCGTTGACCGATACAATCTTATCGCCTGCCTGAAAACCTGCTTTGGCGGCAATACTGGCAGGCTCGACCATGCCGACATAGGGGCGCAACTCGGTTACGCCGAAGGAAAAGCTCAAACCGTAAAGCAAAACGGCCAAAATCAAATTGGTCAAAGGGCCGGCGGCAACAATGGCGATGCGCTTGGCCGGATGCTGCTTGTCAAAGGCATACGGCAAATCTGCCTCCGCCACCTCGCCTTCGCGCGTATCGACCATTTTAACGTAACCGCCCAGCGGAATCGGGGCAAGACACCACTCGGTATCGCCGCGTTTTCGGGTGAAAAAGGGCTTACCGAAGCCGACGGAAAAGCGCACGACTTTAACGCCGCACCAGCGGGCAACAATATAGTGTCCGAACTCATGCAGGCTGACCAAAATCAGAATGGCGACGATAAAGGCTAAAAAGGTTTGCAAAAAAAATCCCCTGGGTGGAATGTGATAATCAACGGATAAGGCCGTCTGAAAACCGATTATAAAGGCAGTTGTTCCATTTTGTCTGCCTAAATGCCAAGCGGTTGGCGTTTCAGACGGCCTGTCATTGAAGCTTTATTGTTTGCCGATAAAGGCTTCTGCCTGTCTGCGTGTTTGCGCGTCTTGCGCCAGCAGGCCTTCGATATCGTGACGGCCGTCTGAAAAATCTTGGGCAAGGCAGTGGGCAACGACTTGGGCAATATCGGTAAACTTGATGCGTTTATCCAAGAAAGCGGCCACGGCAACTTCGTTGGCGGCGTTCAACACGCAAGGCGCGGCGCCACCTGCATTCATGGCCTGATAGGCAAGTTTCAGACATGGGAAACGGTCAAAATCAGGCTTTTGGAAGGTCAAAGCGGACAACGCGCCGAAATCCAACTCGCCCACGCCGGAATCGATGCGTTCGGGCAGACCCAAACAATAAGCAATCGGCGTACGCATATCGGGATTACCCAACTGCGCCAATACCGAACCATCGCGATAACGCACCATGCTGTGTATCACGGATTGCGGATGGATGACGACTTCCAGTTTTTCCGGCGGACAGTTAAACAGCCAATGCGCCTCAATCAACTCCAAGCCCTTATTCATCATTGATGCAGAATCAACGGAAATTTTTCGCCCCATACTCCAATTCGGATGCTTGACCGCCTGCTCGGGCGTAATGCTGTCAAATGTACTTAAATCGGTGTTAAGGAACGGGCCGCCCGATGCGGTCAGGATAATCGAATTGATACCGTGCTCATTCAGACGGCCTGTGTAATCCCTTGGCAATACTTGGAAGATGGCGTTGTGTTCGCTGTCAATCGGCAAGACGGCGGCGCCGTTTTGACGGGCGGTTTCCATGAACAATGCGCCGGAAACCACCAACGTTTCTTTGTTGGCCAGATAAATGGTTTTGCCCTTTTGAGCGGCGGCCAAAGCCGACGGCAAACCGGCCGCGCCGACAATGGCACACATCACGCCGCTGACTTCATCGGCCGAAGCCACATCAATCAGGGCTTGAGCACCATATAAAACCTGCGTATCGATGCCTTCTTGTTTGAGTTTCTTTTCCAGCTCGGCCGCATGGTCGGCATCGCCGACAACGGCATATTCCGGACGGAACTGTTTGCATTGCGCCGCCAGCTTGTCCACCTGCCTATGCCCTGCCAGCGCGAACACGCGGAATTTTTCGGGATGGCGGGAAATAACGTCCAAAGTGCTTTCGCCTATGCTGCCGGTACTGCCTAATATGGTCAGAACTTGTTGTGTCATGGTGTGTTCTTTGTGTGCTGTGCAAACGGTATTCATTGTGTTTGAAATAGATTTCTTTGCCGTTTCCAATTTTCAGACGGCCTTTTGCCTACCGGTTAAACAGGCCGTCTGAAAGAATTACTCAATGCCGTATTCGATGGTAACAACCAGTCGGACTTGTTTGCCGACGGTGCTTTTATCGTAAGAACCGCCGTATTCGTCGTCCTCACTGCTGCCGGTGTCGGCATAGATGTTGAACGAGCCTTGCGAAGCAGAACGCATGGCGCCCACTTTGCCGCCGCCGGTTTTGGCAAACTCGGCCGCTCGTTTCTGCGCATCCTCAGTCGCCTGCGTGATCAAATCGCGTTTGATGGTTTCCAAATTGCCCAGCAAATATTGCGGATTGTCGAAGCGGATGAATTCGTTTTGCGCACGGAAATTCAAAATGGCGCGCTGGGCGGCCTGGATTTTGTCCAGTTTTTTGGTGTTGACCACAATATTGAGGTCGCCGTCGTAGCCGTTGGGCGTGCGGGTTACGTTGCCCAGTTCGTCGCGGGTTTCATTGAAAACGCGCGACACTTCAGGCAGGCCCACTTTCATTTCAGCCGCCGTAAAGCCTTGCTCGCCCAAAAACTTAGACAGCTTTTTGCGTCTTGCCGTCAGCAAATCCAAAACTTCCTGATAGCTCTCGCCGTGCGCGTTCACGCCCGTATTCCACGTAGCGCTGTCGGATTGGAAGTTTTTCTCCGCCAAACCTTTTACAGTAATCGTCCCCGGTTGGCGCAGATTCTTAAACTGCACGCCCAAAATAAACGCCGCAGCCATCAATCCCAGTGCCAACAATACGCCCAAAATCGATAAAGATGAAATCTGTTTTTGTTCGGACATAATCAGCTCCCTCAACAACGTGAGACAGGCGGTTTAAAACAAATATACGAAAGCGGCATAAATGCTGATAACGGCAATCAGGCTGTCCACACGGTCGAACACGCCGCCGTGTCCCGGCAACAGATTGCTGCTGTCTTTGATACCGGCCGCACGTTTGAGCCAGCTTTCCAGCAAATCGCCGCACACGCTAACCACGGTCAGAATCAAGCCGATCAAAATCGTTTTGAACCAACCGGCTTCAAAAGTCAGCCAACCGGCTTTCCATACGATGGTCATGTACACGGCAACGCACAATGCGCCGCCGATCGCACCCTCCCAGCTTTTACCCGGACTGATGGTCGGCGCAATTTTGCGCTTGCCAAACGACTTGCCGCAGAAATACGCGCCAATATCGGCCACCCACACCAAGCCCATAATCGCCAATAAAGACAGCGCGTCTTCAGGCTGAGGGCGCAGGTAAACCAGTGCGAACCAAAACGGCATCACCAACAACCAACCGACAGTGTAAGCCTGCCAGCCGCCGTTTAACTTCCATTTCGCTTTCAGCCACCAAGGCATGACAATCAGCCAAAACGCCAATACGACACACCAAACCAAATCAGGCAGCTGCCAACCGCCGGCATAGGCAATCACGCCGAACACCAGCGTTGACGCTAAATAATGATTGATTTTCAGCTTGTCCAAGCCGCTCATGCGGGCATATTCCCACAAAACCAACATAGCAATCAGGCCACAAAACGCCGCCCACAACCACATAGGTGCATAAAACAGCATGACCAGCATCAGCGGCAAGAGCCACAGCGCCGTTAAAATCCGTTGTTTCAACATAATTCTCAACCCCGTTGCTGCTCAAGCGGCAGCTGTTCGGAAGTCCGCCCGAAGCGGCGCTCCCGTTTTTGGAACGAAACAATCGCCTCGTTCAGCGATTTCTCATTAAAATCAGGCCACAGCGTATCCGTAAAATACAATTCCGCGTACGCCATCTGCCACAGCAGGAAATTACTGATGCGCGTCTCGCCGCCGGTTCGGATAAACAAATCCGGCTCGGGTGCATCGCCCAACATCAAATAGCGCGACAACGCCTCTTCCGTAATCTCGGTTGCACCCTCGGCAATCAACTGATTTGCCGCCTGCAAAATATCCCAGCGGCCGCCATAATCGGCGGCAATGCTCAAAGTCAAGCCGGCATTGTTTGCCGTCAACGCCTCTGCCGCCTCAATCCCCTTCAGGATTTCAGCATTAAACCGCTCACGGCTGCCGATGACTTTCAAGCGCATATTGTTATCGTGCAAACGGCGCACCTGCTTTTGCAAAGCCTGCAAAAACAGCCCCATCAGAAAAGAAACCTCTTCCTCGGGGCGTCGCCAGTTTTCAGTCGAAAAAGCAAACACGGTCAAATACTGCACACCCAGCTCAGCACAATGCTTCACCATGTTCTCCAGCGCATCCAAACCGCGCTTATGCCCCATCACACGGGGAAGAAAACGCTTCTTTGCCCAACGTCCGTTGCCGTCCATAATCACGGCAATATGTCGGGGGATGGCAGAGTGTTCCAAAATCGTCTGCGTACTGCTTTTCATGTCTGCCTTTCAGGGAACAAACCGTCCAAAGGCCGTCTGAACGGTTTGCACACAGGATTAAATCGCCATCAAATCTTCTTCTTTGGCAGCCAAGAGCTTGTCTGCCTCAGCAATATATTTGTCGGTCAACTTCTGAACCGCTTCCTCGCCTCGGCGGGCTTCATCTTCAGAAATTTCTTTGTCTTTCAACAATTTTTTGATGTGGTCGTTTGCATCACGGCGCACATTGCGGATAGACACACGGCCCTCTTCCGCTTCGCCGCGTACTACTTTGATCAAATCTTTACGGCGTTCCTCAGTCAACATAGGCATTGGAACACGGATCAAATCACCGACAGAAGCAGGGTTCAGGCCCAAGTTGGAATCACGAATCGCTTTCTCGACTTTTGCAGCCATATTGCTCTCGAACGGTTTCACACCGATCGTACGCGCATCCAAAAGCGTTACGTTTGCCACTTGGCTCACAGGCACCATGCTGCCCCAGTATTCCACTTCCACTTGGTCGAGCAGGCCGGTATGCGCACGGCCGGTACGCACTTTAGCCAAATTGTCTTTCAATACTTCCAGAGAACGCTGCATTTTGCCTTCAGCTGTCTTTTGAATATCATTAATCATCTTATACTTTCAATTTCATAGGAATAAAACAGGATTAACCGAGAATAGTACCGTTAAACCGCCACCACGACAAGGCTTTACGCCCCAACAGCCTTGTTTTCTAACCGATATTTAACATCAAACAAAATAAAGGCCGTCTGAAAATCTTTCAGACGGCCTTTTCCTAATTCAAATCCTACTCTCTATTCCGTTCATTCCAAAAGTAACGCCATACAAAGCATGGAAAAGCAAAAATCAGGTAGAGGCAGACAACGGTCGCGTAAAACTCCCAATCTTGGGCATGCACGGCACCAGCTCGCGATTCGAGGATATAGGCGAGGATCGAGGTAAGAAGGAAGCCTGCCAGCAACTCGATCAAGTGATGGCCGATATGTTTGCGTTTCAGGGCGATGATGCCGAAGAATTTGGTGGTAATAAATGGTGCGTTGGCAAAGATAAGTGCCAACAGCAAAAGAATGTACATGGATGCGGTCATGATGGTCTTTCGGTTTTCAGACGGCCTATATGTGATTTTAACATGTTAAATGGGCATTCTTGCCCATCATTATCCGTGGAATATTCAATATCTTGATGATACCTGCTTGATGATTGTTCAAAGGCTTGAGGCCGTCTGAACTTTGGGTATATTTCATCCGAATGCGAATCCTAACAAAAACGGCGGCTTTGGAACAGCCGCCGTTGGTTTTGTTTGAAGCTTACAGGGTATTTTCCAATGCTTTGGCACACCAGTCGATAACGGTTTGCGGCATGATACCCCACAGGAGCAGCAAGAAGGCATTGACCGTCAGAACAAATTTAGCGGCATAGTTACTGCCGACCGGCTGGTCATGATCAGGCGCATCGAAGTAGATGACTTTGACCACGCGCAGGTAGTAGAAGGCGCCAATCAGCGACATGATGACGGCAAATACGGACAACCAAACATGGCCTTGTTTCAAGAGTGCCATAATCACGCCGAATTTGGCGTAAAAACCCATCAGCGGCGGAATACCCGCCATGGAGAACATAGACAGCAACATCAGGAAGGCAAACCATGCATGGCGTTGGTTAAGGCCTGCGAGGTCTTTGATATTTTCACATTCAATGTCTTTGGTGGACAATACCATCAAAACACCGAAGCTGACTGCCGCCATCAAAGCATAGGTAATGGCGTAATACAAACCTGCAGTAAAGCCGACTGCGCCTGCCATAAACGCCAACAGGATAAAGCCCATGTGCGATACAGTGGAATAGGCAAGCATACGTTTGATATTGGTTTGCATGATGGCGGCAAGGTTACCGACCACCAAAGAAGCAACGGCAAGAATGGCCAACATCGGCGCCCAGTCTGAATGTATGGTACCCATGCCAGTAACAAGGATACGGAACGCAAAGACAACGGCGGCGATTTTCGGAGCCGTACCCACAAAGGCGGTAACAGAGGTCGGCGCACCATCGTACACATCGGGCACCCACATATGGAATGGAACCGCACCCAATTTAAATGCAATGGCAACTACAATAAACACCATACCCAATTTCAACAGCCACTCGTTGGCCTGCTCATTGAAAGCAGAAGCCAAGACGGAAGCAAAATCAAGAGAACCGGTGGCGCCGTAAACCATAGAAATACCATAGAGTAGCAAACCGGAGGCCAACGCGCCCAATACGAAGTATTTCAGCGCGGCCTCGGCAGAACGACCGGAATCGCGGCGTAGGGCAATCATGGCATATAGCGATAAAGACAACAATTCCAAACCGATATACGCAGTCAAGAAATGTGCCGAGCTGACCATGACGCTCATACCCAACAGGGCAAACAGCGACAGGGTGTAAAACTCGCCTTTAAAGATTTGGCGGTCTTGGTTGTACGGTTTACTGTAAATAAACAAACCAAACGTCAGCGCATACAGTACCAGTTTTGCCAAACGGGACATGCCGTCTGCAATATACATACCGTGAAAGGCATCGATACTGCCCTGCTCCCATACCGCCAATTGGGTAATGGCCACGACAATGACCGTTCCCAAACTCATCAGATGGGTCAGATAGCGGTTTTTATCGCAAATCCACAAGTCTGCCAGCAATACGACACCCAATAGCGCAAGCAGCACGATTTCGGGCATGGCGGGCATTAAATTCAAATCAGACCAGTTCATTTACACACCTCAAATCTTGCTTTGTGCCACATGGGCAATCAAATCGTTTGCCGCTTGATGCACCACTTCGATAAACGCTTGCGGATACAGACCCATGCCCAAAACAGCAACCGCCAAAATCGCCAAAATCGCAAATTCGCGGCAATTGATGTCTTTCATTTCGGCAACGTGCGGATTGTGGATCGCACCAAAAATAACGCGTTTATACATCCACAGGGTATAAGACGCACCGTAAATCAGGGTCATAGCAGCCAACGCGCCTACCCAGAAATTCACTTTAACCGCACCCATAATCACCATAAACTCGCCCACGAAGCCGGAAGTCGCAGGCAGACCGGCATTGGCCATACCGAACAACATCATAAACGCCGCAAACTTAGGCATCACATTGACCACGCCGCCATAGTCAGCAATATTGCGGGTATGCAGGCGGTCGTACATCACGCCGATACACATAAACATCGCGGCAGACACGAAACCGTGGGAAATCATTTGAATGATTGCGCCTTTCAATGCCCAGTCATTCAGCTGGCCGTTCACAAACAGGAACATGCCCAAAGTGACAAAACCCATATGACTGATGGAAGAGTACGCCACTAGTTTTTTCATATCGGTTTGCACCAAAGCCACCATACCGATATAAATTACGGCAATCAGGCTCAATACGATGATCACAGGGGCAAAATAGCGTGCCGCATCCGGCATAATCGGCAGGATGAAGCGCAAGAAACCATACGCACCCAGTTTCAGCGTAATTGCCGCCAACACCATCGAACCGCCGGTCGGCGCTTCAACGTGGGCATCCGGCAACCAAGTGTGCACAGGGAACATCGGCACTTTTACGGCGAATGACAGGAAGAACGCTATAAACAAAAGCTGTTGTACGCCCAACGGAATCTGTTTGATGTTTTGGAAATCGACAATAGAGAAGCTGCCTGTTTGATAGTACAGGTAAACCATGGCAACCAGCATCAAGAGCGAACCCATCAGCGTATAGAGGAACAGCTTGACCGAAGCATAGACGCGGCGCGGGCCGCCCCATACACCGATAATCAGGTACAGCGGAATCAGCATACCCTCGAAGAACACATAAAACAGAATTGCATCCTGCGCAGCAAACGCGCCGTTAATCAAACCCGACATCATCAGGAATGCCGCCATATACTGCGCCGGACGTTTCTGAATGACTTCCCAACCGGCCAATACCACCAACAGCGTAATAAACGCATTCAAGATGATAAAGAGCACTGAAATACCATCTACACCCAATGCGTAGTTGATTTTCAGAAGCGGAATCCACTCGTGGAACTCGGTAAACTGATAGCCGCCGCTCAAACGGTCGAAACCGGTAAACAGGGGCAGCGTTACCAAGAAACCGGCAAGCGCACCCATGAAGGCAAGCACACGCGCCAGCGGCGCACGGCTGTCTTTACCGGTCGCCAAAACCAGCACACCTGCGGCGATGGGTATCCATATTGCCAAGCTGAGTAGGTAGTTGGAAAACATAGTGGTTAACCTGTGGTTAAAATAAAAATGTGTTTATGTGGATATTTCTTCGTTTCAGACGGCCTGAAGGTTTAAGACCGTCTGAAACCTTATTCTTATCGGAACAATCCCCAGAAGGTCATGCCGAGCAGTACCAATACGCCGAATACCATAGCAGCGGCGTAGGTGTAGATAAAGCCGGTTTGGGCTTTACGCACTTGCGCAGCAATCGCGCCGACCAGTTTGGCGGAGCCGTTGACAATACCGTTGTCGATAATGGCGGTATCGCCGACTTTCCAGAAGAAGGTACCCAATGCGCGCGTGCCTTTAGCGAAGACGTTGAAATACAGGGCGTCGAGGTAGTATTTGTTTTCAAACAAAACGTAAATCGGACGGAACGCCTGTGCAATTTTCGCTGGCAGGTGCGGCAGTTTGACGTACAGGAGCCATGCGCTTAAGACACCTGCGATAGCAAGGTAGAGTACAGGCGAATGCAGGCTGTGTGACACCATTGCCAATGCGCCGTGGAACTCTTCCTTCATGATGTGCATGGTCGGATGCGCGTCGGCATTGACAAAGATTACGTCTTTAAAGAAATCGCCGTAAAGCATAGGCTCAATGGCAACGTAGCCGATGATAACGGACGGAATGGCCAGCAGAATCAAAGGCAGGGTAACAACCAACGGGCTTTCGTGCGGATTGTCGTTTTTGCCCAAGCCGTGATGCTCTTCGCCATGATGATCGTCATGATGCTCAGGCAGGTTGCGCCATTTCTCTTCACCGTGGAACACCATAAAGTATTGGCGGAACGCGTAGAACGCAGTAACAAACACACTGGCAAGGACCGCAAAATAGGCAAAGCCACTGCCCGGCAGGGTGCTGTATTTCGCCGCTTCGATAATCGAATCTTTGGAATAGAAGCCGGAGAAGAACGGCGTACCGATCAGCGACAAGTTACCGATCAGCATGGTCAGCCAAGTAATCGGCATGTATTTTTTCAGGTTGCCCATGTGGCGCATATCTTGGTCATGGTGCATACCGATAATCGCGCTACCTGCAGCCAAGAACAGCAAGGCTTTAAAGAAAGCGTGAGTCATCACATGGAACATCGCCACGGAATAGGCGGACGCGCCCAGAGCCACGGTCATGTAGCCCAGTTGCGACAGGGTAGAATACGCAACCACACGTTTGATGTCGTTTTGAATCACGCCCAAGAAACCCATAAACAGGGCAGTAATCGCACCGATTACCATGATGACAGACAGCGCAGTGCTGCTCATCTCATAAATCGGCGACATACGCGATACCATGAACAGACCGGCGGTAACCATGGTTGCGGCGTGAATCAACGCGGAAATCGGTGTCGGGCCTTCCATCGAATCAGGCAGCCAAACGTGTAGCGGGAATTGCGCTGATTTACCCATCGCACCCACAAACAACAGCAAACAGGTTACGGTAATCAAAGACCATTCCACACCGGGGAACAGTTGAATGGTGGCCGTCTGAACATTAGGCAGATAAGCGAATACATCTTGATAGCGCAGGCTGCCGCCGAAATAGGCAAGCACCAAGCCGATACCGAGCAAAAAGCCGAAGTCGCCGACACGGTTAACCAAAAAGGCTTTCAGGTTGGCAAAAATCGCGCTCGGACGTTTGAAATAGAAACCGATCAAGAGATACGACACCAAGCCCACAGCTTCCCAACCGAAAAAGAGCTGGATGAAGTTGTTGCTCATAATCAGCATCAACATGCTGAAAGTAAATAAAGAAATGTAGCTGAAGAAGCGTTGGTAGCCGACTTTTTCATCGTGCATATAGCCGATGGTGTAGATATGTACCATCAGCGATACGCCGGTGACCACGACCATCATCATCGCCGTCATCGTATCGACCAAGAAGCCGACGGAAAAATCCAAACCGCCCATCGTCAGCCAGGTATAGACATTCTCGTCAAACTTGGCGCGGCTGCCGTCGATAAAGCCCCACAGCACATAAGCCGACAACACGGCGGACACCGCCACGCCGAGTATCGTAACCGTATGCGCGCCGGCACGTCCGATTTTATTGCCGAACAAACCCGCAATCAGCGAGCCTGCCAAAGGCACGAGGGCAATGATGAGATATAAAGTCATGTCGTTCATTTTGGATGAACCTTTTTGATTTAAAAATCTATGTTTGTTTTGTCGGTCGGATTCCCTAATCCGACCAATCTACTTTGTCTTGGTTTTCAGACGACCTCACGCCATAAGGCAGGTTGTCCAACCTTAAATTTTTTTCCTTACAGGCTTCAGATTTTCAGCCAAACCGTGCAACAGCATTCAAATCCGATAAAGCTGCCTGTCTTGGCAACGCGCCCTAATCGCTTTAGTGATGATGTCGCGTGGATCTGCCAATTTGAAACCGTTCCTATCTAAGTCCAAGCGGTCTAGGTCAGTCAGCATTATTGTATCCAAAACCACGCCTGTTTCAGGTCTACGGTATTCCACCGCAATGCCTTGACAGCCCCTTGTATGAACTTGATACACAGAGCGTATCCATGTGTATTTCACCTTACCCGCCCCACAGCCGTGTATGCAATAAGACAAACCGTCTTCGTCCAAACGTATGAATTCCCGATCTCTGCCCGTATTGCGGCGCGAATTTTGCCACATCTTCCATCCGGCAATCCCGATACCCGCACACAAAACCGACAATAAGCCAAACAGCCAGCCCAACCGCCCAGCCCATGCAAACGCAAACCACACCAGCCAAATCGACAGGAAAAATGGGACAGCAACCCAGCACAAAACTAAAAGCGAACGCGGCTTAAACACCCATTGCTCGATATTCGCTTGATCGGTTTGTTCAGACGGCATCCGCCCTACCCTTTCAACTCGTCCAAATCGGCAACATTAATCGTTTGTCGGTTGCGATACACCAGCACCATAATCGCCAAACCGATGGCGGATTCGGCAGCAGCAACGGTCAGTACGAAGAATACGAAAATCTGTCCGGCGGTATCGCCTAGATGTTGCGAAAAGGCGATAAAGTTGAAGTTCACCGCCAAGAGCATCAGCTCGATGGACATCAGCAATACCAGCACGTTTTTGCGGTTCATAAAGATACCCATTGCGCTGATACCGAACAGGAGCGCACCCAATACCAAATAATGCGTCAAGGTAATCATGCTTTGCCCTCCCCTTCCGGCTTGAGGCCGTCTGAAACTTCGCTTTCTTCGGCAGATTCGACTTGCGGTTTGACCGCTTCCATTTTCACCAGACGCATACGGCCTTGATCGGCGCGTACTTTAACTTGGTCGGCAGGATCCATGCGTTTCGGATTAACCGTTTTACGGTGAACCAGAGCAATCGCGGCTACCATACCCAACAGCAGCAATACCGCCGCCAATTCAAACGGCAACAGATAGTCGGTATAAATACGGCTGCCCAAATCGCGGATATTGTTGTAATCGGCCGGAATGTCTTTCATCAGGCCAAATGCGGCAAGGTCGGTTTTCGGGTTGACCAAAATCAGGATCAGGGTAACCGCCAACAATGTGCCAACCACACCGGCAACAGGCGCATGACGCCAGAAACCGGCGCGCATTTCCTCAATGTCGATGTTCAACATCATTACAACGAACAAGAACAACACCATCACGGCGCCGACGTAAACCACCACCAGCGTCACGCCCAAGAATTCGGCCTGCATCAGCATCCAAAGCATCGCGCTCACGCAGAAGGTCAGCACCAGATGCAAAGCGGCGTGAACAGGGTTTTTAGCGGTGACGGTACGAACCGCACCGTACAAAACGATAGCGGCAAGAATATAGAACAGAATCGCAGAAAAAGTCATTCGTCTGCTCCTTAACGATACGGCGCGTCAGCGGCTTTGCGTTTGGCGATTTCAGCTTCGTATTTGTCGCCAATGGCCAAAAGAATCGGCTTGGTCATGTGCAAGTCGCCTTTTTTCTCGCCGTGGTATTCAAAAATATGGGTTTCTACAATCGCATCGGTCGGGCAGGCCTCTTCGCAGAAACCGCAGAAGATACACTTGGTCAGGTCGATGTCGTAACGCTTGGTGCGGCGGGTGCCGTCTTCGCGTTCTTCCGATTCAATGTTAATCGCCATTGCTGGACAAACTGCCTCGCACAATTTACACGCAATACAGCGCTCTTCGCCGTTCGGATAACGGCGTTGCGCGTGCAGGCCGCGGAAACGCACGGATTGCGGCGTTTTTTCTTCGGGGAAGTAAATCGTGTCTTTGCGGGCGAAGAAGTTTTTGAGCGTTACGCCCATGCCTTTCACCAATTCGCCCAGCAGGAAGGTTTTTACTAAATTAGCCATTTTCGGATGCTCTTTTCGGATTGTTCTGTTTACAGGCCGTCTGAAAGCGGTTTTTTTAACCTGCCGCGCCCACCATTTCTAAAAACTCGGCTTCGGTCAGCTTCGGGGTATCGTTGGCCAAGTCATAATACGGAGCTTTGCAATCAATAAAGATTTGTGAGGTAGTTTCAAAGCCCGCGTTGTCGGCAAACAGCCCGGCGTTGATGTAATAATCGTTGCCAACCTGCACAAACAGGTGTGTGCCGCAGTGTTTGCAAAAACAGCGTTGCGCCCATTCGGACGACTGATAATGCGCGATGTGCTCGCTGCCTGTGATTTCGGGCGACCGGGCGGCCAAAGTAAAAGACGCGCCGCTGCCCCATGTGCGGCATTTCCCGCAATGGCAGGCGTGGAGTTCGCGGTTTTCGGCGGTTTCCAGTGATACTGCGCCGCACAGGCATTGAGCTTTCATCGGTTTCTCTCGGTTTGAAACGGTTAAAAATTTGGGGTTCAGGCTACCTGAAAACTTTCAGACGGCCTCCCTGCCCTATTTCCACAAATTCAGCGGTGAAATCATCCACACACCCAAAACCACGATGTAGGCGAAGCCGATCGGAATCAGCACTTTCCAGCCCAAACGCATGATTTGGTCGTAACGGTAGCGTGGGAAAGTTGCACGGATCCACAGATACCAGTACAGAACCGCCGCCATTTTCACAAACATCCAGAATGCGGAAGGCGTACCGATAAAGCCCCAGCTTTGCGGGAACGGAGACAACCAGCCGCCGAGGAACATCAGCGATGTCAGAGCGGCAATCAGAATCATGAAAATGTATTCGGCAAGGAAGAACAGCGCGAATGCGAAGCCGGAATATTCGACGTGGTGTCCGGCAACGATTTCGGACTCGCCCTCTGCTACGTCAAACGGTGCGCGGTTGGTTTCGGCAACGGCGGAAATCAGATAGACGATGAAGATTGGGAAGAGCGGCAGCCAGTTCCACGAGAACACGGAACCGCCCGCGATGCCTTTTGCCTGTGCGGCAACGATGTCGGAGAAGTTCATGCTGCCCGATACCATCACGACGCACACCAGCGCGGCACTCATGGCAATCTCGTAGGAAATGCTTTGTGCGGAAGCGCGCATTGCGCCCAAGAACGAATATTTGGAGTTGGAAGCCCAGCCCGCGATGATCACGCCATAAACCGACAGCGAGGTAATCATCAGGATGTACAAAAGGCCGATATTGATGTTGGTCAACACCCATTCTTCGTTGAACGGAATCACTGCCCACGCCGCGAAAGACGGGGCAAGCGACATAATCGGGCCGATGTAGAACAGGGCTTTGTTTGACAGCTTCGGACGGGTTACCTCTTTAAACAAGAGTTTAAACACGTCGGCAAACGGCTGAATCAGACCCCACGGGCCGGTTACGTTCGGGCCGACGCGAAGCTGCATAAAGCCGATGACTTTACGCTCGAAATACGTCAGGTAGGCAACGGTCAGAATCAGCGGAATCAGGATAATCACGATTTTGACGATGACGGATACCACCAAACCTACGGTGATACCCAAATCGCCCAGACCGAGCGTTGCGGCAAAGAGGTTTTGGAACCATTCTTGCATGATCAAGCTCCCGCCAGTTCAATAGTGTCCATCAACGCACCCAGCGCGGCATTTTCGGTATGCAGCGGCAGATGCACCACGTTTTCAGGCAAACCGGCATCGGCTTTGACAGCAACCGATACGCTTGCGCCGTTTTGTTTGGCGATAGCAGTTTGTCCGTCTTGCAGGCCTAAGCGCGCCAAAGTGTTCGGATTCACACGCGCGGCAGGCACGGCGGCATGGCTGGTTTCTTGCAACGGTGCGGAACGGCGCACGATAGAATCAGTGTGATAAATACCGACGCCGCCGACACGGACGAGACGATCTGAGGCCGTCTGAACGCCCTCCTCTGTCCATGTGCTGCGGTTGTCCAGTTTAGACGGCAGGCTTTCTGCATCCAGCGCATCTTTCAGAATCGCAGCGGTATCGTGGTATTCAAAACCTTTCAGGTCAAACAGGTTGCCCAATACGCGCAACACTTTCCACATCGGACGCGAATCGCCGAAGCCTTGTACCACGCCGTGGAAAGATTGCAGACGGCCTTCCATATTGATGAAGCTGCCTGATGTTTCGGTAAACGGCGCAATCGGCAACAATACGTCGCACACGTCCAGCAGCGTTTCGCTGACAAACGGTGTAAACGCCATCACGCTTTTCGCCTGTTTCAACGCGGCTACGGCTTTTGTACCGTCCGCCGTATCAATTTCCGGCTCGACGTTGAGCAGCAAGACTGCCTGTTTCGGTGCGCTTGCCATTTCGGCAACGCTCTCGCCAGAGTTCACACCTAATACGTCCGCACCAACGCTGTTGGCGGCTTGTGGCAAAATGCCCAGCACTGCGCCGGTCGCGTCTGCCAGCTCTTGCGCGGCGGCATAAATGGCGGCGTAATCAGGATGGTTTTGCACTTCCGCGCCCAAAATAACCGCTGCTTTTTCAGCGTTTTTCAGGCTGGCGGTAACGGCATGTTCCGCATTGGCAGACAGTTTTTTCAGACGGCCTGCCCACTCGTCGGGATGTGCGGCTTCCTGAGACAGGAGCAGCATAAACAATTCTTCTTTACTGCTGGCCAATACGCTCAAGGCCATACGGTCTTTGGCGGCGCGGCGCAGGCGGGCAGTCAGGAGCGGCTGTTCTTTGCGCAAGTTCGCGCCGACTACCAATACGGAATCGTTGTCAGCCAAAGATTCGATACTTTGTCCCAACCATTGCGCACCTTTAAGGCCGTCTGAAAGACGTTTGTCTTGTTGGCGCAAACGGGTGGCAAAGTTTTTAACACCCAAGCCGTCGGCGAGTTTTTTCGCCAGATACAGCTCTTCAACCGTATTCATCGGATTGGCCCAAACGCCAACTTGGTTTTGGTTGCCGTCTTTGGCGATACATTCAATCGCGCTGCGGACATATTCCAACGCGGTTTTCCAATCCACGTCCATCCACTCGCCGCCCTGTTTGATTTTCGGGTTTTTCAGACGGCTTTCGTGATACAGGCCTTCGTAGGCAAAACGGTCGCGGTCGGACAGCCAGCATTCGTTAATCGCTTCATTTTCCAACGGCAATACGCGGCGGACGGTATGGTCTTTGGTTTGTACAATCAGATTGCTGCCCAAAGCATCATGGGCGGAAACGGATTTGCGGCGGTTTAGCTCCCAAGTACGCGCGTTGAAGCGGAACGGTTTGCTGGTCAATGCGCCGACAGGACACAAATCGATGACGTTGCCTGACAATTCGGTTTCCACCGCTTTGCCGATAAAAGGCATGATCTCGGAATGTTCGCCGCGGTTGGCCATAGCGATTTCTTGCACGCCGGCGATTTCTTCAGTGAAACGAACGCAACGGGTACAGTGGATACAACGGCTCATTTCCTCGGCGGAAACCAAAGGCCCCATGTCCTTGCCGACGACGGAACGTTTTTCTTCAGTATAACGGCTGGTGGTTTTGCCGTAGCCCATCGCCAAATCCTGCAACTGGCATTCGCCGCCTTGGTCGCAGGTCGGACAGTCAAGCGGATGGTTGATGAGCAAGAACTCCATCACGCCTTCTTGAGCCTCTCGGGCTTTTGCCGAATGCGTACGCACAATCATGCCGTCTGTAACCGGCGTGGCACAGGCGGGCAGGGGTTTGGGGGCTTTTTCCACGTCCACCAAACACATACGGCAGTTGGCGGCGATGGAAAGTTTTTTGTGGTAACAGAAATGCGGGATATAAGTACCGAGCTTGTGCGCGGCTTCAATCACCGTCGCGCCCTGCTCCACAGATACCTGTTTGCCGTCGATTTCGATTTGTAACATGGTTCGTTCCTAGTTACGTGTATTTAATAAATAATTCTTTTAGAGGCCGTCTGAAAAACTTAGCACCACTTATTCGGTTTCATCGGTCCGCCGTGTTCGATGTAATGCACAAACTCATCACGGAAATGCTTGGTAAAGCTGCGGACAGGGAAGACGGCGGCATCGGCAAGGGCGCAGATGGTGCGGCCTGCCATTTGGTTACCGACAGAATCCAGCAAATCCAAGTCTTCCATGCGGCCTTTGCCTTCTACGATGCGGTGGACGATGCGGTAAAGCCAGCCCGTACCTTCACGACAAGGCGTACATTGGCCGCAAGACTCGTCGTAGTAGAAGTAGCTCAGGCGCTCAAGGGCTTTCACCATGCACACGTCTTCGTCCATGACGATAATCGCGCCGGAACCCAGCATCGAGCCGGCTTTGGAAATCGAGTCATAGTCCATATTGGTCTGCATCATGATATCGGCAGGCAAAACTGGCGCGGACGAACCGCCGGGAATAACGGCCTTGAGTTTTTTACCGCCGCGCATACCGCCCGCCATTTTCAGGACTTCGGCAAACGGTGTACCCAATGGCACTTCATAGTTGCCCGGACGCTCGACATGACCGGAAATACAGAACAATTTGGTACCGCCTGCATTCGGAATACCTTTATCGGCAAATGCCTGTCCGCCGTCACGGATAATGAAGGGGACGGAGGAGAACGTTTCGGTATTGTTGATGGTGGTCGGTTTGCCGTACAGGCCGAACGAAGCAGGGAATGGCGGCTTAAAGCGCGGCTGGCCTTTTTTGCCTTCCAGCGATTCGAGCAATGCGGTTTCTTCGCCGCAAATATATGCGCCGTAGCCGTGGTGGGCGAAGAGTTCAAATTCAAAATCCGAACCCAAAATATTTTTACCCAAAAAGCCTGCGGCACGCGCCTGCTCCAAAGCGGCTTCAAAACGTTGGTAGCCTTCGAAAATTTCGCCGTGGATGTAGTTGTAGCCGGCTTTCGCACCCATCGCGTAACCGGCAATAATCATGCCTTCAATCAGGGCATGAGGATTGAACATGATGATGTCGCGGTCTTTAAATGTACCCGGCTCGCCTTCGTCGGTGTTACAAACCACATATTTTTCGCCCGGGAAGGAACGGGGCATAAAGCTCCATTTTAAACCGGTCGGGAAACCCGCACCGCCACGACCGCGCAAGCCAGAGGTTTTGACTTCGTCAATCACATCGGTTTGCGAGATGTTTTCGGACAGGATTTTACGCAGGGCGGTATAACCGCCACGTTTGACGTATTCGTCCAATGTCCAGCAATCGGGATTGGCGGTATCCACTTGGTCAAAAATCACGCCTGATTGGTAAATAGCCATTTTTGGTGTGCCTGTTCGTTTTCGTATAAGTTGCAGCCGTTGTTTCAGACGGCCTAATATACTTTTGTATATCGATTACATGCCGACTAAATAAAAATATTGGTTTATAAAATTGATATTTCAGACGACCTTGTGTTTCGTTTTCATGGTTGTAGACCTAGCCTGCTTTGCTGAAGTATTACCATCCACCGCATTTATCTTCACATGGAATACCATCACCATCACCATCCATTTTGGTATCAGAACAATTCTGTAAAAACCATTTGGCCTCTTCGCATGACACCATCTGAGAACAATATTGCCTGCCATCACAACGATATTTATTACTATTGCTTTTTTTAGCTTGTATCGCAGCTGGATCATTAAGCTCTACTGGTGCATTAGTTTGTTTAGGGACTAATTTTGCTGCAGCGAATTGATATATCTGATAACCAATTAACCCGAAAAGTGCCAACCCTACCAATTTCGTCAATATGGAAGACGACGTATCTAAGGCAAAAAATGATTTTTTCTTTGCCCTCGAACGATGGTTATGATTCCGCTTAAAATCTCTTGCCTCACGACTCAAGTAACGAATCTGTTTAGCAACGTTTTTTCCTTTTCCGTTAGAAGATACTTCAAAGCCAACCACCTCATTAAGTTCAGGACGTGGACTTCTTTGGAAAAAGTCAGAAATATGGCAGAAAATTTCTTGTTTACTACCATCTATCCGTATAAAACCATAACCTTTTTCATCATCCCACTTAACAATTATCCCTTTCATTAACCGCTTCCCTTTTTATTGTTACTTTTAAATCACAATTTAAAATTTCGGAATAACTAGTAAGTTTGATTACAAACCTAATATGTTCGACGATCTATTCTAATTCTGCTAATTTTTTCTCAATCGCCTCTTCAGTCATAAAGCTGCACATGCTGTGGTTGTTGACCAGCATGACCGGTGCGTCGCCACATGCGCCCATGCATTCGCCTTCGACAAGGGTAAACTTGCCGTCGGGCGTGGTTTCGCCGTAGCCGATACCGAGTTTTTGTTTGAGGTATTCGCCGGTAGCCATACCGCCGCGCAGGGCGCAGGGCAGGTTGGTACAAACGGTCAGTTTGTATTTGCCGACAGGCTCAAGGTCGTACATATTGTAGAAAGTAGCGACTTCGTAGGCTTGTGCAGGCGAGATGCCGATATAGTCTGCGACAAAGGCGATGGTCTCGGGAGCGAGCCAGCCTTTTTCGGTCTGGGCAATACGCAATGCGCCCATAATAGCGGATCGGCGTTGGTCGGCAGGATATTTTGCCAACTCAATATCAATTTGTTTTAAGGATTCTGCGGATAACATTATCGGTCAACCTCCCCGAATACGATGTCCTGCGTACCGATAATGGCAACAACGTCGGCCAGCATGTGGCCTTTTGCCATTTCGTCCATGCCTTGCAGATGGGCGAAGCCGGGTGCGCGGATTTTCAGGCGGTAGGGTTTGTTCGCGCCGTCTGAAATGATGTAAACGCCGAACTCGCCTTTCGGGTGTTCGACAGCGGTGTAAGTCTCGCCCTCGGGAACGTGCATCCCTTCGGTAAAGAGTTTGAAATGGTGAATCAGGTCTTCCATACCTGTTTTCATTTCGGTGCGCTTGGGCGGGGCGAATTTGTGGTTTGTGGTAATGACCGGGCCGGGATTGACGCGCAGCCAGTCGGCACATTGTTTGATGATGCGTACGGATTGGCGCATTTCCTCCATGCGGCAGAGGTAGCGGTCGTAACAGTCGCCGTTGACGCCGACGGGAATATCGAAATCCATTTGGTCGTACACTTCATACGGCTGTTTCTTACGTACGTCCCATTCCACGCCCGAACCGCGCAGCATCACGCCGGTAAAGCCTTTTTGCATGGCGCGCTCGGGGGAGACGACGCCGATGCCGACGGTACGTTGTTTCCAGATGCGGTTGTCGGTCAGGAGGGTTTCGAGTGTGTCGATGTTTTTCGGGAAGCGTTCGCAGAAGGCGTCGATGAAGTCGAGCATGGTGCCTTCGCGGGATTCGTTGAGCTGCTTCAATACTTTGGCGTTGCGGAATTTGCTGCTCTCGTATTTGGGCATGAAGTCGGGCAGGTCGCGGTAAACGCCGCCGGGACGGAAGTAGGCGGCATGCATACGCGCGCCGGAAACGGCTTCGTACAAGTCCATCAGCTCTTCGCGATCGCGGAAAGCGTAGAGGATGGCAGTCATCGCACCGATGTCGAAGGCGTGCGAACCGATGCCCATCAAGTGATTGAGGATACGCGTTACTTCGGCGAACATCACGCGGATGTATTGGGCGCGGATAGGCACATCAATTCCGGCGAGTTTTTCTACCGCCAAGCAATACGCCTGCTCGTTGACCATCATGGAAACGTAGTCCAACCTGTCCATATAAGGCAGGGCTTGCAGATAGGTTTTGGTTTCCGCCAGTTTTTCGGTGCCTCGGTGCAAGAGGCCGATATGCGGATCGGCACGGACGATTTGTTCGCCATCCAATTCCAAAATCATACGCAATACGCCGTGCGCCGCAGGGTGTTGCGGGCCGAAGTTGATGGTGTAGTTTCTTAATTTATTGGCCACCGTAGTTCTCCTCACGGACGATACGCGGCGTGATTTCGCGCGGCTCGATGGTAACAGGTTGGTAAATCACGCGTTTTTGCTCTTCGTCGTAACGCATTTCGACATAACCGGAAATCGGGAAGTCTTTGCGGAACGGATGTCCGACGAAACCGTAATCGGTCAGGATGCGGCGCAAGTCCGGGTGGTTGTTGAACATGATGCCGTACATATCGAAGGCTTCGCGTTCGTACCAATCCGCGCTGTTGTAAATATCGACTACGGATTCGACTACGGGAAAGTCGTCGTCTGAAACCCAAACGCGTACGCGGATGCGTTGATTATTTTTAACGGAAAGCAACTGACTGACGACGGCAAAGCGTTTGCCCTGCCATACTTCGTTTTTGTAAGTGCTGTAATCGACACCGCACAAGTCGACCAGAAGCTCGAAATGCAACTCTTCATGGTCGCGCAATGCGGTCATGACTGAAATATAGTGTTCGGGCAGACACTCGACGGTAATCTCGCCCAAAGCTGAAATGACTTTGCTTGCCTGATCGCCAAGCACGCCGACAACGGTCTCATATAAGTTTTGAATGCTTGCCATATCGTCCTCTCCTTACTCGTCACGCGCGATGGTGGAAGTGCGCTTGATTTTTTGTTGGAGCTGAATCAGGCCGTAAATCAAGGCTTCCGCAGTCGGCGGACAACCCGGCACATAAACGTCTACCGGCACGACGCGGTCGGCACCGCGCACAACGGAATAAGAGTAGTGATAATAGCCGCCGCCGTTGGCACACGAGCCCATAGACAACACCCAGCGCGGCTCGGCGAGCTGGTCGTATACGCGGCGCAGGGCTGGCGCCATTTTGTTGGTCAGCGTACCTGCCACAATCATCAGGTCGGCCTGACGTGGGGACGGACGGAAAATGATGCCGAAACGGTCAAGGTCATAACGCGCCATACCCGCATGCATCATTTCCACGGCGCAGCAGGCCAAGCCGAAAGTAACCGGCCACAATGAACCGGTACGCATATAGTTCAACACCGTATCCGCGCTGGTGGTGATGAAACCTTTTTTCAAAACGCCTTCTATTCCCATTCCAGCGCACCTTTTTTCCATTCGTAAATAAAGCCTACCGTCAGAACGACGATAAACACCAGCATAGACCAAAAGCCGTACGCGCCCAAATCTTTGAACACAACTGCCCACGGCAACATGAACGCGACCTCCAAATCAAACAGGATGAAGAGGATGGCGACGAGGTAATAGCGCACGTCGAACTTCATCCTTGCGTTTTCAAAGGCTTCAAAACCGCATTCGTAAGCCGCGTCTTTTTCGGCATAGTGACGTTTCGGGCCTAAAATTGTGCCGAGCAGAATAAACAGCACACCGGCCGCAAGGCCGACGAGGATGAATACGAGGACGGGAAAATAACTGGCCAACATGGTCGTACCTAACTGGTTGACAGACAAATCTTAAAAATTAGGTTACCATTTTATCGAATTTCAAAAGCCATTTAAAGGTAAATATCAGCAAATCAGTAAAAAAACCCTAATAAATTCAATAAAGTTATGAGAACAATTCTTATTCTTATTTAATATTTCCAAATTTTAATTTCAGTTTAATCATGTATCATTTAATTTGGATTTTCTGCCTGTCCGATTTACTTCAAAAATCTGGAAAACCACCCTTTTCCAAACCTCAATAAAAACATCAGGCCGTCTGAAAACTGATTCTTTTTCAGACGGCCTGTGTACATCACATTATTTTAAATAGAAAAATCAATCGACACCTTTGAGCATGCGGTTCAATACTGGGGTGAGTACCAGCAGGATACCGCAGGTTACTGCGCCGATGGTGGCCAGCATCCAGTAGAAATCCAATGGCGACTGAGCATTGTAGTAGTCTTTAAACAACACTCCGCCCAAGGTAAAGCCAATGGACAATGCTAAGAAATTCAACGCAACCATTTGTGTTTTAAACATGCTCGGTGCGATTTTGGTGGAAAACGACAGCGAAATCGGCGACAGCATCAACTCGCCTATCGTAATTGCCAGCAACATCAGCATAAACACGATAATCGGCATCGGGGTCTCGGATGAAATATACGGAATGAAACACAAATAAGAGGCGCCGGTTACCAACATGGCCAGTGCAAACTTCAACGGTGTTTTAGGTTGGCGTTTGCCCATTTTCGTCCACACCGTGGCCATCACGCCGGAAAAGAGAACCACCCACATGGCCTGTATCGAATCTTTCCATGAAACAGGCACGGTAAAGCCGAAGAAAGTACGGTCAACCGTTTCGTCAAAATAAACCGTTGCAACGGTGTACACCTGAAACCAAACCGCCCAGAACATACAAATAGTCAAAAACAGCGGAATATAGGCCATGATGTAACGTTTATTGGCTGCCTCAACCTGGCTGCTGCCCAGCAGGCGTGCAAAATAAGCGATAACGGTGATAATGACCACGCCCAAAAGCCAGCGTGAAAAGTTCTCAAGATTGAGCGCGCCGGAAGCAATCACGCTGCTCAACACCAAAACCAGCAACACGCCGACAGCTATAGCAGTCTGTATCTTTTCAGGACGCAACGGATTCGGAGCCGGCGTATGCGGCAGGTTTTTACGGCCGCGCGAATACCACAGCAGGCCAAATGCCATACCGACGGCCGCTGCGCCGAAACCGTAATGGAAACCCATTCTGTCTTGCAAAATACCGGTCAACAAAGGGCCTAAGAAACCGCCAATATTGATGGAAATATAGAAAATGGAGAAACCGGCATCACGCAATTCTCGCAGGTCGTCCCGTTCATACAAAGAACCGACCATCGAACCGGCAGACGATTTCACGCCGCCGCTGCCCAGCGCGATAAACACCAAGCCCAACAGCAATCCCATCAAGCCCGGCACAATCGCCAATAAAATATGGCCGATCATTACGACAATGCCGGCGATAAACAGGGTACGCTCCGCGCCCCAAATGCGGTCGGCTAACCATGCGCCGAGAATGGTGGACAGGTAAACGCTGCCACCGTATGCGCCAACGATACCGCCGGCCAAAGCCTTATCCATACCCAAACCGCCTTGATTCGCGGTGTAATACAGATAAATCAGCAGGATGCCCTGCATACCGTAGAAGGAAAAACGCTCCCACAGCTCAATATGGAATAGGGTGGATAATTGCAAAGGATGGCCGAAGAAAGTTTTCTCGGCAGAAGACAGCTTTTGACCGGACATTTAATAAGTTCTCCTAATATATCGGACAGGATCAGGCTTCAGACGGCCTATTGCACCTACCAATCATTTTTATAGAAACTATATATTACCGCCAATCTTTGCATTTGCAAAACATTAAAAAGCATATTTTTACAGAAAGATTAATATTCGCATTTAAAAAAGAACTCAATACCCACATAACAAGCATATCGTGGCCATCCCCGTCATGCCCTACATATTCAAAAACCCGTTAATTTTTAGTGTATTTTTCATGTAACCGAAAACGGATATATTTACTGCGTTCAGTATTCCATTTAGGCTGATAAGACTTTAGCTTATGCAAATAGATAAAACCTTTTGCCTGCTGGAAATATAAATCATCAAAGTTGGGTGTAATTACTGCCATATTCAACAATAAACAGGCCGTCTGAAAGATTTCAGACGGCCTGTTTATCTCTTACGGTTTACACACCTTGTTTCAGGCTGGCTTCGATGAAGCCGTCCAAGTCGCCGTCCAATACGGCTTTGGTGTTGCCGACTTCGTAGCCTGTACGCAGGTCTTTAATGCGTGAGGAATCCAAAACGTATGAGCGGATTTGGCTGCCCCAACCCACATCGGACTTGCCTTCTTCCAACGCCTGCTTCTCTTCGTTGCGTTTGCGCATTTCCAATTCGTACAGTTTGGATTTCAACATTTCCATCGCGGCGGCTTTGTTGGCGTGTTGCGAACGGTCGTTTTGACATTGCACCACAATCCCGGTCGGCTCGTGGGTAATACGCACGGCGGAGTCGGTTTTGTTAATGTGCTGACCGCCTGCACCGGATGCGCGGTAAGTGTCGATACGCAAATCGGCAGGGTTGATTTCAATTTCGATGGAGTCGTCGATTTCGGGATAAACAAACACGGATGAGAACGACGTATGGCGTTTGTTGTTGGAGTCAAACGGTGAGTAGCGCACCAAGCGGTGGACGCCGGTTTCGGTACGCAGCAAGCCGTAGGCGTATTCGCCTTCCACGCGGATGGTGGCGCGGTTGATGCCCGCGATTTCGCCGTTGTCTTCTTCAAGGATTTCGATTTTGAAGCCTTTGCGCTCGGCGTAGCGGCTGTACATGCGGAACAGCATACCTGCCCAGTCTTCGGCTTCGGTACCGCCTGCGCCTGCGGTGATGTCGATAAAGCAGTTGTTCGGGTCGGCTGGCTGGTTGAACATTCGTTTGAATTCGAGGTCGGCCATTTGTTTTTCCAAACCGGCCACGTCTTCCTGCACGGCGGCGAAACCTTCTTCATCGTTTTCTTCGACGGCCATTTCGATCAACATACGGTTGTCTTCGATGCCTGTGGCGATGTTGTCGAGGGTTACCACGATGCCTTCGAGGATTTTGCGCTCTTTGCCGATTTCTTGGGCGCGTTTGGGGTCGTTCCACAGTTCCGGGTCTTCGGAGAGGCCGACGACTTCTTCAAGGCGGTCTTTTTTGCCTTGGTAGTCCATATAGACGCGGATGTCTTCGCTGCGCTTCTCCAGGTCGTTTAGGGTGTTGTTAAGCTGGTTGATTACTTCGGCTTCCATGATTCTTGTGTTCTTTCAAAATTTTAGGGGCGTATTGTAAGGGATTTGCCTGTTTTTTTCCATGACCGGGTCGTCTGAAAATGTGCGGTTCGGGTTTTCAGACGGCCTCGGTTTTGAATTTTTCCATCCAAAGCCGCCAGTCGTTGTCTATCGGCGCTTGCACGGTCATCCGGCTGCCGTTTTCTATGCTTTGAAAACTGAGGCTTCGCGCGTGCAACATTAAGCGTTGCGTGCCGATATGTTCGGCAACGGCATGGTTTTGGCGCAAATCGCCGTAGTTGGTGTCGCCGACGATGGGGTGGAAAATGTGTTTCATATGGCGGCGGAGTTGGTGTTTGCGGCCGGTGTGCGGCGTGAGTTCGGCCCACGAATAACGCGAGGTCGGATAACGCAGGGCGGATTGGAACGGCAACTCGGTTTGCGCCAGACAACGGTAGGCGGTTTGTGCTTCCTGCAATGTGGCTTCGGTCTGCGCTTCGGCGATTTTGTCGGGCATATATTTGAGGGCGTAATCAATCAGGCCGTCTGAAGGCAGATGACCGCGAACAATCGCCCAATACGTTTTTTCGATGGTTTTGTTTTCAAACTGCTGCGTCAATAACCGTGCGGCTTCCGTATCGAGGGCAAACAGCAAGACGCCGGAAGTCGGGCGGTCGAGGCGGTGGACGGGATAGACGTGCTGCCCGATTTGGTCGCGCAGGGTCTGCACGGCAAAACGGGTTTCGTGTTTGTCTAACCAGCTTCGGTGCACCAGCATTCCGGCAGGTTTGTTGACGGCAACGGTGCGACTGTCGCGGTGGATAATATCAAGCATGGCAAAGCAGTAAAAATAAAAGCAGATATTGTAACGGGCTTTTGAAAATGTGGCAGGCACACTTGCCGCCGAAACCCAACTTTCAGACGGCCCGCCCCTTTCGGGTTACAATACTGTACATAAAAACACAAAGGAAAAGCCGTGAGCCTGCTCAAAAAACTGCCCAAACCCATGCTGCCCGACGAAACACGCCGCGATATTCAGGCGCGCGAGTCGTATCATGTATTGAAGATTATTTCCGAATTTGTCGAAGCCGGCGAAGAATTGCGCGCCATTCAGCCAGCCGTCAGCATTTACGGCAGCGCGCGCACGCCTGAAAACCATCCCGACTACGAGTTTACATTACGCTTGGCACGCAAACTGTCGGATGCCGGATTTTCCGTCATTTCCGGCGGCGGACCGGGCATTATGGAAGCGGCCAACAAAGGCGCGTTTGCAGGCGCAAGCCCGGCGGTGGGGCTGAATATCGTGTTGCCGCACGAGCAAAAAGCCAATCCGTATCAGGATTTGTCGATTAAATTCCAACACTTCTTCCCGCGCAAAGTCATGTTCGTCAAACACGCCGTGGCGTATGTCGTTATGCCTGGCGGTTTCGGCACATTGGACGAATTGTTTGAAAGCCTGACCTTGGTGCAAACCGGCAAAACGCCCGACCGCCCGATTATCTTAGTGGGCAAAGCATTTTGGGCAGGGTTGTTGGACTGGATACGCGAGCAGTTGTTGGGTAGAAACCTGATTTTGGAAGAGGATTTGAACCTGATCCGCGTCATCGACGACGAAGACGAAATTATCGAAGAAATCTTCGCCCATTACGAAAACCGCTTGGAAGACTTGTCCGAACACCAAAATGCTTGGTCGCTGGGGCTGTAAAAAACTAAGGTTTCAACTGAAAAAGCGGTTATCCCAGCTGCCCTTTGCTTCATTAATAAAGGCCGTCTGAAAATGTTTTCAGACGGCCTTTTATCTTCTTTCAAAGCGTTTAATTGTTTTCCCACTCGACATGCTCACTCAAGAAGCCGCCGCTTTGGTGTGCCCAAAGTTTGGCGTACAGGCCTTGTTTCTTGAGCAACTCGGTGTGGCTGCCTTCTTCGATAATGCGGCCTTTGTCCAAGACGATGAGACGGTCCATCGCGGCGATGGTGGAGAGGCGGTGGGCGATGGCAATCACGGTTTTGCCTTCCATCATTTTGTCGAGGCTTTCTTGGATGGCGGCTTCGACTTCGGAGTCGAGCGCGCTGGTGGCTTCGTCAAGCAACAGAATCGGCGCGTCTTTGAGCATAACGCGGGCGATGGCGATGCGTTGGCGCTGGCCGCCGGAAAGTTTCACGCCGCGTTCGCCAACGTGTGCATCATAGCCGCGTCGGCCTTTGGCATCGCTTAAGTTAGGAATAAAACCGGTGGCCTCGGCGCGTTCGGCGGCAGAAATCATTTCGGCTTCGGTCGCATCGGGACGGCCGTAGATAATGTTGTCGCGGACGGAGCGGTGCAGCAGGGAGGTATCTTGCGTTACCAAACCGATTTGGGCGCGCAGACTTTCTTGGGTAACGCTGTCCACGTTTTGGCCGTCGATCGAAATCGTGCCGCTTTGCGGTTCGTAAAAACGCAGGAGCAGGTTGACGATGGTGGATTTACCCGCGCCGCTGCGGCCGATCAAGCCGACTTTTTCGCCGGGTTTGATGTTCAGATTAAAGCCGTTGAGGAGCGGTTTGCCTGCTTCGTAGGAGAAATCGACGTGATCAAACTTGATTTCGCCTCGGGTGACTTTCAGCGGCAGGGCTTGCGGCTTGTCGAGGATGGTGTGTGGTTTGGACAGGGTGGCCATGCCGTCGTTGACGGTACCGATGTTTTCAAACAATCGGGCAGACTCCCACATGATGTATTGCGACAAACCGTTCACACGCAATGCCATGGCCGTGGCGGTGGCGACTGCGCCTACGCCGACTTGGCCGTGATACCAAAGCCAAATACCCAAGGCGGTCGTGCCGACGGTCAGCGAGCTGTTGACGATAAAGCTGCAGGTGTACAGCAGCGTTGCCAAACGCATTTGGGCATGGACGGTTACCATAAACTCTTCCATCGACTGCTTGGCATAAGCGGCCTCGCGTGCGCCGTGGGAGAAGAGTTTGACGGTGGCGATATTGGAATAGGCGTCGGTAATGCGGCCGGTCATCAGCGAGCGCGCATCGGCTTGACGTGCAGCGGTTTTGCCGAGTTTGGGAATCAGGAAGCGCATAATCATCGCGAATCCAATCATCCAGCAGATAAACGGCACGATAAGCCAGGCATCGAATGAGGACAGAATCACGCCGGAAGTGATGAAGTACACCAGCACATACACAACCATATCGGCGACGGTCATCACGACATCGCGCAGCGCCAGCGCGGTTTGCATCACTTTGGCGGACACGCGTCCTGCAAATTCGTCCTGATAAAAGCCCAGGCTTTGACCCAGCATCAGGCGGTGGAAATTCCAGCGCAGGCGCATGGGGAACACGCCTTGCAGGGTTTGCAGGCGCACATTGGAAGCGAAAAAGGTCCAAACGGCAAAAAATGCCACCATGGCCATCATGCCGATTAATGCATGGCCTTTTTCGACAAACAGCGTTTGCGGCGTATAAGTGCCGAGCCAGTCGACTACCTTACCCATAAATTGGAACATCAAGGCTTCCATGATGCCGACGCCGACCGTAAACACGGCCAACACGGCAATCCATTTGCGCACGCCTTCAATGTTGCTCCAAATAAACCGCCACAACCCTTTTTCTGGCGTTTTCGGAGCGGCTTCGGGATAAGGGTCGATGCGGGACTCGAACCATGAGAATATTTTTTTAATCATTGTTTTTGCAAATGTGATAAGACGGTCAGGCCGTCTGAAAGAGGTGTTCAAATACATTCAAGACTGTATTTTACGGGAAAAATCCGACTGATGACAGCGTATACCGTCAGTCCGATCAAACCAATCTATCGGCTTAACCATCTAAAAATCCCTTTGATTGGCATAAAACAAAGGCCGTCTGAAACTTTTCAGACGGCCTTTGCTGGATTTAGGTTAACCCTAAAATCACTCTTTACGTTGACGGCCCAAATCGGCAGCGGCAGTAAACAAAACGTCGGTGGAAGAGTTCAACGCAGTTTCTGCAGAGTCTTGAATCACGCCGATGATGAAGCCGACAGCAACCACCTGCATGGCCACATCGTTATCGATACCGAACAGGCTGCACGCCAAAGGAATCAGCAGCAATGAGCCACCGGCCACACCGGATGCACCGCACGCGCTGACGGTGGCCACCAGGCTCAGCAGCAGGGCAGTGGCGAAGTCAACCGTAATGCCTTGCGTGTGCGCCGCAGCCATCGCCAAAACGGTAATGGTGATTGCCGCACCGGCCATATTGATGGTTGCACCCAATGGAATGGAGATAGAGTAAGTGTCTTCGTGCAGGCCCAGTTTTTTCGCCAATGCCATGTTCACAGGGATGTTGGCGGCGGAAGAACGGGTGAAGAAGGCATACACGCCGCTTTCGCGCAGGCAGGTAAACACCAGCGGGAAAGGATTGCTGCGGATTTGCGTCCACACAATAATCGGGTTGACCACCAAAGCGATAAACAGCATACAGCCGAGCAATACGGCCAACAGCTGCATATAGCCGGCAAGCGCTTCAAAACCGGTTTCCGCAATAGTAGAAGACACCAAGCCGAAAATACCCAGCGGCGCAAAACGGATAATCCACTTCACAACCGTCGAAACGGTATCGGCCAAGTCGGCCGCCACTTGGCGGGTCGTATCCGAACCGTGATGGCGCAAAGCCGCGCCCAATACCAAAGCCCAAGCCAAAATGCCGATATAGTTGGCATTGGCCAGCGCGTTAATCGGGTTGGCCACCAAATTCATCAGCAGCGTTTTCAGCACTTCGACAATGCCGGAAGGCGGCGCAACGGATACATCGCCGGCCGTACGCAGAATCAGCGTGGTCGGGAATGCCATACTGGCAATGACTGCCACCACAGCCGCAGCAAACGTACCGAAAATATACAAAATCAAAATCGGTTTGATGTGAGCCTGATTGCCTTTTTGGTGTTGCGCAATGGCGGCAGTCACCAAAACAAATACCAAAATCGGCGCGATAGCCTTAAGCGCACCGACAAACAGGCTGCCCAGCAGTCCTGCGCTGATACCGACTTGCGGCGAAACTGCACCCACAATAATACCTAAAACCAAGCCGATGGCGATTTGCGCCACCAGGCTGACGCGATTGAGCGCGTTCAAAATCGGATTGCCACTTGCCATATCCGTTCCTTCAATTTAAAGATATGTTAAAAAAGTCTTACATTCTAAAATAAAAAATCATTTGTCGGCGAGGTTTTCATGCACACCTCACAAAAACGGCATTAAAGTTTAACATTTATGACACAATTGGCACTTTATGCCAAAAATACAGTCAAATCTGCTCAAACCCTACTCTTAGAATATACCCATACCGTTGCTTTATTCTCTATATCTTGCTTTCAGACGGCCCGAAATCTGCGCCATAAGGCCGAATACAAAGGCAACTTCACCAGTAAAAATACAAAAACATAAATATTACAATCAGATAGAAACAAACCAAAATCCGCCCTTTAAGTCGCATTTGACAACGTTATCGCGCTAAATTTCCGTTTATAACCATAGCCTGAAACCTTGCAGAAATAATGTTAAAATCCCCAAACTGAAGAATTGTCGCTGTCGAACACACATCATGACCAAACTGACCTACCCTGTTTTATTTGCATCATTGGCGCTCGCCTACGGACACGCGTTGGCAGTAGATACTTCCGTTCCCAAAGCGGAAGACTACGAGGCTGTTCCCGAATCCGAAATGCCCAAGCAGCCCAAAGACGACCAAACAGGCAAACTCAAGCCCAAATTCCCCGTCAAAATCGACACCCAAGACAGCGAAGTCAAAGAAATGCTTGAAGAATACCTGCCGCTGATTACCCAGCAGCAGGATGAGGAGCTGGACAAAGAGCAGGTCGGCTTCCTCGCCGAAGAGGCGCCCGACAACGTCAAAACCATGCTCCGGACCAAAGGCTACTTCAACAGCAACGTCAGTATTCAAGACCACGGCGAGAGCTACACCGTCAACGTCACCCCCGGCCCGCGCACCAAAGTCGACAACGTCAGCGTGGCCATCCTCGGCGACGTATTGAATGACGACAACTTGGCCGAGTACTACCAAAATGCGATGGAAAACTGGCAGCAGCCCGTCGGCGAAAACTTCGACCAAGACGGCTGGAATGCGAGTAAAACCTCCGTCCTCAGCGCGGTAACACGCAAAAAATATCCATTGGCGAAACTCACCACCACCCAGGCCACCATCAATCCCAATACCCAGAAGGCCGACTTAAACGTCATCGTGGAGAGCAACCGCCCGATTTACTTCGGCGAGTTCCAAATCACCGGCACGCGCCGCTACCCTGAAAGCGTGGTTTCCGGCATGGCGCGCTTCCAACCCGGTTCGCCTTACGACTTAGACAAAATCCTCGACCTGCAACAGGCGCTCGAACAAAACGGCCACTATTCCGGCGCGTCCGTACAAGCCGACTTCGACCAACTGCAAGGCGACCGCGTTCCCGTCAAAATCAACGTGACCGAAGTCAAACGCCACAAACTGGAAACCGGTATCCGCTACGACTCCGAATACGGAATCGGCGGCCGCATCGCCTACGACTATTACAACCTCTTCAACAAAGGCTACATCGGTTCGGTCGTTTGGGACATGGACAAATACGAAACCACGCTGGCCGCCGGTATCAGCCAGCCGCGCAACAACCGCGGCAACTACTGGACCAGCAACGTTTCCTACAACCGCTCGACCACGCAAAACCTTGAAAAACGCGCCCTGACCAGCGGTATTTGGTATGTCCGCGACCGCAACAATATCGATGCCCGCTTCGGCCTCGAATTTATTACCGAAGACCGTAAAGTCCCCGACACCAGCTACGATTTGGGCCGAAGCCATGCCACCATGCTGACCGCCTCATGGAAACGGCAAAGCATCGAAACCGAGCTGCATCCTCAAAACGGCTACTACCTCGACGGCAAAATCGGCACGACTTTGGGCAAACTCCTCTCCTCCACCCAAATGGCACGCGCTACAGCACGCGCAGGCTATTTCTTCACGCCTGAAAACAAAAAACTCGGTACATTCATCGTACGCGGACAGGCAGGCTACGTTTATGCCCGCGAAGGCGAAGAAGTACCGTCCAGCCTGATGTTCCGCACCGGCGGCGCGACTTCCGTACGTGGTTACGAACTCGACAGCATCGGCTTGGCAGGCCCCAACGGCTCCGTCCTGCCGCAACGCGCCTTGGTGGTCGGCAGCCTCGAATATCAATTCCCGGTTACCAAAAGCTTCTCCGGCGCCATCTTCCACGATGTCGGCGATGCGACAAGCAACTTCAAACACATGACCTTAAAACACGGTACCGGCTTGGGTGTGCGCTGGTTCAGCCCGGTTGCGCCGTTCTCCTTCGACATTGCCTACGGCCATCACGACAAGAAAATCCGCTGGCACATCAGCTTAGGCACAAGGTTTTAACAAACATACACCATCCATTCTTTCAGATGGCCTCAGCCATTCCAGGCCGTCTGAACAACAGACAAACAGAAAAATATCATGACCGATACTGCAAACACTTCCACGCCGTCTGAACAACAGCCCGCCCCGCCAAAGCGCAAAAAACGCCTGTTACGCGGCTTTGTCCTGTCCGCCTTGAGCGTATTGACCGTTTCTGCCGGCGCAATCGGCTGGCTGGTCGGTACGGAATCGGGTTTGCATTTCGGTTTGTACAAGATCCCGTCATGGTTCGGCGTCAAAATCTCTTCGGACACACTGAAAGGCACGCTGATTGAAGGTTTTGAAGGCGACAAATGGTTGATTGAAACAGAAGGTGCGGATGTCAAAATCAGCAGCTTCCGCTTTGATTGGAAACCGTCCGAGCTGTTCCGTCCGTCTTTGCACATTACCGAAGTCGTGGCCGGCGACATCGCCATTGTGACCAAGCGCACGCCGCCCAAAGAAGAAGAGCCTTCAAAAGGCCTGCCTGACAGCATAGACCTGCCCGTTACCGCCTATCTCGACCGTTTGGAAACCGGCAAAATCAGCGTAGGCAAGCGTTTTGACAAGCAGAGCGTCTATCTCGACCATCTGCACGCAGCCTATCATTACGACAAAAAAGAACACCGCCTCCACATCAAAACCGCCGACACGCCCTGGAGCAGCTCGACAGGCGCGGTGGTGCTCGGTTTGAACAAACCCTACGTCCTCAATACCGCCATCTACACCAAAGGCCAGCTTGAGGGCGAAACCATACACGGCACGGTGCGCCTGTGGGGCAGCCTGCAAGACGTGTACACCGACCTACTGCTCGACGGCGACAATGTTCATTTGTCTGCCAAATCCACCATCCACCCATTCGCCGACAGCCTCAACGAAACCGTCGGCGAAATCCTGGTTAAAGGTTCCAACATCAATCCGCAGGCCTTCCTGCCCACCCTGCCCAAAGCGCGCCTGAATTTCGACGCCACCACCATTCCGTCCTTTACCGACGGCGTTGCGTTGGAAGGCTCGATTGACTTGGAAAACGACCAAGCCGGTTTTGCCGATGAAAACCATATCCCCGTCAAACGCATCCTCGGCGAATTCATCGTCGACGATAAAGGCACGGTCAAAATCGAAGACATCGGCGTCGGCCTGCTCAAAGACGGCAGCATCGATGTATCCGGCTCTATCGATACCGCCCAAGACCAACTCAAACTCGCACTGGGCATCAACAATACCGGCGCAGACGACTTTGTCCGTCAAAACATCGCAGGCCGTCTGAACGGCAGTATCGACGTCAAAGGCGAAACCTCCTCCCCCGTCGTCAACTGGAATCTCGACAGCGGATTCGCGCGTACAGACGGCATGCTGTTTTTCCAAACCGACAAACAGCTCGGCCAGCGCACACTCAAGCTCGACAAAGTCCGCCTGGTTCCGCAAAACGGCGGCGAACTCAACGCCAAAGGCTCGCTCGAACTCTTCAAAGACCGCAAACTGCAGCTGGACATCGTCAGCAAAGCCTTCAACCCTGCGCGCATCGATCCGCAGCTTCCGCAAGGCAGCGTCAACGGCAACATCAACTTGACCGGCATACTGGCGCAAGAGAAATTCGCCGGTAAAATGCAGTTCGCACCGAGTACGCTCAACGGCGTTCCGCTCAGCGGCAAAGCCGACGTCGCCTATGAAAACAAACACCTCTCGCGCGCCCTGACCGACCTGACCCTCGGCAGCAACATCGTCAAAACTAACGGCAGCTTTGGCAAAAAAGGCGACCGCCTCAACCTCAACATTACCGCCCCCGATTTGTCGCGTTTCGGCTTCGGCTTGGGCGGCCTGCTCAACGCGCGCGGCTACATCTCCGGCAGTTTTTCAGACGGTCTCAAAACCCTTGAAGCCGATTTGAACGGCGAAGCGCGCAACTTCAAAGTCGCCGATACCGTCAACATCCGTACCCTCGACTTCAAGCTTAAAGGTTCGCCCGACACCAACCGTCCGTTGAGTGCCGATATTAAAGGCGAACACATCGCCGTCTCCGGCGGCGCGGCCATGATTGACAACGTCAACCTGCTCATCAGCGGCACAGGTTCGCACCACCACATCCGCGGCAACAGCAGCATGGCGGTGGACAACAAACGCTACAAGCTCGACCTCGACGCCACCGGCGGCCTCAACAAAGACCAAACCCAATGGAAAGGCACGGTAGACACGCTCGACATCAACGGCGCGTTCAACCTCAAACTGCAAAACCGCCTCAACCTCGAAGCCGGCAGCGAACGCGTTTCCCTCAGCAGCGCGCGCTGGGCGGCCATGGGCGGCAACCTCAACCTGCAAAATTTCGTTTGGGACAAGAAAGCCGGCATTACCAGTAAAGGCAGCGCACAAAATCTGCACATTACCGAATTACACAACTTCTACACTCCGCCTATCGAACACAACCTCGTCTTGGGCGGCGACTGGGATTTGGCGTACAGTCAAAACGCGCGCGGCTTTCTCAACATCAACCGTCAAAGCGGCGACATCATCCTGCCGAGCAAAGACCCGAAAAACAAACAGCCTTTGGGGCTTTCCGCACTCGCCCTGCGTACCCGTTTCCAAAACGGCCGCATCGACAGCACGCTGGAAGGCAACACCCGCTTCGGCAAAGTTGACGGCACGCTCGGCATCGCCCAGCAGTTCGGCAACAACATCAACAACGCCCCTGTCAGCGGCAAAGTCAATATCAGCATTCCCGATTTGGGCTCGCTCAAATCCTTTATGCCGGCGACAGCCCAAGGCATTGCAGGCCGTCTGAACGCGACCGCCACCATCGGCGGCCGACTCGGTTCGCCTACCGTCAACAGCAACCTCGACCTCCAAACCAATTACGGCCGTGCCGACGGTACTGTCAACATCGGTCAGGGTACCAGCTTCGACACCGCCCCCCTGAGCGGCAAACTCAACCTGAACGTTGCCAACCTCGAAGTCTTCCGCAACTTCCTGCCCGTCGGCCAAACCCTCAAAGGCCGTCTGAACGCCGCCGTCAACTTGGCAGGCCGTCTGAACGATCCGCAACTGAGCGGCCTGATTAATGGCGACAACCTCTATTACCGCCATCAAACCCAAGGCCTGATTCTCGACAACGGCGTATTGCGTTCGCGCCTGCAGGGTCAAAAATGGGTGATCGACAGCCTCAAATTCCACCGTAGCGGCACGATTGAGCTCAAAGGCGCGGTCAACCTTGCCAATGCCAACCCCGATGTCGACGTAGACATCGTCTTCGACAAATACCGCACCCTCTCGCGGCCAAACCGCCAACTGCAGCTCTCCGGCGCGGCCAAAGTCCTCTACAATCCGGAAAAAGGCGTATCGCTCAACGGCACGCTCAACACCGACTACGGCAGGTTTGGTTCGCAAAAATCCTCCATGCCGACCCTCGATGACGACGTGGTTGTACTGGGCGAAACCAAAAAAGAAGCAACGGCCACCACGCCGATTAATCTGAACCTTGTCTTGAACATCAACGACAATGTCCGCTTTGTCGGCTACGGCGCAGACGTTACCATCGGCGGCAAACTGACCATCACGTCCCGCCCCGGCGAAGCCGTCCAAGGCGTCGGTACCGTGCGCGTTGTCAAAGGCCGCTACAAAGCCTACGGCCAAGACCTCGACATCACCAAAGGTGCGGTTTCCTTCGTCGGCCCGCTGACCGATCCGAACCTTAACATCCGTGCCGAACGCCGTCTCTCCCCGGTCGGCGCAGGTGTCGAAGTTCTCGGCAGCCTCAACAATCCGCGCGTGACCTTGGTTGCGAAGGAAGCCATGAGTGAAAAAGACAAACTCTCCTGGCTCATCCTCAACCGTGCCAGCAGCGGCAGCGACGGTGACAACGCCACGCTCTCTGCGGCCGCCAGCGCGCTGCTTGCCGGCCAAGTCAACGACCGCATCGGCCTCGTGGATGATTTGGGCTTTACCAGCAAACGCAGCCGCAACGCTCAAACCGGCGAGCTCAATCCTGCCGAACAAGTCCTGACCGTCGGCAAACAGCTCACCAACAACCTCTACGCAGGTTACGAATACGGCATCTCCAGCGCCGAACAATCCGTCAAACTCGTGTACCAACTGACCCGCGCCATCCAAGCCGTTGCCCGCATCGGCACGCGCTCGTCCGGCGGCGAGTTGAAATACACCATCCGCTTTGACAACTGGTTCGGCAAAGACGAACCCGAGCCGGAAGAACAACACTAAAAGCCGTGAAAAAGGCCGTCTGAGATTCATCTTTCAGACGGCCTTTATCTTGTTCTACCGTATCAAAATCCGCAGCCATGCCTCAAAAAACAAAGGCCAACGGCGCAAGTTTGAAAATAAATGCAGCTAAAAAAGTGAGCGGCCAGCCACGGCTTATTCCAAGTTAGCGATAAATAAGCAGATACAAAAAGGCCGTCTGAAACTGACAGGGGCAGGTTTCAGACGGCTTTTTTGAATCATCGAAACATCTTATGCATGGCATTGCTGATTAATTCGAGCTGTTTCTTATATTCGCGGCAACGGGGGCAGAGAGACAGGTGCACAGCGAGGGCAATGCGGTTAAAAAGACTGAGGCGTACTTGGTCTTGCTGTTTGGAAATCAGATCGGTTATTTTGCGGCATTTTTTCATGGCGTTTTCCTGTCAGGCATGGGAGAACCATTTGATTTGCAGGCACTGGCGCAAGGTTTCGCGCGCGCGGTGCATGATGGTGTGATAGTTGGCATGGCTGATGCCGCATTGCTCGCGGATTTCATCGCTTGAAAAACCGAGAATTTCTTTCATAGTAAACACGCGGGCGGTGTTTTCCGGCAGATGGTAGAGGCAGGTCTGTAAAACTTGGTAGAACTCTTTATTGTTCAAACTGGCTTCGGGCGAGTCCCAACCCTGAGGCTGTCCTTCGTCCGTCCAATGACCGTCGGCGGCAAAATGTCCTTCAAAGGCTTCATCCAAGGCTTCCTCGTCGCGCGTGACGAAAACTTGGCGTTGCCGCCCGATTTGGCGCAGGCAGTCGGTAATTTTGTTTTTTAAGATTGCAAACAGCCAGCTGCTCACTTGGGCGCCGCCTTTGAAACCCTCGGCCGCACGGTAAGCGGAAAGCATGGTTTCCTGTACGAGGTCTTCCGCCAAATCGGGGCGGTCGGGCAGCTGGATCTGGGCAAAGCGCAGCAGCAGTTTGCGGGATTCGGCAAGCTCGGCATCGGTCAGTTCGGGTAGGGCCATAATGTATCAGTATGAAATGAATGATCAATATGCTTCTGATTTTACGCTGATACGGCAAGAGCATGCGATTGAATCTATAAACGATTTCAGTAGTATTTTTGTTTTACCGAAACCGACTGCGCCCGTTTCAGACGGCTTTGATTTATGCTGCAACCAAAATGCCCTGTTCCAGCCATTCTGTCCATTTTTGCCTTAATGCGTCCTGCCAAGTGTTTTCAGACGGCATGAACTCTGCCAGCATGGTTTGCAGGCCGTTTAGGGAAGTGGGCGTCTCTGCCAGCGTTTCCAGCAATAAGGCGTCGAAATCGTTGAGCGTTTGATACATCACGTCGTCTTCCTTATCGCGCCACACCAAAACGGCAGTTTCCGCCTCCTGCAATTCGTCCGTCACATCATACTGATAACGGCGCACAAAGGCGGCGGAAGAAAGGGTGTACGCTAAATCGTCTGAATCTGTATGGACTGCTTGGCTGTCGATTTGAGCGGTTTCGGCGAGCAGCTGAGTGTGTTCAAAGTCCATCAATGCCAAGAGGTCGTCTGAAAGCGGCAGACTTTGGCAATATTGGAGGAACTCGCCGGGGATTTCTTGAAAATAGGGCGTTTGGGCGCGCGCGTCACGGACGAAACCTTCTTTCAGACGGCCCCATTCTTCGCTGTCAAAGTATTGCAGCGTTTCGGTATAACAGCGGTCGATAAAGCTGTGAATATTGTTGCGTATCAGGCGGATATAGACGTTCAGACGCTCTTGCGGCAATCCGTCTTCGGCTTTGCCTTCGCGTATGGCTTGGGCAAAGCGGTGTTGATATTGGGCGGAGGTTTCAGGCTGCACGGCGGTATTCCTTTCCGGCACGCATTTGATAGTCGGCGATTTTAGCGACTTCGGCTTCGAGTTCGGCAAAAGGCGGGAAATTGAAATCGCGTTCCAACAGGGTGGGCGGAATCGTCGGCAGTTTGGCATAGGCCAGTTCGAGTAAATCCCAAACGGTCGGCAAAACCGCCGCGCCATGCGTATCAATCAACAATTCCGGCGTTTCGACGTCATGTCCGGCAATGTGGATATAGCACACGCGCTCTGCGTCCACATTTTCTAAAAAGGCTTCGGGCGACAACAGGCCGTGATTGACGGCGTTGACGTAAATATTGTTCACATCCAAATGAATGCCGCAGTCGGCTTCACGGGCAACCGCGTTGAGGAACTCGACTTCGTTCATCTCGGCAAGCGGAGAATGCAGGTAGTAGGAGGTGTTTTCCACGGCGATGCGGCAGCCCAAACGGTCTTGCACTTCGCGGATACGGCGCGCGGTATGTTTCACCATCTCATCAGTGAAAGGCAGCGGCAACAAATCGTAAAGATGACCGCCGTCGTGGCAATAGCTCAAATGGTCGGAGAAAAACGTGCAGTCATAACGGCGCATCATTTCTTTGATTCCGTCTATCAAGGCAGTATCCAGCGGTGCTTGTCCGCCCAACGACATGGATAATCCGTGCAACGCCAGCGGCAGCCGTTCCGCCACGCGGTCAAACTGTTTGCGCGCCCTGCCGCCCATTTTCAGCCAGTTTTCGGGGGCGGCTTCGATAAAGCGTATCGGGCTGTCGTCTGAAAGCGAGAGGAAGTCTTCCGCCAAGTCGCGGCGGTAGCCCAAGCCTGCGTGTTGAATCATGGTGATGTCCTGTTATGATGCCGTATGAACGACAAAGTCGCATTTTTGTTTATAAAATGCGACTTTGTTAAAGGTATGTTGCAGGATTATTTAGAACCGCATTTACCTTCGCCGCATTTACCTTCTACTACTTTGGCAGCTTTAGCTTTAGATGCTTTGCCTTTTTTAGCGTGGGCTTTTTCCACGGTTGAACCGCATTTGCCTTCGCCACATTTGCCTTCGCTTGCTTTAGAAACAGCGCTTGCACCGCATGAACCTTCACCGGCTTTAACCGCACCGCAAGAGCCTTGAGCAGATTTTTGAACACCTGCTTTGCTGCTGAACGGTTTATCAGCGGCAACAACGCCGGCAGCCAGAGACAGGGACAGTGCACCGGCCAAAGCAGCAGCTACATTTTTTTTCATTTTAACTTCCTTTTTAAAATACGAGTTTAAATAAATCAAGGGATAATATCGGGCATTTAAAGTCGGCCCGCGACCATTAATCCTTAAAGATAATCCTTAAAGAAAATGCTTGATACGGCAACAGCGTTTCTTCAGCAGGGCATCCAAAGACAGACGGCCTGCGCCCTGCAATAGGACAGGAAATAAAACCACCAAATAAATCAGTGCTATTTTATAACCGTTGTCGCACACATTGTAACCCAAGCCGGCATGTACCGCAGACCATGCGACAGCCGTTACGACCATCAATCCCAGCGCGGACAGCCGCGTTGCCAAGCCGACGATGAGCAGCGCAGGCAAAACCAGTTCCGCCCACATGGCCAAATTCCAGTTGACCGTATCCGACAACAAATTGAACGGAAAGGGAAATTGACTGTTTATTTCTGCAAACCAGTTTTCCCCGTTCCATTTTTCCAAACCGGACTCAAGAAATTCATACGCGGCAAAAAGCCTGAGCGTCAACAAACCGAAAGCAGCCTGCCAAGAGGGGTTGGATGAGGTGTTCATTTATTTTCCTAATCAATGTGTGTTGAATGGGATGGGACGAAAAATCAATCGGCACCATCCCATATTTCATGCCTGTTTAGACGCGGCAGCTTTAAAAAACTGACGAAATAAATAAAGTTATTTTCTTATTCATTGTTTTATAAAGATTAAAAATTCAAAAGGCCGTCTGAAACACCATGCTTGATTGGGTTTCAGACGGCCTTTAATGATGAACGCGGTCAATCAATCCGCTTGTTTACACAATTCGACAATTTCTGCGCCGTATTTGTCGATTTTCTCCTCATTCATGCCGTGGATTTCCGCCAACTCCGCCAAATCTTGCGGCCGTCGGGCGGCAATCGCGCGCAGGGTAACTTTGCTGCATATCTGATAGGCTTCGAGGCCTTCATGGCGGGCAGTATCGATGTTCCACTGAAGCAGGCAGCGCATCAATCGGCGTTTGCGTTTGTCCTCTTCACTCAGGCCGTCTGAAAACGGGCGGCAGATGTTTAAAATGCCCTCGCCGTATTGCTCTATACGTTTTTCGCCGAGCTTATACACACCTAAAAGGTCGATGGGTTCGGCAGGCGTATTGGTCAACAAATCATCCATGCTTTCGTTGGAGAATACCGTACCCAGCGTTACTTGATCGGCACTTGCCTGCTGCTCGCGCCAAGTTTCCAAAGCCCGTTTTAAGGCCTGTTCGCGCTCGCTCAAGCTGTGGATAACTTGTGCGCTGTCTGTGGAAACCGTACCGGCTTCAGCCGTTTCGCAAACGTCGAGTATCTCCAAACCGAATTTATTGATTTTCGCCTCACCCAAGCCGTAGATTTGATGTAAATCTTCCAACCTTCGGGGCATTTTTTCGACAATATCGCGCAGGGTTTTGTCGCCGCAAACCACATAGGCCGGCACTTCCTCTGCCCGGGCGCGTTGTTGCCGCCATTGACGCAATGCCTGCCACAAACGCTCTTCGCGCTCGGTACGCAACCAATCGTCTTTCGGTTTTTGGGTAGCCGTTTTTTCGCGGCGCAGTGGACGCAACATAACTTCGGTTTCGCCCTTGAGGACTTTTTTTGCCGCTTCGGTCAGCTGCAGGGCTTGATGTTGCTCGACATTGACGGTGAGATAGCCCAAGCTGATGCACTGGCGGATAACGCTGCGCCATTCTTTGTCAGTCTGTTCGCTGCCAATGCCGAATGTGGATAACTTGTCATGGCCGTTGCGCTGTATCCAATCGTCGCTTTTGCCGCGCAAAAGGTTGGTGATGTAACCAGCGGCAAAACGTTGTCCGGCGCGGTACACGCAGCTGAGTAATTTTTGCACCAACACCGTACCGTCAAACCGCACGGGCGGATGCAGGCAGTTGTCGCAATGGCCGCAGGGTTCGGATTCTTCGCCGAAATGTTTGAGCAGCAGTACGCGGCGGCAGGCGGCGGTTTCGCAGACGGAAAGCATGGCATCGAGTTTTTGCATTTCGATTTGCTTTTGCACTTCGTCGCTGTTGCCTTCGGCAATCCGTTCTCGCAGCAACACCCAATCGTTCAAGCCGTAACACAGCCAGCTCACGGCAGGCAGCCCGTCCCGGCCGGCGCGTCCCGATTCCTGATAGAAATGTTCGACACTCTGGGGCATATCGAGATGGGCGACAAAGCGCACGTCGGGTTTGTCTATGCCCATGCCGAACGCCACGGTCGCCACCACGATAATATTGTCTTCATGCGTAAAGCGGCGTTGGTTTTCCTCGCGCACGTCCATGCTCAAACCGGCATGATACGGAATCGCCTCCAAGCCGTTTTCACACAAAAACTGCGCCACATCCTCGACTTTTTTGCGGCTCAAACAATACACAATGCCGCTTTGCCCATGCATCTGCTTGCGGATGAAATCCAACAATTGTTTTTTGCCATTATTTTTTTCGATAACCTGATAATAAATATTCGGACGGTCAAAGCTGGAGATAAATTCGGGCGCATTGTCCAAGTGCAGATAATGCTTGATGTCGGCGCGCGTGGCCGCATCGGCGGTAGCGGTCAGGGCGATGCGCGGGACGTTCGGATAGCGTTCGGCAAGCATGCCGAGCTGTTGATATTCGGGGCGGAAATCGTGTCCCCATTGGCTGACGCAATGCGCCTCATCAATAGCAAACAGGCTGACGGTTTGTTGGTCGAGAAAACGCAAAAAGCGGTCGGTAACCAAGCGTTCCGGTGCGACATAAAGCAGTTTCAGACGGCCTTGGGCAAGCTTGTCGGCAATATCGCGCGCCTCATCTGCCGATGTGCTGCTGTTGACTGCCGCCGCTTCAATCCCGGCCACATGCAGGCTGGCTACTTGGTCGTTCATCAGCGCAATCAGCGGCGATACGACAACCGCCACGCCTTCGCACATCAGCGCCGGAATCTGGTAACACAAAGACTTGCCCCCGCCCGTCGGCATCAGCACCATCAAACTCTCGCCACCGGCCAAAGCATTGACGATAGCCTCCTGCTTGCCACGAAATTCGGGATAACCGAATACTTCGTGCAAAATCTGTTTGGCGGTCGGCTGAGGCATAATGGTTCCGTAGAATAGGGGAAAGCGTTATTTTAACGGTTTTGCACCCGCGTATGTGCGGAACATTTTGCCACCGCTTTTTCAGACGGCCTGAAATTCAAATCTATTCAATTTATTTAAGTTTAAATAAAGATTTATTTTATTTTGAATGAAATATACAAAGGCCGTCTGAAATCCTAATCTTCGGATTTCAGACGGCCTTTCAAAAATAAAATCTTTAGGCTTTTTTGACGAACTCAGATTTCAAGTTCATCGCGCTGCCATCGATTTTGCAACCGATATTGTGGTCGCCCTCTTGTAAGCGGATGCCTTTGACTTTGGTGCCTTGCTTGATAACCATAGAGCTGCCTTTGACTTTCAAATCTTTAATCAAGACAACCGTATCGCCATCTTGCAAGACTGCGCCGTTGGCATCTTTGACTTCCAAGGCATCATCGCTTGCAGCCGCAGCATCGGCCTCGTTCCACTCATGGGCGCACTCAGGGCAAACGTATTGAGTGCCGTCTTCGTAAGTGTATTCCGAGTGGCATTTCGGGCAGGGGGGTAGGGACATGAGGTTTCCTTATAAATATGATAAAAGAAGCGTAAAACGCAAATAATACAATGTCTAAATTATTGATTCGCCTTGCTGCCGCCTACGCCGTAAACGGCATTCCAAGCCGCGTCCAACATCTGGCCGGCTTGTTGCAGCTTGGCATTTTGCTGCTCTTTCTGAGCCAAGGCCGTCTGAATTTCGCCTTTCAAACGGTCAATATCGGATTGTGCGGCCTGTAAACGGCGCTGCGCGCTTTCCAAATCGCTTTGCAGGGAAATGATTTTGCTGTCGTTGCTGTTTTGCTCATGCAAAGCGGCACGGTAAACCGATTGGACGGACAGCAAACGGTCTTCCGCCTCACCGGCATACGCGGCGGCGGCAGATAGCATCATCAGGGCAAGTAAGGTTTTTTTCATGGGTTTTCCTTTAAAGTTGTTGATTTGTAAAGTAAAGTGCAGAGCCGATTTTTCAGCCGCCAAGTTTACATAATATGCTTGTTGGTCTTTGTTCTTGACGGCTTATTTTATCCAATCCGGACATTCAGGCTGCCGATAAAAGTTAATTCAATCAACTGTTGTGGCAGGCAGGCGGCTATTATTTTCTCATATTCTCCGCCTTATTCCATTATTTTCTGGTTTTATTATAAAAGGCCGTCTGAAAAATTTTCAGACGGCCTTTTTGAGTTTCACAATGATGGCTCTGCCTCTCGTCAAAAAGCTTTCCTGTATTTTTTAAATTACAGTCATATTTAAATATGTAAATATGATTTATTTATTGTAAAATTTACCCTTTAGTCATGCCGGAGCATATGGTGTTGCGGCTGTCTGCATCTTTTTAATTCTTCTTTCATGAGAACCCTATGATGAAAAGCAACCGTCTCGCCTATGCCGTTTTGGCAGCCCTACTATCTATCCAAACCCTACCGGCTTCTGCAGCCAACGCTGATACCGCTTCTGCCGTTGAGGCATCCGGGCAAGAAGCGCAACAAGCCTCAGACTCTATCGCAAACTACGTTGACGACCAGATCGTCCAAGGCCCAGCAACCGTTGATTTGGGCAATCAGGCCAAACTGAAACTGCCTGCAAAAATGGTCTTTGTGAAAAAAAATCGCGCCAATGCCATGATGAGGGAAGCAGGCAACGCCACAGACCCCAACCGCTACGGCCTGATTCTCCCCGAGTCGGAAAACGAGGACGGTGATACTAATTGGATGGTAGACCTAACCTTTACCGATTCCGGCTATATCAAAGACGATGATGCCAAAGAATGGGATGTTGAGGCCATGCTCGAGCAACTGAAAGAAGGCACCGAGGAACAAAATAAAGAGCGTGCCTCCCGCAACCTGCCGGAATTGGAAACACGCGGCTGGGTAGAAAAACCGCAATATGATGCAAAGACCCATCGTCTGATTTGGTCGATTGACGTTCTGAATAAAAACGAACCCGATCCCAATCCTGCCATCAACTACAATACTTTCCAGCTGGGACGCGAAGGCTATATTGAATTGACTATGATCACCGATTTGAAAAGCATAGATCAATACAAACCTATTGTGCAAGAATTGTTGGGTAATATCGAATTCAATGAAGGCAAGCGCTACAGTGATTTCAATGCCGCAACCGACAAAGTGGCTGAATACGGACTGGCTGCCTTGGTTGGCGGTATCGCTGCAAAAAAACTGGGATTATTAGCTTTGGTCGGCGCATTACTGGCTAAATTCGGCAAACTGATTATTTTCGGTGCTGTTGCAGCAGGCGCATTGTTTAAAGGCCTGTGGCGCAAAAAAGATAAAAATAAACTGAACGAAGAAGAATAAATAAATCCTGTTCAAAATAAAAAGGCCGTCTGAAACATTTCAGACGGCCTTTTATCATTCATGCCTTACGAACGGATCCGTTTCAACACTTCTTCTTTGCCGATTAATGCCAATACGGCATCGACGCTTGGGGTTTTTGCCGTACCGCAGACAGCGAGGCGCAGGGGCATACCGAGTTTGCCCATTTTGATGCCTTCTTCGTCGCAGAAAGGTTTGAAGAGATCGTGGATGGCTTCGGCGTTCCAGTCTTCCAGCCCTTCGAGGCGTTCGGCAAAGCGCAGCATACGGGCGGCGGCTTCGTCGTCCCAGTGCTTCTGCACGTCTGCTTCGGCCGGCGTTTGTTTGACGTAGAAGTAGAGGCACTCGTCGGCAAGTGTGTTCAGGTCTTGGGCGCGGTCTTTGACCAATGCCAACACGTCTTCCAAAGCAGGCTTGCTTGTTTCATGGATATCGCGCAGGGCGAGGCGCGGTTTCACCATTTCGGCCAGTTTTTCGTTGGCGGTGATTTTGATGTGTTCGCCGTTAATCCAGTAGAGTTTCTTCAAGTCCATACGGCTTGGGGATGGGGAAACGTCTTTCAAATCAAACCATTCGATGAATTGTTCCATCGTGAAGAATTCATCATCGCCGTGCGCCCAGCCCAAGCGTGCTAGATAGTTGAGCATGGCTTCGGGCAGGATGCCCATTGCGCCGAAATCGGTAATGGCAACGGTATCGCCGCTGCGTTTGGAGATTTTTTTGCCTTGTTCGTTGAGAATCATCGGCAGGTGGCCGTATTCGGGCAGGTTTGCGCCGATGGCTTTTAAGATGTTGATTTGTTTCGGGGTGTTGTTCACATGATCGTCGCCGCGGATAACGTGGGTAACGCCCATGTCGTAGTCGTCCACGACAACGCAGAAGTTGTAGGTCGGCGTGCCGTCGGCGCGGGCGATAATCAGGTCGTCAAGCGCTTCGTTGGGAATGGAGATTTCGCCTTTGACCAAGTCCGTCCATTTGGTGACGCCGTCCAAAGGTGTTTTGAAACGGACAACGGGTTGCACGTCGGCAGGGATTTCTGGCAGGGTTTTGCCTTCTTCCGGACGCCAGCGGCGGTCGTAAGTCGCCGTGCCTTCTTTTTCGGCTTTCTCGCGCATGGCTTCCAGCTCTTCTTTGCTGCAATAGCAGTAGTAGGCATGGCCTTTTTCTAAAAGTTCGGCGATGACTTCTTTATAGCGGTCGAAACGGCGGGTTTGGTACACGACGTTGTCGGCGTTGTCGTAGTTCAGGCCGACCCATTTCATGCCGTCGAGGATGATGTTGACGGACTCGGCGGTAGAACGCGCCAAGTCGGTGTCTTCGATACGCAATAAGAATTCGCCTTTATGATGGCGGGCAAACGCCCATGAGAACAGGGCGGTGCGTACGCCGCCGATGTGCAGGTAGCCGGTTGGGCTGGGGGCGAAACGGGTTGTGACGGTCATGATGGCTCCAAAGTCTTTGAAAACAGGTATTTTACTTTTTCGGCAAGGTTTAAACAATGTACGGCCGTCTGAAAATAATATCGGCGCAGAAGGACCGTCTGGAAACTTTTCTCCTGAAAACAAATCAAATATAATGATAATTATTTTTTTTAAAGGATCCGCTCATGAACAAACGCGCTTTATTTGCCGCCCTCGCCCTCCTGCCCCTTTTTGCCCAAGCCGAAATCAAAACTATCAAAGACGTATTGGGACGCGAAGTCAAAGTCGATGTCCCTGTCAAACGCGCGGTTTTGGCGTTTTACTATCCCGACTATATCGCGGTAACGGGCGCGGACAAATTTAAAAACGTCATCGGAATTTCGCGTGAGTTTTGGGAGAAATTCAATCCCGGCAGCTGGGCGATGTTCAAACAGAAGCTGCCTACGCTGCAAAACATTGCGGACATCGGCAACATCAGCACCGGCACGTTTTCACTGGAGAAAACGCTCGCGCTCAAGCCGGACGTATTGATTCTGGCCGACTGGCAGTATAAGGCCGTCGCCACCCACCTGCCGCGCATTGAAGCGGCAGGCATACCCGTCGTCGTGGTCGATTTCAACGCCGAAACCGTCGCGCGGCACACGCGCAGTGCGGAAATTTTCGGCGAACTCAACGGTACGCAGGCGCGCGCCCAAAAAATTGCCGCCGAATACGCCCGAGGCATTGCCGACATCCAAAAACGCGTCGCGCGCGCCAAGCAGTCCAAACCGAAAATCTATATCGAGTTCGGCGACAAAGGCCCGTCCGAATACAGCTACACCTTCGGCAAAGATATGTGGGGCGCGATTGCCGACACAGCAGGCGGCAACAATATCGCCGCGCCTTACGTTAAAAACTGGGGACCGATAAACCCTGAAAAATTCCTGACGGCCAAACCCGACGTCATCGTCATTTCGGGGACGGAAAACGGCCATAAAGACAAGCCTGGCATTATGGCGATGGGCATAGGCATCAGCCAGGCCGATGCGCAACGCCGCCTGGCCGGATTTGTCAAACGCAAAGGCTGGGCAGACATTCCTGCCGTCAAAAACAAACGCGTTTACGGCATCTACCACACCGCCTCCCGCTCGCTCACCGATTTGGCCAGTGCGCAATTTATCGCCAAAACCCTGTATCCGCAGCAGTTTGCCGACATAGACCCAAACAAGACCTATCTGGACTTCTACCGCAAATACCTGCCCGTCGTGCCGGACGGTACGTTTTACATCCGATTGAAATAGCGGCTGCAAAAATCATAGGCTCAGGCCGTCTGAATATGTATGCTATACTAATAAGGCTTTATTATGTATAATTATTATTCTTTTTATTTAATGTATTGGACAAGATATGACTGAACAAAACCAAATCGGCCATCAACAGGCTCCGATTGTAAGCGTCAAAGAATGGTTGATAACAAACTTGATTTTGATGATTCCGCTGGTCAATATAGTTATGATGCTTGTATGGGCATTCAGCTCAAACACCAATCCGAATAAAGCTAATTATTTCAAGGCTTCCTTGATTCTGTTTGCCATCGTAATGGCAATTTATCTGGTACTGGCTGTAGTCTTTTTTGGCAGTGTAGCTGCAAATCAATATCAATAAGTAAGCATACATTTAGGCCGTCTGAAACCTAAAAGGATTCAGACGGCCTTTTATTCCCATCAGCTCAACCACCTATCCAATTCCAAACCGCATCGCTCCATTTGCCGATACGGTAGAGAAACAAAGAATAGCTCTCCTGCATCAGGAACTTGGCTTTCTTGCTGCACTCATCAAAGCGCGTGGTCGGTGTGGCGGAGAACTGCGCGTCTGACAAGCCTAAATCGGCGGCCATTTCTTCGGCGCGCGCCAAATGATACGGGTCGCTGACAACGATAATGCTGCCGACTCCGTTGGCGTGCATGATGGGGACGATATTGCGCAGGTTTTCGTAAGTGTTGCGCGACGTGTTTTCAAACAGGATATTGTGCGCCGGTATGCCCTGCTTGAGCGCGTATCGGCGCCCCACTTCGGCTTCGGTCATGAATCCTTTTTTGGGCGTACCGCCGGTGAAAATGATTTTGCCGACCCGATGGCTTTGGTAGAGCGTGATGGCGTGGTTGATGCGCTCACGGAACACCGGCGACGGGCGTTTGTCCCACGCCGCCGCACCCAACACTACCGCCGCATCGGCATGAGCGTCCTTCGGCAAGGTTTGCAAACCTGTCCGGTAAATCTGCCATGTGCCACTCAAAAAAATACCGCACACCAACAAAACGCTCAAAGCAAGGCCGCGAAATAGGTAGTATCGCAAGCCATTGCGGCTTTTAAGCAGGGAAATCATCTTCAGACGGCCTTATCCAACCCCGTCAGCCGAGTAGGGCGGCAATGTTTTCCAACGGACGGCCGATGGCTGCGCGCGTAGGCGTTACCAAAACGGGACGCTCAAGCAGGGCAGGGTGTTCGGCGATTGCCTGAAGCAGGGCGGCATTGTCCAAATCGGGATTGTCCAAACCCAATTCTTTGTACAAATCGTCTTTCGTGCGCATCATGCCGCGCACCGACTCGATGCCGAGTTTGGCAAACATATCCTGCAAAGTCGCCAAATCGGGCGCGGTATCCAGATATTTGACTACGTCGGCGGCAACGCCTTTTTCTTCGAGCAAAGCCAGCGCGGCACGCGATTTGCTGCAACGCGGGTTGTGATAAAGTGTGAATTCAGACGGCATGAAAGTCTCCGTATTATTGCAAAATCATTCAATGATTGCGGTTATTATCGTCTGCAACTGATTTTTACTCAAACTTTTTACCTGATATCTTGATGTGAATCGGTAGGCATGCCCACCAAACCGTTTTACAATAAACACAATTTCGATTGGCAACCTCAAGGATACAACCATGAAAGCCTTAACCGCCCTTCTCTTGTCCGCCACCGTTTTTACCGCTGCGCCGGCCTTTGCCGCCGACGAAACGGCAGGTTGGCAGGACAACAAACCGCAAAGCCTGGAGTCGCTCAAAGCCCCCGTGCGCGTGGTCAACCTTTGGGCAACCTGGTGCGGCCCCTGCCGTAAAGAAATGCCCGCCATGTCCGCATGGTACAAAGCGCAGAAAAAAGGCAGCGTCGATATGGTCGGCATCGCGCTGGATACAACCGACAACATCGGCAAGTTCCTGAAACAAACGCCGGTCAGCTACCCGATTTGGCGTTACACCGGCGCCAACAGCCGCAACTTCATGAAAGCCCACGGCAACAACGTCGGCGTACTGCCCTTCACAGTCGTCGAAGCGCCGAAATGCGGCTACAAACAAACCATCACCGGCGAAGTCAACGAAAAAAGCCTGACCGCCGCCGTGAATTTGGCCAAAACCAAATGTAAATAAAACAGCGGATAGGTGCTTCACCTACGCTGATACCGAGGCCGTCTGAAACCCAATCGTTCAGACGGCCTTTATTTCAAACCATATTGCTTTGTGTTGCAAACCGGCAGTGTCTCCGCCGGCAGAACCGGGGTTTCACTATCAAAAAGCAGCCGAAATATTTATAATCTGTGAATATCCCCATTTTTTCAGACGGCATGTTGCCCTATCGATGACGCCGGCCGTCTGAATCCCTATTTTCAGGAAAACCCATGATCCGTTTCGAACAAGTTTCCAAAACCTATCCCGGCGGTTTCGAAGCCCTGAAAAATGTCAGTTTCCAGATTAACAAAGGTGAGATGATTTTTATCGCCGGCCATTCGGGCTCGGGCAAATCCACCATTTTGAAGCTGATTTCAGGCATTACCAAGCCTACCAAAGGCAAGGTTTGGTTCAATAATCAAGACCTCGGCACCTTGAGCGACAATCAGATCGGCTTTATGCGCCAACATATCGGCATTGTCTTCCAAGACCACAAAATCCTCTACGACCGCAATGTCTTGCAAAACGTTATCCTGCCTTTGCGGATTAGCGGCTACCAGCCGCGCAAAGCGGAAGAGCGCGCGCGTATTGCGATTGAGAAAGTCGGCTTGAAAGGCCGCGAAAACGATATGCCCATCACTTTGTCCGGTGGCGAACAACAGCGCTTGTGCATCGCGCGCGCAGTGGTTCACCAACCCAGCCTGCTGATTGCCGACGAGCCGTCCGCCAGCCTCGACCGCGCCTATGCGCTGGATATTATGGAATTGTTCAAAACCTTCCATGAAGCAGGCACGACCGTGATTGTTGCGGCGCACGATGAAACGCTGATGGCAGATTACGGCCACCGCGTCTTGCGCCTGCAGAAAGGACGCCTCGCATGAGCATGATTCATTACATCTCGCTACACGTCGAATCAGCGCGCGCCGCGCTCAAAGAGCTTCTACGCCAACCCATCGGCACGCTGCTGACCCTGCTCATGCTTGCCGTTGCCATGACCTTGCCGCTGTTTATGTATTTGGGCATCCAAAGCGGACAAAGCGTATTGGGCAAACTCAACGAATCGCCGCAAATTACGGTTTATATGGACACCGATGCGGCAAGTTCTGATGCCGATACGGTGAAAAACCTGCTCCAACGCGACAGCCGTATCGATAAAGTCCGCTTTATCAGCAAGCAGGAAGGTTTGGAAGAATTGCAGACCAATCTCGACCAAAACCTCGTTTCCATGCTCGATGGCAACCCGTTGCCCGATGTCTTTATCGTTACGCCCGACCCTGCCACTTCTCCGGATCAGATGCAGGCCATCTATAAAGACATTACCAAACTGCCGCGCGTCGAATCGGCAACCATGGATACCGAATGGGTACAAACCCTTTATCGTATTAATGAATTTATCCGCAAGATTTTATGGTTCCTCTCGCTGACTTTGGGCATGGCCTTTGTCTTGGTGGCACACAACACCATCCGCCTGCAAATCCTCAGCCGCAAAGAAGAGTTGGAAATCACCAAGCTGTTGGGGGCGCCCGCTTCCTTCATCCGCCGTCCTTTCCTTTATCAGGCAATGTGGCAGAGTATTTTCTCCGCCGCCGTCAGCTTGGGCTTGTCGGCTTGGCTTTTGGCCGAAGTACGGCCGCTGGTGGACGCAATTTTCAAACCCTACGGCCTGAACATCGGCTGGCGTTTCTTCACATTTAGCGAAGTGTCGCTGGTATTCGGCTTCGTCATCGCGCTGGGCGTATTCGGCGCATGGCTGGCCACCACGCAACACCTCTTAGGCTTCAAAGCCAAAAAATAAGCCTTGGCAAACAGGCCGTCTGAACCATTCAGACGGCCTGAAATCTTATCCTTTCGCAACTTAAACAAACCTTGTGAAAATTTAATACTGCCAAATCTAACAGCAAGGGCATAATCCCTTATAATTGATGGTTTATTATTCATCTCATTTCATTTGTGCGGCATAAGCCGTGCAGACAAATAACGAAAGACATCCTGTGGACAAACTCAAAATCTCTGCCAATGGCCCCCTCAACGGCGAAATCATCGTATCCGGCGCAAAAAACGCCGCCCTGCCGCTGATGTGTGCCGGCCTGCTGACTTCCGGCACTTTACGCTTGAAAAACGTACCCATGCTCGCCGACGTCAAAACCACCCAAAAACTGCTGCAAGGCATGGGCGCACGCGTTTTGACCGACAACATCTCCGAATTTGAAATCAACGGCGGCACCGTCAACAACACCTGCGCACCTTACGAGCTGGTAAAAACCATGCGCGCATCCATCTTGGTTTTGGGCCCGACCCTTGCCCGCTTCGGCGAAGCCCAAGTCAGCCTGCCCGGCGGCTGCGCCATCGGTTCGCGCCCGGTTGACCAACACCTCAAAGGCCTCGAAACCATGGGTGCGGAAATCACCATCGAACACGGTTACGTCAAAGCCAAAGGTCGTCTGAAAGGCACGCGCGTTACCATGGATGTCGTGACCGTAGGCGGCACTGAAAACCTGCTGATGGCGGCCACGCTTGCCGAAGGCACCACCATCCTCGAAAACTGCGCCATCGAGCCCGAAGTCGTCGATTTGGCCGAATGCCTCGTTAAAATGGGCGCAAAAATCAGCGGCATCGGTACAGCAACCATGACCATCGAAGGCGTAAAAGAGCTGCACGGCTGCGAACACAGCGTCGTTCCCGACCGTATCGAAGCCGGTACCTTCCTCTGCGCCGTCGCCATGACCGGCGGCAAAGTCGTCCTGCGCAATGCCGCACCGAAAACCATGGAAGTCGTATTGGACAAACTGAGCGAAGCCGGAGCCATCATCGAAGCCGGCGACAACTGGATTTCCATCGACATGCAACAACGCCCAAAAGCCGTGGACATCCGCACCGTCGTCCACCCAGGCTTCCCAACCGACATGCAGGCGCAGTTTATGGCCATGAACGCCATTGCCGAAGGCAGCAGCCGCGTGGTGGAAACCATTTTTGAAAACCGCTTCATGCACGTTCCCGAACTCAACCGCATGGGCGCAGACATCACCACCGAAGGCAACACCGCCTACATCAAAGGCGTGGAAAAACTCTCCGGCGCCGTCGTGATGGCAACCGACCTGCGCGCCTCCGCCAGCCTCGTCATGGCCGGTTTGGTCGCAGATGGCGAAACCATCGTCGAACGCATCTACCACCTAGACCGCGGCTATGAATACATCGAGAAAAAACTCGGCGGCGTAGGCGCAAAAATCGAACGCGTACGCGGTTAATCCCATACGCAGCCGATAAATAAAAGGCCGTCTGAAACACCGGCAATCGGGTTTCAGACGGCCTTTACGTATTGTTTTGCGGTATAATTCCCGACATCTTTATCCATTGTTTTTAAAAGCACAAACCATGACACGCAAAATCCTTGTCACTTCCGCGCTGCCGTATGCCAACGGCAGCATCCACCTCGGCCATATGGTCGAACACATCCAAACCGACGTTTGGGTACGCTTCCAAAAACTGCGCGGCCACGAATGCTACTACTGCTGCGCCGACGACACCCACGGCACGCCCGTGATGCTTGCCGCGCAAAAACAAGGCATTGCGCCTGAAGACATGATTGCCAAAGTCCGCGAAGAGCACCTCGCCGACTTTACCGGTTTCAACATCGGCTACGACAATTATTACAGCACCCATTCCCCTGAAAACAAACAGTTTTCCCAAGACATTTACCGCGCGCTGAAAGCCAACGGCAAGATTGAGAGCCGCGTCATCGAGCAGCTTTTCGACCCCGAAAAACAAATGTTCCTGCCCGACCGCTTTGTCAAAGGCGAATGCCCGAAATGCCACGCCCAAGACCAATACGGCGACAACTGCGAAGTCTGCGGCACGACCTATTCCCCGACCGAACTGATTAACCCGTATTCCGCCGTTTCTGGTGCAAAACCCGAATTGCGCGAATCCGAACACTTCTTCTTCAAACTGGGCGAATGCGCCGACTTCCTCAAAGCATGGACTTCCGGCAACAATCCGCACGACGGCAAGCCCCATCTGCAACCCGAAGCCCTCAACAAAATGAAAGAATGGCTGGGCGAAGGCGAAGAAACCACGCTGTCCGACTGGGACATCTCCCGCGACGCGCCGTATTTCGGTTTCGAAATCCCCGACGCGCCGGGCAAATATTTCTACGTTTGGCTGGATGCGCCCGTCGGCTACATGGCCTCGTTTAAAAACCTGTGCGACCGCATCGGCGTCGATTTCGACGAATACTTCAAAGCCGACAGCCAAACCGAGATGTACCACTTCATCGGCAAAGACATCCTCTATTTCCACGCCCTGTTCTGGCCCGCCATGCTGCATTTCTCCGGCCACCGCGCCCCGACCGGCGTGTACGCACACGGCTTTTTGACCGTCGACGGACAAAAAATGTCCAAATCGCGCGGCACCTTCATCACCGCCAAATCCTATCTGGAACAAGGCCTGAACCCCGAGTGGATGCGCTACTACATCGCCGCCAAACTCAACAGCAAAATCGAAGACATCGATTTGAACCTGCAAGACTTCATCAGCCGCGTCAACAGCGACCTCGTCGGCAAATACGTCAACATCGCCGCCCGCGCATCAGGTTTCATCGCCAAACGCTTTGAAGGCCGTCTGAAAGATGTTGCCGACAGCGAATTGCTGGCAAAACTGACTGCGCAAAGCGAAGCCATTGCCGAATGCTACGAAAGCCGCGAATACGCCAAAGCCCTGCGCGACATCATGGCCTTGGCAGACATTGTCAACGAATACGTTGATGCCAACAAACCGTGGGAACTGGCGAAACAAGAAGGCCAAGAGGAACGCCTGCACGAAGTATGCAGCGAGCTCATCAACGCCTTTACCATGTTGACCGCCTACCTCGCCCCCGTATTGCCGAAAGTGGCCGAAAATGCCGCCAAATTCCTGAATTTAGAAGCCATCACTTGGGCAAATACACGCGAAACCTTGGGCGAACACGCCATCAACAAATACGAACATTTAATGCAACGAGTGGAGCAAAAACAAGTGGACGATTTAATCGAAGCCAACAAACAAAGCATCGCCTCCGCAGCCGCGCCTGCCGCCGAAGAAAGCAAATACGAAAAAGTCGCCGAACAAGCGAGCTTTGACGACTTTATGAAAATCGACATGCGCGTCGCCAAAGTATTGAACTGCGAAGCCGTTGAAGGCAGCACCAAACTCCTAAAATTCGACCTCGATTTCGGTTTTGAAAAACGCATCATCTTCTCCGGCATCGCCGCATCTTATCCCAACCCCGCCGAATTGAACGGCCGCATGGTCATCGCCGTCGCCAACTTCGCCCCGCGCAAAATGGCAAAATTCGGCGTATCCGAAGGCATGATCCTTTCAGCCGCCACGGCAGAGGGCAAACTGAAGCTCCTCGACGTTGACGCAGGCGCGCAACCCGGGGATAAAGTGGGCTAAGCCTTAGCCAAACCATAAGGAGAAACCATGTTAAACCTTTCCGCTCCGGTACTTAAAGAAATTGAGTTGCTTAATGATGCAGGCTTATCGGTTGGCGCTATTATTACAGTGTTGCGTCTGAAGTTTCCGGTAGAACTCCATGATCGGGGGGACAAACAAATTGAAGAAGCCGTTCTTCTCATGATCAATCCGCCACGAAAAGCACCTTCTCTTTCCCGCTAAGGCAGCAATGCCGGTTGAAAGGTAAATTTGGTTATTCTTTAAAAGGGTAAGCGGATTAAATGGTTGATCTTACCTTTGCATGAGAGTGAGACAGACTAGCATCTCATCGGATTATCTGGTT
>NZ_JBQCUZ010000002.1:0-1852 GCF_051962755.1 Neisseria sp. P0008.S004
GAAGGTGGTCATGGAAAATCCCCTAAATGTCTTAGTAGGAATTTAGGGGATTTTGGGGAATTTTGCAAAGGTCTCAGATTATCTGAAAATAAGATTCAAGGTTTTCAGACGACCTTTTAGCGGGTAAATTGCTCTCTAGATTGTTGTTACCGTAAAAGGTCGTCTGAAAATCCTATCCGATCAAAAACAAACCGCCCTTTCGAGCGGTTTGTTTTCAGCTTAAACAGACAGTTATTGTTTTTTGCCGCCGAATACACCGAAGGCATTGTTACTTTTATCTTCTTTGTCATGATAACTGTATCGTCCCGCCATTTCGGCAGCTTTGTCACCGTAGAATCCGCCAGTTACAGAGCCTTGTGCATCTGAAGAAGTCCATTTACCGTTAAAGCTGCTGCCTGTAATATCTGCAGTAAAGGCTCGTTCATTCATGAACCATCTGTCACCACTATTGATTTTACCTGCGATAGTCTTGGTATCGAAGTTGACATCTGCGGTAAACGAACCGGTAGTACGGTAGCCTCCTGTATCACCCACCCAGTTTTCCTTATTATCCAAGTTGCGGGCACGGAAATTCAACACATCGCCGGCATACTTGGCTGTCCCTGACGGTAGAGAGGCACTCATTACCCCCTGAACAAACAAGGAGTAGGCATTATCGGCAAGTTTTGCCGCACCGAAGACAACATTGCTCAAATTGCCTGAAGCAACAAACGATTTGTAGTCCGAACCCAATTCAGTTCGATAGAGCTTGTTGGTAACAGGTGACAAAGCGATTGTCGTACCGTTGATAACGACTTTGGTCAAATCGGCGATATTCGATAAGAAGTATTGCTCGCCTGTTTCACCTTTTTTCAATTCAGCTGCGGCGGCATCATCTTTAGGTTTGGTTACGGGCGCATCAGGTTTGGCAACCGGCGCATCAGGCTGTCCGCCTGCTTGAGCTGCCGCATCTTGGCGTTTTGCACCAAACACACCGCGCGCCACTACGTCTTCATCACGTTGGTTTTTGCCTGCCGCACTATATGTACCGGCAAGTTGGTCTGCCTTCGCGCCAAAGAATCCGCCTTGCATCGTACCTTGCTTGTTGGAGAAGGTGTTGCCGTGCAAATCGCCATTGAAAGACAAATTTTCCGCCATATCGCGCGCATTGGATTTGACGACACCTGCAATCCTATCGCCACCGCTACCACCGCCAACCGTTTGATCGGAATAGCGGTTGATGCCGACATTGATGGTTTTTTGGTCGAAATTGACTCTTGCGGTAACATCGGTTGCTTTGGCGGCAGAATACAGATTGGCCAGCTTGGCTTGCGAACCGGTTTCAAAAATTTCTTGCAGACCTCTTGTATCGATCGGCAGTCCGTTTGGGAAATGCAGGCCGATGCCTTTATAGGTTGCATCCCCTCTTTGGGCTGCAACGGTATCGCTGCCTGATGGCGTGCCTTGGACAAACAACGCCTGTTTCACATCACGCAGATCGCTGACATCGGCAACACCGCCGTAACGAACGTCAGGCAGCAGGTCGCCGCTGTGTACCGCATATTGTGCTGCATCGGCTTTACCGCCGTTCGTACTTCTTTCGCCCAACGTGAACTCACCTGCTTTAACGTCTTTGGTATTAATGGCGACACCATCAAGTACGACGCTGTTTTTATCCGAAGCAGTCGGAGCTTCGGTTTTGGCATATTCCAAATCGCCGGTTTCACGCTTTTTCGCTACCAAGACACCGCCATCCAAAGCCTTGCTCATTACTTTGCCTTCACCGCCAAAACCTTGACCTGAATTGGCCTCATTGGCTTTCTTAGCTTCCTCAGCTTTCTTGGCCTCTTCAGCTTTCTTAGCGTCTTCAGCT
>NZ_JBQCUZ010000002.1:1952-366046 GCF_051962755.1 Neisseria sp. P0008.S004
TTCTTGGCTTCTTCAGCTTTCTTGGCTTCTTCAGCTTTCTTGGCTTCTTCAGCTTTCTTGGCTTCTTCAGCTTTCTTGGCTTCTTCAGCTTTCTTAGCGTCTTCTGTTTGTTTTGAATCACCTCCTCCGCCCGAGCCGGAATTATTGCCCGGCTGTTGCGGGGTCGGTGCAGACTGTGCAGACGGCGTGCCACCACCGCTTGAACCGCATGCACTCAATGCGATGCTGCAGGCAATCGCCAACATACTTAATTTAAATGATTCCTTCATGGTCAAACTCCTGAATGTGATAATGGTATTTTGGAATGATGGTGATAAAATATTTGATAATTATTTACATCAAACCAATTAAAATATACCGCAAATGCGGATAACCAAACGGTACTAAACTTGCATCAGTATGAAGGTCGTCTGAAAACAGAATTTATGAATCCGCGTATACAGATGTGTTTCAGACGACCTCTACTTATATCGTCAAACCATTAATGACGGTGCGGAACAAAGCCTTCCGGAGCTTCCGCACCTGCAGGCAGGTCAAATGTTTCGCGCAGAACGACTTTGTAGAACGCAAATGCATCTTTTGCACCTTGAATCGCTTCGGCTTCAGCTTCAGGACTTAAACCCAAAGCATTCAGATGCTCGACAAACGCACGCCAATGTTTGCCGCGGCCGTTCGGATGGGGGGCGAGGTGGCGCGCGCCGTGTTCGCCGGTGTAATCCAGTTTTTGCGCGTGTTTAAACAAAAATGCTGCGCCCAAATTGGAACCTTCGGCGCAATACAGCCAACCGATGGCTTTGTTGCCGGTTTCATGTGGCAACGGTTTACCGTATTCGTAAGGTTTGTCGCCCAAATCAGCCAAGTCTTGCGTTACCGCGTCGTAACGCGCCATGTATTCCAGCTCAGGAATGGCTTTGTTCAACTCGGAGTCTTTATAAATATGATCGACCGCTTTGTGGAACACTGATTGCAGTTTCAAAAATTTGATGTAATTCTCTTTGTTGGTAAACGGCTCGACAGACATAACCAAGTTGTCCACGCTATCGTGAATAGTTGTAGTTTGCTCTTTCAGCCGTTTGGCAAAAGTCAGCTCTTGTGTTTCGCTCATGTGAATATCCTTCATACAGTTTCAGACGACCTTCCGGCCGCCTTTATTTAAACAAGGTGGATTGGATAGATTTGAAAACGGACACGGGATGGAAGCCAAGGTTTGTGGGATTGGAAACCCACCAAACCTGGTTGAAAACAAACCATCGGGTTTCGTTATTTTATGAAATATTTTTTAAAAATATATATCATTCCAATTCAAATGGCAAGAGAATGGTTTGCAGCTACTTGCAACTACAAGATAATAACGGACAATTTTCCACCTTCGGCAAACAAGAGAGGCAGGCTTAACGGAAAATGATTCCTTAACCATAAAAAATATTGTTTACAAAGACATGACAACATCTCGGTAGACGCCGTCCTTGCCTCACCTGCGTCAAAACGGCATACTTTCGCCATACCGAGCCGCAGGTCGTCTGAAACCTGCCACACTGTCAAAAAGGAAGAAACAACATGAACCCTATCCGCCCCTTCTTAGACCATACTCCGCAAATTCACGAATCCTGCCTCATCGACGAAACCTCCGTCATCATCGGCGAAGTATCGCTTGCCGAAGACGTATCCGTTTGGCCGTATGCCGTGTTGCACGGCGACGTGAACAGCATCAGCATCGGCGCGCGCAGCAATGTACAGGACGGCAGTGTCTTGCACGTTTCGCACAAAAACGCGGAAAAGCCCGAAGGCTCACCCCTTATCATCGGCGAAGACGTAACCGTCGGACACAAAGTCATGCTGCACGGCTGCCGCATCGGCGATCGTGTGTTGATTGGGATGGGTACGATTATTCTGGACGATACCGTCATCGAAGACGACGTGATGATAGGTGCAGGCAGTTTGGTGCCGCCACGCAAACGTTTGGAAAGCGGCTATCTCTATGTCGGTTCGCCCGTCAAACAAGTCCGCCCGCTGACCGAAAAAGAAAAAGAATTTTTGAAATATTCTTCCGCGCATTATGTGCGGCTGGCAGGCCAACACAAGCAGTCAAAATAATTTTCAGGCGACCTTATATCCCTTAAAAAAGAAAGTTTTATGCACACACTCTACCTAGCCTCCGGCAGCCCGCGCCGCCGCGAAATTTTGGAAAACCTAGGATTCAAAGTTATCCGTATCCCTGCCGACATCGACGAAACGCCGCATTCCGACGAAAAAGCCGCCGATTATGTGCAACGTATGGCGCAGGAAAAAAATGCCGCCGCTGTCGAGCAATGGTTTGCCGCACACGACGCGTCGCCCGAATATCCGATTCTGACTGCCGACACTACGGTCGCCTATCAAAACCACATCCTCGGCAAACCGGAAACCGAAGCCCAAGCAGCCGAAATGCTCGCCCGGCGTTCAGGGCAGACGCATCAGGTGCTGACTGCCGTATGCGTATATTGGCAAGGGAGAGCGCACGGCGTTTTGCAAACCAGCGATGTACGTTTCAAAACCTTGTCTGCCGAAGAAATATCCGCCTATATCCGAAGTGGCGAACCGATGGACAAAGCGGGCGCGTATGGCATTCAGGGTTTGGGCGGCGTGTTTGTCGAGCATTTGCAAGGCAGCTTTACAGGCGTGATGGGCCTGCCCGTTTACGAAACGGTCGGCTTGTTGGAACAATTCGGATTGAGTATTCCCCCATTTGCCTGATTTTAAATACCTTCAAACAAACATTATGAAAACATACGTCTTCCCCTTTTTATCCGCAGTATTCCTTCTCGCTGGCTGCACCACTTTTTCAGACGACGGTACAACCGCCATCCGCAAAGGCAACGACAGTATCCTCTCTTTCGGGAAGCTTGGCTCCGCTATAGAAGATGCGCCCGCAGGCGGCTGGGTCATGCTCGGCGATCAATACACCTATGAGACCTTTGCAAAAAAGCCCTTCCTTCGACAGCTGAAACTCCAAACACAGGTTTTCGTCTATTTCCGCTCCTAATTACTCCTGATTTTACCCAAATACCCCCTTAATCCTCCCCGGACACCCGATAATCAGGCATCCGGCCGCCTTTTAGGCGGCAGCAGGCGCACTTAGCCTGTTAGCGGCTTTCAATAGGTTCAAACACATCGCCTTCAGATGGCTTTGTGCACTCACTTTAATCAGTCCAAAATAGGCTGCCCGCGCATAGCGGAACTTCCGGTGTAACGTACCGAAGCTTTGTTCGACCACATAACGGGTTTTCGACAAATATCGGTTGCGTTTGGTTTGCGCTTCCGACAGCGGATGGTTACTGTGTGCTTTGCGCATAATGCCGTCCTGCAGCCGATGCTCTTTCAGATGTTGCTGGTTTTCCTTACTGTCGTAGCCTTTGTCGGCATAGACGGTCGTACCTTTGGATAGGCCTTCCAACAAAGGCAACAGGTGTTTGCATTCATGGGCATTGGCAGGGGTAATGTGCAGTTTCTCAATATAGCCTTCCGCATCGGTACGGGTATGTTGTTTGTACCCGAGTTTGTAGAGGCCGTTTTTCTTTATCCAACGGGCATCGCTGTCTTTACTCGGCGTGGTTTGGCCGCTGATTTGCCCTTCTTCATCGACTTCTATAGCCTGGCGTTGTTTGCTGCCGGCGGTCTGAATAATGATGGCGTCAATGACGGCGACGGATGCTTTCTCTACTTTTAAGCCTTTTTCAGTCAGTTGGCGGTTGATCAGTTCCAGCAGTTCGGATAGGGTGTCGTCTTGCGCCAGCCAGTTGCGGTAGCGACATAAGGTGCTGTAATCGGGGATGCTCAGTTCGTCAAAACGGCAAAACAGGTTGAAATCGATGCGGGTGATGAGGCTGTGTTCGAGTTCGGGATCGGAGAGGCTGTGCCATTGTCCGAGCAGGACGGCTTTGAACATGGACAACAGGGGATAGGCGGGACGGCCGCGGTGGTCTCGAAGGTAACGGGTTCTTTGACGATTCAGGTATTGTTCGATCGGTTGCCAATCAATCACTTGATCCAACTTCAATAGTGGGAAACGGTCGATGTGTTTGGCGATCATGGCTTGGGCGGTTTGCTGAAAGAAGGTACTCATGGAAAATCCCCTAAATGTCTTGGTGGGAATTTAGGGGATTTTGGGGAATTTTGCAAAGGTCTCGGCCTATAATCTATCTGCCACACTCAAATATTCATTTTAAAAGCAAATTTATATCAAATAAGTACTTTTGCTTTATAATAACAACAAATACCCAACAAACAGGGAACAAACATGAAAAAAACACTAATGACACTTATCCTTTGCGCACTGACTCCTGCCGCCCTAGCTGCCGATACTTACGGCTACCTGGCCATGTGGCAAAACCCTGCCGACAGCAATGAAGCGCTGCAAATCAAAACCACCAAAGAAAATGCCACACAACTGGATGCAACAGCCGAGCTCGAAACATTCTGTAAAGGCCAAGATGCCTTAGCCGGTATCGGCGCAGGCCAAGCAACAGGCTGCAAAACGGTTGTCCCACTGCACAATACCTGTATCGCGGTTGCCTACCCTAAAGCCATGGGCAAATTAACTGCTCAAAACGTGGTGGCCATTACCTCCCCACGTTTCAAAACCGTGCATCAAATTGCCTTGAGCCAGTGCATCAAAAAATACGGCTCTCAAGGACAATGTGCTTTAGAAACAGTCTATTGCACTTCTGAAACCTACTATCAAGGTACGGTCAAAACCCTTTGGGAAAAAATCAAATCCATTTAAGGCCGTCTGAAAATAAAACCGGCTTGCCCGATATTCTCCATATCACGGCAAGCCGGTTTTTTATTCTGGCTTTTATTTGCTGTTTTTTTCCAACAATTTGGCGACAACGCCTTCAGCCTGTTTCACCAAATCAGGATTGGTTCGAAAGTGGTTTTCATCGTTCAAAGAATAGCTGACCGTAGAAACCGCATACTTGGTGCTTCGCAACACAAATACGCCTTTACGCAAGATTTCGTTATTGCCTTTGGTTTTGTAACGCAGATTATACGGGCAAGAAGAATCATACAGTTTGCCGCGGTTGTCTGCGGTTACAATCGTGCTGCCAATGCCGCGTTTTGCCAAAGCTTTGGACAAAGCACGATCCAAATCATGCGGTCTTACTTTTGCATTTTGAATGATGCAGACATGTTTGATGCTGGTCAGCTCTTCAGGTTTCAATACTCTTTGTTCCGTAGTAGAACACGCGCCCAGCAACAATACGGCTGAAGCCGCCGCTAAAATCATGGTTTTCATCTGTTTTCCTTTTAAAATGTTCAAACAATAAATATTCAGACGGCCTTTATAAAAAGGCCGTCTGAAAAAATCAACGTACGTTTTTCATCAAGCGTTGTTTCTCACGCTTCCAATCCGCTTCTTTCAGGCTTTGGCGTTTGTCATGCTGTTTCTTACCCTTGGCCAAACCGATTTCCACTTTGATTCTACCGCGGGTGTAATGCAGGTTTAAGGGCACAATCGTATAACCGGCGCGTTCGGTTTTGCCGATTAACTTATTAATTTCCGATTGTTTCAACAACAACTTACGCGGACGAACAGGGTCAGGTTTGACGTGTGTCGAGGCAGTGGGCAATGCGGTAATGTGGCAGCCCACCAAATAGAATGCGTCTTTTTTCCAGTAGATATAGCTTTCTTTTAATTGCACGCGTGCAGCGCGGATGGCTTTGACTTCCCATCCCTCCAATACTATACCGGCTTCGATTTGGTCTTCGATAAAGAAATCGTGAAAGGCTTTTTTATTATTGGCAATACTCATTGTGCTGATTCTTTACAAACTTTTCAGACGGCCTATTTTATCAGGCATGCTTAAAAAATAAAACGGCAAACGGTTTTGAAACGTTTATTCGCTTAAAACATGGCGACGGTAAAAGCGGTCTATATCGGCAATGGCTTTTTCATCTTCAGGACGCAAATCCAGTTTCAAATCGGCAAGGCGGATCAAAATTTGGTCTTCACGCTCGGCAACGGCGCAGCTGACCTCGCCTTCGCTGCGGAAATGACGGATAAGCTCGTCCAACTGGTTTAAAGCATTTTGATAAGATGAATTTGGATTCATAATTTTTAACTCGAACGCCCATAAAAAATGGCGGGAAACCCCGCCATGATTATACGGCTTATGCCGCGCATTTGATTAAGCAGCTTGAATGTTAGCAGCTTGTTTGCCTTTAGGGCCGGTGGTTACGTCGAAAGATACGCGTTGACCTTCTTTCAGGGTTTTGAAACCATCCATGTTGATCGCTGAGAAGTGAGCGAACAAATCTTCGCCACCTTGATCAGGAGTGATGAAACCAAAACCTTTAGCGTCGTTAAACCATTTTACGATACCGGTTGCCATTAGAAACTTCCTATACTTAAAAATTAACAAAATCAGCAAAACAAGGCATACAAAAAACTAAAACGTTCAGCGTTTCTCCCACGTATTGCATACGCGGTTGAGTGCCAACTTCTGCTTAACCGTCTTTTTACATTTGTTAAGACAAAACGTCAAGCTATGTTTTCAAAAAAGTGGGAAAATAGAAAAAAATTGCCGAAATACAACAGAAAAAGGTTTGCACTCTAAAACAGGCCGTCTGAAAACTGAAACCTAAGATTATGAGCCATCCGAATACCGACCACCAATCCGATACCCTGCTCAGCGATATCAACACACAGCCGCCGAAACGTTACGGCGTATTTTTATTGAACGACGATTACACCACCATGGAATTTGTCGTCGAGATCCTGACCGAAGTCTTTATGCTTGCACAGGAACAGGCAGTGGCCGTCATGTTGCTGGTGCACCACGAAGGCAAAGGCCTGTGCGGCACCTACACGCGCGATATTGCCCAGACTAAGCAACATCAGGTCATGGAACGTGCCAAAGCTGAAGGGCATCCGCTCAAATGTATAGTCGAAGAGGTTTAAACCATGCTTTCACCCGAATTGGAACACATCCTGCAACTGCTCTACCGTGAAGCACGCAACGCGCGTTATGAGTTTATCAGCTTAGAGCACCTGCTTTTGGTGCTGATAGAAGAAGATGCAGCTGTGCCGAACGTCTTGAAACTGTGCGGTGTGGATTTGAAAGTCCTGTCCGAGCAGCTTGCCGCCAGCGTTGCTGAAAATACGCCGCAAATTCCCGATCATCTTCTGGATACGGTCGAAACCCAGCCGACATTGGGCTTCCAACGCGTCATCCAACGGGCGATGGTGCATACCCAGTCTGCCGGTAAAGCCGCAGTAGAGCCTTTGGATATTTTGGTTGCCATGATGAGCGAATCCGAAAGCCATGCCGTTTATTTCCTCAAATTGCAATCCATTACACGCTTTGAAGTCTTGCGTTGCATTGCCCATGGCTCGCCCGATGACGAGGACGGCAATGATTCAGACGGCCTGGGACGCGAGGACGAAGAAGCGGAACAAAAAACCGGCTCGCTTTCCGACTACACAGTCAATCTCAACACTGAAGTCAAAGCCGGCCGTATCGACCCTTTGATTGGTCGCAAACACGAAATGGAAAGGCTGGTGCAAATCCTATGCCGCCGCCGCAAAAACAATCCACTTTTGGTCGGCGAAGCTGGCGTGGGCAAAACCGCGCTGGCGGAAGGGCTGGCGCATCAAATCGTCAACGGCGACATTCCCGACGCGCTTAAAGATGCCGAAGTGTACGCGCTGGATATGGGTTCGCTTTTGGCGGGCACGAAATACCGCGGCGACTTTGAAGCGCGGGTCAAATCCGTCTTGAAACAGCTCGAAAAAATCCCTCAAGCCATTTTGTTTATCGACGAAATCCACACCATCATTGGCGCGGGCAGCACCAGCGGCGGCACGATGGACGCGTCCAACCTGCTCAAACCCGCACTGGCAAAAGGTTCGCCGCGCTGTATCGGCGCGACCACTTACGACGAATACCGCACTATTTTCGACAAAGACCACGCCTTAAGCCGCCGCTTCCAAAAAATCGACGTGGTCGAACCCACCGTCGCCGAAACCGTGCAAATCCTGCGCGGCTTGAAACCGATGTTTGAAGGTTTCCACCAAGTCCGCTACACGCAAGGCGCACTCGAAGCCGCCGCCGAACTCTCCGCCCGCTACATCAACGAGCGTTTCCTGCCCGACAAAGCCATCGACGTGATGGATGAGGCAGGCGCGGCGCAACAGATTCTGCCCAAATCCAAACAGAAAAAAGTCATCGGCAAAGCGCAAATCGAAACCGTCATCGCCAAAGTCGCGCGGATTCCCGAAAAAACCGTGTCGCACGACGACAAACAAGTGCTGCAATTCCTCGGACGCGATTTGAAAAACATGGTTTACGGTCAGGAAAACGCCATCGACGCGCTGGTTGCCGCCGTCAAAATGTCGCGTTCCGGCCTCGCCCTGCCCGACAAACCCATAGGCTGCTTCCTCTTCTCCGGTCCGACCGGCGTCGGCAAAACCGAAGTCGCCAAACAACTTGCCTACTCGATGGGCGTACCGCTGCAACGTTTCGACATGTCCGAATACATGGAACCCCACGCCGTATCACGCCTGATCGGCGCGCCGCCGGGCTACGTCGGCTTTGACCAGGGCGGCCTTTTGACCGAAGCCGCCAACAAACATCCGCATTGCGTATTACTCTTAGACGAAATCGAAAAAGCCCATCCCGACATTTTCAACGTCCTCCTGCAAGTCATGGACGCAGGCAAACTGACCGACAACAACGGCAAGAGTGCCGATTTCCGCAACGTCATCCTGATTATGACTACCAACGCAGGCGCTGAAAGCCTCAGCCGACCCAGCCTCGGCTTCACCGCCAAACGCGAACGCGGCGACGAAATGCAGGCGATCAACAAACTCTTCACACCCGAGTTCCGCAACCGCTTGGACGCGATTATCCCGTTTGCACCCTTGTCCGAACCCATCATCGCCAAAATCGTGGACAAATTCCTGCTCCAGCTCGAACACCAGCTCCTCGACAAAAAAGTCGAAGCCGAATTCACTCAGGCATTGCGCAAATATCTGGCGGAAAAAGGTTTCGACCCGCAAATGGGCGCGCGCCCGATGCACCGCCTGATTCAGGAAAAAATCCGCAAACTGCTCGCCGACGAACTCCTGTTCGGCAAACTCGCCGAAGGCGGCTTTGTATTGATAGATTGGGATGCGGCAAAAGAAGAAGCCGTGTTGAAATTCAAGAAAAACAAAGTCAAACCTGAAGCAGAAACTGTTTAACCAGTTGAAAAATAAAAGGCCGTCTGAAATTTCAGACGGCCTTTTTATCTCAATCAAAAATCTGATTTACAAGACGGATTTAACAGTGGCAACCACATTGTCTACGGTAAAGCCGAATTCTTTGAACAGCAAATCAGCAGGTGCAGACTCGCCGAAGCGGTTGATACCGACCACTGCGCCGTTCAAACCGACGTATTTATACCAGCCGTCGGCATGTCCGGCTTCTACGGCTACGCGTGGCAAGCCTTCCGGCAGAACGGCGGCTTTGTAGGCAGCATCTTGGCGGTCGAATACATTGGTAGAAGGCATGGAAACAACGCGTACGGCAATACCTTGTTCTGCCAATACCTTTTGCGCCTCCAGAGCCAATTCAACTTCAGAACCGGTAGCAATTACAACAGCTTGCGCATTGCCTTTAGCTTCACTGATTACGTAAGCACCGCGTTTGATGTTGTTCAGCTGTTGCTCATCACGCGCTTGGAATTTCAGGTTTTGACGGCTGAAAATCAGGCTGGACGGGTGATCGGCCGCTTTAACGGCTTCAGACCACGCTACCAAAGATTCAACGGTATCGCATGGACGCCATACATCCATATTCGGAATCAGGCGCAGAGTGGCAGTTTGCTCGATAGGTTGGTGGGTCGGACCGTCTTCGCCCAAACCGATGGAATCGTGGGTGAACACAAATACAGGGTTGATTTTCATCAGCGAAGCCATACGTAAGGCATTACGCTCGTATTCACTGAACATCAGGAAAGTCGCGCTGAATGGTTTAACACCGCCATGCAGGGTAAGGCCATTCATCACCGCGCCCATACCGAATTCACGCACGCCGTAGTGAATATAGTTGCCGCCGTGTTCGCGGGTAACGGAAACGCTGTTTGACCAGTCAGTCAGGTTGGACGGGGTCAAGTCGGCAGAACCGCCCACCAATTCAGGCAGCTCTTTTGCCAAGATTTCGATGCTGTTTTGGCTGGCTTTACGGGTCGCGATGGTTTCTGCTTTGGCACACACTTCTTTCAATGCGGCTTGAATGTAAGCGTCGAAATTTTCAGGCAGTTTTTTATCCATGCGGCGCACGAATTCTGCAGCTTCGGCAGGATATTTGGCTTGATATTGAGCGAAGAGTTCGTTCCATTCGGCCTCAAGTTTCGCGCCTTTTTCTTTTGCATCCCATGCTGCATAGATTTCTTGAGGGATTTCAAACGCAGGATAAGCCCAACCCAAATGTTTGCGCGTGGCTTCGATCTCATCCGCACCCAAAGGCGCACCGTGGGTTTTGTGACTGCCTTCTTTGTTGGCACTGCCTTTACCGATTAAGGTTTTGCAGCAAATCAGGGAAGGTTTGCCGGTTTCGGCTTTGGCCGCTTCAATGGCCGTCTGAATGGCATCAGTGTCATGACCGTTTACATTTGGAATCACATGCCAGCCGTAGCTTTCAAAGCGTTGCGGAATATTTTCGGTAAACCAACCGTCCACTTTACCATCGATGGAAATATTGTTGTCATCATATAAAACAATCAGTTTGCCCAAGCCCAAAGTACCGGCAAGCGAGCAGGCTTCATGCGATACGCCTTCCATCATGCAGCCGTCGCCCATGAAAACGTAGGTGTAGTGGTCAACGATATTCAAACCGTCTTTATTGAATTCGGCAGCCAAGATTTTTTCGGCCAAAGCCATGCCCACAGCGTTGGCAATACCTTGTCCCAATGGACCGGTCGTGGTTTCCACACCGTCGGTGTAGCCATATTCAGGATGGCCGGGGGTTTTGCTGTGCAGTTGGCGGAAGTTTTTCAGATCATCAATGGAAACGTTGTAGCCGGTCAGGTGCAACAGGCTGTAAAGAATCATGGAAGCATGACCATTGGAGAGGACAAAACGGTCGCGGTTGTAGAATTTCGGGTTGGCTGGATTATGATTGAGGAACTTCGTCCACAATACTTCCGCCATTTCCGCCATACCCATAGGCGCACCCGGGTGGCCAGAGTTGGCTTTTTGTACGGCATCGACTGAGAGGAAACGGATTGCGTTTGCCAGTTGAGACATGGTTTGACCTTCCTTGGACAAGATTGGAAATATGAAAAAAGTGTGCCGATTATCGCCTGAATCAGCCGTGCTTTCAAGAATAGCCTTTGATATTTGCATTGTCAGACGGCATGATTTCCAATAGGCCGTCTGAAACGGACGGGATAGATGATATTAACTGTTATTTCGTTTTGAAACAGTATGTTGTAAATTTTTTATCGGATAAATAGGAAATCGCTATAAGTATAAACCTACACTTATTCCGTAAGTCTTTGAATACTGCTCTTTTCAGACGGCCTTGTATGAGACAGGAGTACCGCAACTATTGTTAAGGGCAAACCCTGCTTTTGCTTTGCATAGAGTCAAATGTTATGATTTTATATGCACTCCAAAGGCCGTCTGAAAATATTCGCATCAAACTACTACCATGACAAAAGGCTTGTGTGCACTTCGATTAAGGAACACTGATTATGTCACCCGAAAACCAAGCTGAAAACGCCACACCCTCAACAGAAAAAACGGCAAAAGCCACTCCGCCCAAACCTTCCAAACCCAAATCCAGCGTAATTCAAATTCATCCCGAAGGCGAACGCATCCATCCGAAAAAAGCAGAAGGACGCTTTGCCAAACTACGTATCGCCGCCGTATTGGCGACCCAGTTTGTATTTTACGTAATTCCATGGTTTAACTGGAGTAACCGTCAGGCAGTTTTATTCAATATCCCTGACCGTCATTTTTTCATTTTCGGCCTGTCACTGGGCATGGGCGATTTGATTTACCTTGCCTTGCTGCTGATGATTTGTGCTTTCGGACTGTTTTGGTGGACAACCATTGCCGGTCGTTTGTGGTGCGGCTACTCTTGCCCGCAAACGGTTTACACCGAAATCATGCTTTGGATCGACAACTTGGTTGAAGGCGACCGCAACAAACGTTTAAAACTGGAAAAATCGCCTTGGAACTTTACTAAAATCCGTATTAAAGCCACCAAATACCTGCTGATTTTCCTTGTCTGTGCGTGGACAGGTATCACTTTTGCAGGCTGGTTTGTCCCTATCCGCCAGTTTGTTCCCGATTTATTCACCGGAGCAGCAGGCGGTGGCGCAATGTTTGCCGCAGCGTTTTACGGATTCATGACCTTCTTTTTTGCCCACATCATGCGCGAAAAAGTGTGTCTGCATATGTGCCCGTATGCACGCTTCCAAAGTGCGATGTTTGACAAAGACACACTGATTATTTCCTACGATACCGAACGCGGCGAACCTCGCGGTGCACGCAAAAAAACCGCCAACAAAGAAGACAGCGGCTTAGGCGACTGCATCAACTGCACCATGTGCGTACAAGTCTGCCCTGTTGGTATCGACATCCGCGACGGTCTGCAATACCAATGTATCGGTTGTGCAGCCTGTGTCGATGCTTGTGACGAAATCATGGACAAAATGGGTTATCCGCGCGGCCTGATCCGTTACACCACCGAAGGTGCAATGGAGCATGAATACCCTGAAAGCGACATCAAAAAACGTCTGAAACGCCCTCGCGTTGCAGGTTATGGTGCAGTATTGTTTGTGGTTATTATTGCTTTCTTAACCGGTATTTCCACCCGTAAAATGGTCGAAGTGGATATTCTGAAAGACCGCGGCGTGATGGTACGTGAAAACAGCCAAGGCTGGTTGGAAAATGCCTACAACCTGCGCATCATTAATAAGAGTGAACATGAGCAGACCGTTACTGCCACAGTCAAAGGTTTTGATGATATCGCCTTGACCGGCTTACCCGAAAACGGTATTAAAATTGCGCCACGCGAAACCGTAACCATTCCGGTTCAAGTATCCACCATCCCTGAGTACGCCGAAAAAGGCAGCCAGCCGATTGAATTTACTTTCACATATCGTGAAACCGATGACGCTGATGCCGAACCGACTGTCTTGAATGAAAAAGCAACCTTTATTGGAGAATAACAACGGTGTCCAAACCCAATCCCACTAAGCCTTGGTATAAACACACTTGGCCTTGGGTGCTGATGGCAGGTCCAATCTTTGTCGTTATCGCCAGCGTTTCCATGTTCTTCGTCGCAAAAGAACATACGACAGACTTGGTTTCCGACGATTACTATAAAGACGGAAAACACATCGAAATCCAGCTTCACCGCGATGAAGAAGCCGTTAAACGGCAGATTCAGGTGCAGGTTTTAATCAGTCCGGACATGAATGCCGCCAAAGTATTCGTCAGCGGACAATTCGATCCCAAACAGTCATTAAACCTGCTGCTGATGCACCCTACACGCAAAGCTGACGACCAAATCGTCAAGCTGCGCACCGTAACAGCCGAGCCACAAAACGGCCGTATGGAATACGAAGCCGTCTTTAAACCTTTACGCCCAACCAATCATTGGTACCTGCGCGTTGAAGATGCCTCAGGCGTATGGCGTGTTGAAAACAAATGGATAGTTAGCCAAGGCAACGCAGTCAATCTGACGCCTATGGACAAATTGTTCGACAACGGCAAACAAGCCGCTTCAGAAGAACAATAAATCCCATGTTCAGGCCGTCTGAAACTTTCAGACGGCCTGAAAATCTTTTACCCTCTATCATTCTTTAAAATATGATTTTTTCCAATTGGCGCAGACTGACAGAAAACGAAGTCCGTATGGCAAAACAGGTTTTTGCCGACGGCATAGACTTCAACCGCATTAAAATATATCGCGGCATCCCCTTCCTACCCAACCCCAATACCGCCATTGCCCCCAATGGAAATATATATTTCCCGCGCAAACACTGCCCTGATGATTTCACTCAAGCCGGCATCGCCTACAAAATCTGGCTGATTCATGAGCTTACACACGTCTGGCAACACCAGCGCGGTCACAAAGTTTGGTTATCCGGTTTATTCATTATGCTCAAAGGCGGATATAGGAAACGCAAAGCTTACGCCTATCCCATGCCTTTGCCTCACTTCAACCAACTCAATATTGAGCAGCAGGCCGACCTCGTTGCCCACTATTTTGCAGCCACTTACCTGCCCAAAAACATTTATACCCCTCAACAACCCATTTTTCAGACGGCCTTAACAGACTTTCTTCACAACCCGCATAACAAAGCCCTTTGCCCACGTTACTTGTCGGCAAAAAAACAACACTCAAAAAAGCCCAGTAAGCAAATAAGCTATAATGGACAATCCGACACATCGTCCAAAAGGTCACAAACCATGCCTTGGAACATACCTATTTTACTTACCTGGATGCGCGTCCTATTAATCCCCGTGTTTACCATCCTATTCTATTTACCGAACACATGGATTCAACCACAAACCGTCAACTGGACAGCCGCTATCATCTTTGCACTTGCAGCTATTACAGACTGGTTTGACGGCTTTTTAGCACGTCGCTGGAAACAAACCTCCGACTTTGGCGCATTCCTCGACCCCGTTGCCGACAAACTCATGGTTGCCGTTGCCCTACTCCTGCTCGTCAGCCTTGGCAGAACATACGCTATCTTCGCCATGATTATTATTGGCCGAGAAATTACCATTTCCGCCCTGCGCGAATGGATGGCACAAATGGGCAAACGCGGCAGCGTTGCAGTGGCCACTATCGGCAAATTCAAAACCACTGCCCAAATGATCGCCATCTTCCTTTTACTTATCGGCACAGACAAATATAACGACCCTTTCTATCTCATTGGTAACATATTGATGTTTATAGCATCTGTATTGACCATCTGGTCCATGTGCTACTACCTGAAAATGGCATGGAAAGAATTCAAATAAAATTTTTAAAAAAATAAAAACAAAACACTTGACGCACACGATTAAATCCATAATAATTGCGTCTTCTTCGATATACGAAGCAACAAATATCAGAGCGGGAATAGCTCAGTTGGTAGAGCGCAACCTTGCCAAGGTTGAGGTCGCGAGTTCGAGACTCGTTTCCCGCTCCATCCTGATTACTTGTTGATTGTTCTTTTTCAATATGCGGGAATAGCTCAGTTGGTAGAGCGCAACCTTGCCAAGGTTGAGGTCGCGAGTTCGAGACTCGTTTCCCGCTCCAGTTTAATTTCAGATGCATTCAAATGCGGGAATAGCTCAGTTGGTAGAGCGCAACCTTGCCAAGGTTGAGGTCGCGAGTTCGAGACTCGTTTCCCGCTCCATTAAATCATGCATCCGAATACGCGGGAATAGCTCAGTTGGTAGAGCGCAACCTTGCCAAGGTTGAGGTCGCGAGTTCGAGACTCGTTTCCCGCTCCAGTTTCAATACTACCAACACTCCAAAGTAGTTTATTTGGCGAGATAGCAAAGTGGTTATGCAGCGGATTGCAAATCCGTCTACGCCGGTTCGATTCCGACTCTCGCCTCCATCCATTTCATGGCGGGGTGGCAGAGTGTTTATGCTATAAGGGGTGCAACCCTTATATAGGCCGGTTCAAATCCGCGCCCCCGCCTCCAATCTATCAATTTATTGTCTACGCCCGGGTGGTGAAATAGGTAGACACAACGGACTTAAAATCCGTCGGCCCTAAACCGGCCGTGCCGGTTCGATTCCGGCTCCGGGCACCAATAAATATCTGAATTTATTGAAAAACCTAAGATTCTAAATTTCTAATTGACAGCTTATTTGTAAGGCTGTCTTTTTTGTTTGTGCCTGATTTGTGTCTAACTTGCGCCATTTGTGTCAAATGTGACAAGCTCGTGCAAAACTTGAGCATGTTGATGAAGATGCCCAGGAGCCAAATGTGCGTATCTCTGCACCATCCTTAACGTCTTCCAACCACCCATTTCTTGCAACACTCTCCGCTGAACTAACCAACTTGCCCAAGTGTGCCTTAAATCGTGCCAAATAAAGTCTTCTATTTCTGCCAGTTCTAACGTCTTCTTCCAATATCGGCTGTTAATGCCGCTAATTGGTTTATTCCACTTATTCACAAAAACAAATTTCTTATGCTTGCCTATCTGCCGCTTTAATACTTCAACAGCAGTATCATTCAAAGCAACACCCAGTACATTTCCAGCTTTCATTTCATCAGGATGATACCAACAGACCTTCCTATCTAAATCAACCTGATTCCATGTCAAACCCAAACCATTTGCCTGTCGCAAGCCGGTATTTATACTAAATAATTAATTATCATATCAATACTCAAAATTGAAAATGTTTGAAGGTAGTAAAATTGACTTTTCCTCCTTTTTATATTTGCCTATCAATATACCTTTTTGGACAACTACGCTTTATGGCCCGCTGGCTCGATGGCATTAAACAAAGGTCGTCTGAAACGGTTTTTCTATTTTCAGACGGCCTTTTGAATTCATACAAACTATGGCTTGCTTATCTTTATAATTGGCTAAATTTCCAATAATCCCGTCCTTCAATTTTCCAGTAACAGAATTCATCCGGTATTAAATACCCAAAATCCATTGCCTTTGAAAACCAGCCATCATAGACATAATCTTCATGACATCTGTCCCAATCCATATGCAGATACACTTCCGTATCAAAATTGATATAGAACAAAGGCAGCCTCGAAGAAATCTGATTGATTTTTAAGAAATCACTTTGCTGGCCAGAGTCTGAGATAGGATCATTGTACGACAGCTTGTTCTCGACAACGGAATATAACCTTACTGCTTCAGCAGAAGTAAACCCCTGAAACATCAGTTCCTTCAATTCATCTTTTTTTAATACAATGACTGAATCTGATTGAAGATAGCTTTCGAAATTGTCCTTAGTTAACTGCCAGATGCCATTACGGTAATTTTTATAATCATAATTATATTGTTCTTTAGTTATAATTCCTTCTCTTAGGTAAATGTCAAAAGATATTTTTGCATTTAATTCAAAATTTTCCTTATAATCAATTAAATAATATATCTTTTTCTTATAGACAAAAATAGATATGCATTGAGTATATTGAAAGATGGCATTTAATAATTCAGATTTAAATTTCTCAATTTTTTCCATATTTGACAAATTCCTTAATAACTTTATCTTCAGCAAGTCGTAGCCCACATTAAATCTGCAGCGAAGGTGTGCGCGGTACGCACGCACGCGAGCTTGAGTCTAATAAAAAGGTCGTCTGAAACATTTTTCCAGCTTTCAGACGACCTTTTGTCAAATGTTATCGGCAGCGGCTCAATACCAACCTTAAACCTGCTCCGATTTCTTCAGGGCTGTTATCCAATGATAAAATAACATCGTCTGCATCAATGGCATCCCACGCTTCCAGCTTGACATGGCGGCTCGGGCTGATTTTCAGGCAACCGTTGTGCAGCCAAATATCCCCGCTCATCATGTTTTTAAATAAAGCGCGTCTGGTTTTATAGCCCAAGTTCCCGCATAGGTTGGCAACCCAATCCTCATAGCGTTGCCGAAATTTTTCGGTATCAAAAAAATCTTGGTCTTCCGAACTGTCATAAACGAAAGTCCTGCTGTTTGCCAACGCTTGCAAAACCGTCGTGCCTAAAGTTCCATTGTCGGTATCCAACGGCAGGATATGAGGGGGATATAGGTGGTCTGGAGCATATCGCCCAAATCCTGACCATGTTTGAATAATCAAGGCTCTTTCATTTGCCTTATAGCCAGCCCAATAATCTTGTTCTTGATTAAAAGTCATTTATTTGATCTCCGTAATTTTGACTGTAATGTTTCGATTTTTGCCATACTCTACCACACGTTGCAACTGCAATCTTTGCTCCTTATTAGTTTGTGCGGGTATGGCCAGATGGATTTCGCGCTGTTTGATCATGTCGGCCCTTAATGTCATACCCGAAAGGCTATGACGTTCAAAATTTGCCGTCTTAGAGTTGTCTTTACACTGCTGCGGATAATGGTTTTGCTGGCCGTGCTGCCGATATGGGTGTGGCGGCGGGTTGCTTTTGTCTGATTACTGTGGTGGCTTGTTGAAAGAAAGGTCGTCTGAAACCGTATTTGTTGTTTCAGACGGCCTCTTAGCTCAAACCTTGAGAACCGCATGCGTGCGTTCCGCACACATCCTACTTGTTGAGTTTAGGTTTCATATGGGCTACAGCTTGCACATAAACTCTACGTGAAGGATTCGTGTAGCAGCTATTTGCGTTATGGGTGTTTTATGTAGGTTAGGGTTTACTGTATTTAGACTTTATACAGACAATGGTTTGTTGAATAGCCAATAGTTCAATCTCATTATGTGTATTAATAGTTAAATTAATTTTAATATTATTAACAAAATAATTAATATTTCTTCCATTATTCAGGATTTCCTTCTTATCATATAATTTACTTTCTTCAATTTTCTTTATACCATCATGAATAGATATGAAATTAAAAGGTGATAAATCAGTTTTTTTGAAACCATCTTTTTCTTTCATGAAAAAAAATATTGTATCTAATTTATTATTAATAAATAAAATACTAATTCCAAAATCAAAGAACTCGTGATAAATATAACCTAGGTCTCTCTCCCATTCAGTATTTACGTAACAATTAGATGAGGGTAACCCTAATATTTCCCAAATAGTTTTGTTATTTTGTTCTATATACCAAATATTTTCCAATTCTGGTTTCATAATTACCATAACTTAATACCTCTTATCTCATTTTTTTCTTTAATGTCTTTAATTGCTTGTTCAATTTCAGATTTTGTATATTTTCCAGATTTTTCAAGATTCTTTTCAAGTACAGCCAAGTCTTTACATTGAGCTGCACAAAGATTTTGAGCATCTTCTTGAATTTGTTCCTGAGTGTTTCTGCCCTTATATGTCCTACTCTGCTTATGAAATTCATGTGGCAGTGTTATAGCTGTAGATTCATTTTTTAATTGCCTCAATTCTGATGCAGTTAAAGAACGACCCAGTATTGTTTCATTTGCTGCTACTAAAGCTGCAAAAGAAGGAATATGGTCATGTTCTAAATTATCTCCTTTAACATCTCCTTTTTTCGCTTCGCCATAACTCTTGACATCCAATTCGTTTGCACGAATTTTGGTTAGCCGAGGAGGGTTGATACTCCCCATTTGCTGCAGCTTCAAGGAAGATGTTGTCGGCAGTCCGCCCCAATCAATCCGATATGCTGTGTTTCCCACCGTCTTAGCAAGAACAAATGAACTGCCCAATCCAGCCAAGCTCGACCCTAGCTGTTCAGGATTGTTATTCGCGATGCTGTCGCCCACTCCCCATGAGGCAAGTCCTACTGCAACCGGCGGATATACACTGACTGCATTGATTCCCGCATCAATGATCAACTCACCCGAACCTGCACCATGCTTGGCTTTTTGTCCCATAATGCTTCTGGAAACAGGGAGATCTGTATCAAATATAACATTGATGCCCGCGCTGCTAACGTCCGCAATCTGTGAACAAAATTATTTGTTACCGCCCCATCGGCCGCCATCCCGCCCTGCACGGTATCCGCAGACGAATTTCCCGCAGCCGCCCCGGCGGCCGTACCCAGTATCCTCGTGATGGCCGAAATGGTCTCTTTTTCCTCCGCGCTCAGGCTGCCGCCGTCGCCTTTTCCGTACAGCCATCTGCCGATGACGGATGCGGCCGCTTCCGCGCCTCCCGATGCCAGCGCGCCGGTTAAAGCGTCGCTGCCGCCCGCTGCGGATACCGCCGCCCCGAGTACGCCGTGGGCGAGGATGTGGGCAGTTTCCTGACCCGCCGTCAGCCTGCCGTCCGGATTTTCCTGCGCCAGCCCTTTGAAGTATTGTCCGATTTGGTAGGACAGGGCGGGACTCGCGGTGGCGGCCGTTATGCCCACCACGCTATCGGTCGGGGCGGACAAGCCCGCGCCTATCATGTTGAGCAGGACTTTGCCCCGCTGCCTTACTTTGAGGCCGTCTTCGTATTCATTCCGGCTGATTTCGCCTTTTTCCCATTTTTCCTTCAGCCCGTCCAGGCTGCGTTCGATTTCGGTATTGAGGCCTTGCAGTGTCCCGCCGAACTCCTGCGTTACTTCCCTTTGCAGGTTGATTTTTTTGGCCACCGCGTCTTTGTCGAAGCTGTTTTTCAGACGGCCCGAGTGTTGATCTGCAGTTTCGGTGTCGATGCCGGTGTGGATACGCGCTTCGGTTTCTTTCGCAGTCCTGCCTGTTCGGGCAAGTTGTCCCGCTTCGTCGGTGATGTGTATGTTGCGGGTGTTGATGCCGCTGCGGGTGGTGCTGTTTTTGCTGTCTCCGTCGCTGCCGTAGCCGGCTGCCGAGCTGATCCTGTCGGCAGGCCTGCCTTGTTTGTCGGTAACCGTGCCGTCCCAGCCGCCGTTCAGATCCAAACGGCCGCCGATGCCGAAGCTTTTGCCTTCGTAGCGGCTGTGGTTTTGAATGTCGCCGGCAGCAAGGGTGGCCGTCTGAAAAAGGGTTTTTCCTTTGTCTTCGGCACTCTTGCCGGAGGTGATGATGCCGCCCTTGAGGTCTGTGTTGTCTCTGACTTTGATTTGATAGCCGTCTTCTCCGGCATAAATACCGCTTTGCTCGGTTACCGAGGCATGGTCTGCTTTGACTTTGCTTTGGCTGTAACTGCCGCTTGCACTGAATCCGTAACCGACGGTAACTTGGACATTGCCGTTTTGCTGTTTGCTCTGATAGGTTTCGCTATCTTGTACGCTTTGAATACTTAGGTTTTTGGCATTAACTTGTACGCCTGTGCCGCATACTTGTGCGCCTTTGATGATGGTATCGCCACCACTTTGGATAAGGGTTTGGCTGCCTTTTTCTCCTATGTGGCTATGGCGGTGGGTTACGCTATCGCCATTGCCGTAGCCTTTGCCGACATTGCCGCCTGCGGTAAAGCCTAGACCAGCCTCCTTGTCCGAATGATACGGCAGCACCTGCGTTCCAGCCGCTGCTTTTGTTGTTGCTGCGTTCGCTGCTGCTTTGTTCGGCGGATTGGAGTGTGATGTCGTTATCGGCAATCAGGCCGGTTCCTGCTTTGCCGGCAACATCTGAGCCGGTAATGTGGATATTGGATTGTTCTGCTGCGCCTGTGGCGATTAATGTGGTTTTACCGCCTGCTTGAATTTGACTCGCTTGGGCTTGGCTTGCTTGAACTCGGGTGGTTTGTCAGTTTTGCTGTTCGCCGTAGGTTATAGAGATGCTGACTTGTTTGGCATTGGTTGTACCATTGGCTAAGTTTTGTGCACTCTTACCTGTTTGATAGGCTTACCAGCCTGCATTGGCAGCTGCCATGGCATTGACACGACCATTTTTGCTTTGTCCGACTTGTTTGCTGCTTTGTGCGACGGCAATCGCTTGTTGTGCCAAATCGGTAACGGGCGAACTGAATGCCACCGTTAAGCCTTTTTGTTCATAGATTTGGGTGGTATTACTGTTTAATTTGTTGTGTGCCGCTTGAATGTCTATGCTTTGGGCATGGATGATATTGTTGCCTTCTGGGCTGGAAACGGTACTGCCGATTTGTTCGTAGTGTTTGCCTGCAACAATGGTGGTATCGCCTTTCAAGCTGCCTACGGTACTGCCTGTATGTTCGTTGCTTTGGGATTGGTTTTCTTGTGTGTTTGTCTTGCTGCCAATCGTGAAGCCAATCCCTGCGCTCATCAAGCCTGATTTTTGGGTTTGATGATAGCCTTCGCTCTGACTTTGAGTTTGGGTTGTACCAATGCGAACATGATTGCCTGCTTGAATCCGGGTGCCATTATCGGAAATAACATTGCTGCCAAGAATGTTGGCATCGTTTCTTGCCTGCAATACAACTTGCTTGCCTTCAAAGGTGCTGCTTTGGGCGGTTAGGAATAAACCTATCCTGTTGAATACATTGAAGCCAAGTACGCCTATCAACACTATATTAAAACACAGCCTTAGGATATATACCTTTTATATAATCCTTATTTAAATAAAAACTCTTATAAAAATCTGTGTTATCTGTCGGGATTGAAAAAAAGATTTTATCTTTCTCATCAGGTTTAAATTTGTTATCAATATTAAAAAGAGAATAAGGATCACAATGAGTTTGACATACTAATGGTAAAAATTTATATCTTGGATCATGAGATATTCGATATTTATCAGGATCGAAAGATGCTAAAAATTCATCAATATTGGTATCAGATATTTTGTCATCACTAATAAACATCGCTAGAGATGGGTGACCTTGATTTTCCATTTGTTGATTAGTAAAGGATATAAATGCTAACTTGCCATTGTCGTCATACCACATAGATTTATAGTTATTGCCTTTGGGAGAATAAATTCTAGCAACACATAACATAGCTCTATCTTTACAGTCGTTATATTGAGTTTCATCAAACTCAACTGCATGGCACAATAAAGGCAATAGAAAAAACAGGGTTATTAATTTATTACTATACATAAGACGGCTTTCTATTTATTCGATAATAAATCTAGTTTTCAATATTTGATTTTGTTCTGGGTTGGTATACATAATAAATTTTACTGCTCCAAAATCTGATATTAAACCTACAACTTTTCCATTTTCCGTATAATTGTCAGGTTTATTTGCACTAATAATTTTATCTTTTAGATGTGGGAATTTTTCTTTTAGAATATCACTCTGTACATTCATCCCTTTTTTATAAATATTATCTGAGAACATCTTTAGTCTAGCATGATATTGGGCTGCTAAATTTGCATCTTGCAGCAAATTATGCTCTTCAGATGTCAAATTTCGACCTTGTTGTTGTTTCAACTTTATAGGTGTTGCATATGTTAAAAAAGCTTTTAAACGATTATATCGATATTTATGTAAGATTGAATTTAGTTCTGTTTCCGCCTTATCAAATTCTTCACTATTTTGGGTATAATTTTGAGAAATTAAACGTTCAACTATAGGTTGTGTAATAAGTAAACGATTTGCTAAATGCTGATATTCTTTATTTGTTTGAGCATTATCATTCATGTTTGGTGTATTAAAATCACTTGGATCCCAAATCATTTTGGCATATGAATCAACATATAGTGTCGAATTATCTGTAATAGGAAATTTATTTTCATCAGGGTTTTTCATGCTACTAATTAAAAGATTTTCAAATACAGTTTTTCCTTGTAAAACAATTGGTGCTCCTGTTTTATCAGATACCAAAGTTAATACACCATCTAAATTTTCATAATGATAACCATCAATGACTAATCTATTGTTTCCATCAACTTTCAATTTTAAATTTGGAGTAGAGGGTGCGATGATATTAATAAATTGCATTGCGTCATTTTTGTTTGGGAAAGAAATATAATTATTCTCCACCGCACTATTCGCATTCAGGCTGCCTTGCACTCCATCTGTTGCACTGTTGCCCACTGCCGCACCCGTTGCCGTACTCAATAAGTTTGTAATCGCTGTTACAGTTTCTTTCTCTTCCACCGTTAAGTCGCTTCCTTTTTCTTTGCCGTATAACCATTTGCTGATGTAAGGCGCAGCTGCTTCCGCTCCACCTGCACTCAATGCTCCTGCTAGGGCGTTATTGTCCCCTGCTGCTGCAACCGCTGCTCCTAATACCGCGTGAGCAAGAACGTGAGCGGTTTCTTGACTGGCGGTTAGTTTGCCATTCGCGTTTTGACCGGCTAAATCTTTAAAGTGCTGTCCAATCGCATACGATACGGCCGGCGATGCGGTAGCCGCAGCGATGCCTGCTCCGCTTTGGGTCGGCGCAGCTAAGCCTGAGGCTAACATGTTGAGAATGACTTTGCCTTGTTGCCAATTATCTGCTTTTGCTGCCGCATCTTGAGCTTCATGAGCTTTGCGTTTGGCAGTTTCCATATCGCCATTGGCTAATGCCTCGGCTGCTGCTGTTTCGGCTGCTTCTTTGTCTGCTTTGAGTTTGTCTAAATGTTGGTTAATCTCGGTATTGGCTTGTTGGACATTTTTACTAAAATCTTGGCTGACGGTTCTTTGTAAATCCAGTTCACTTTGCACTCTATCTTTGTCAAATACGTTTTTCAGGCTGCCCGAATGTCGTTCGGCGGTGTCTGTGGTTACGTTTGTATCAATATCGGCTTTGGTTTGTGCCGCTGTTTTGCCTGTCAGTCTGATTTGTGTGGCTTCGTCGGTGATGTGTATGTTTCGGGTGTTGATGCCGCTTTTTGTGATGCTGCTTTGACTGTCGCTGTCGCTGCCGTAACCTACTGATGAACTTGCGCCGTTTTTATCCGCTACGCTTGTCAGGTGTTTGTTTTGAGGCTTATTTTGTGCTCCCTGTCCCAGTGTTTTGCCGCTTACGGCAACGCTGGCACCCAATCCAAAACTTTCGCCTTTGTAGCGGCTGTGGTTTTGAATGTCGCTATGGGTGAGGGTGGCCGTCTGAAAGCGGTTTTTGCCTTCGTCTTCTGCGCTTTGGCTGCTGGTGATGATGCCGCCTTTGAGGTCTGTATGGTTTCCGACCTTGATTTGATAGCCGTCTTCTCCGGCATAAATACCGCTTTGCTCGGTTACCGAAGCATGGTCGGCTCGGATTTTGCTTTGGCTGTAATCGCCACTGGCACTGAAGCCATAACCTACGGTAACTTGTGCACTGGCGTTTTGTTGTTTGCTTTGATAGGTTTCAGTATCTTGAACACTTTCTATATGCAGGTTGCGCGTATCTGCCTGTACGCCTTTGCCGATAAGCTGCGCACCTTTGAGGGTGGTATCCCCGCCGTTTCGGATAATCGTTTTGCCGGCCGTGCTACCGATATGGGTGTGGCGGTGGGTTGCTTTTGTCTGATTGCTGTGGTGGCTTGTTGAAAGAAAGGTCGTCTGAAACTGTATTTGTTGTTTCAGACGACCCTCTTGGCTTAAACCCTGAGAACTGCATGCGTACGTTCCGTACACATGCTACTTGTTGAGTTTAAGTTTTATATGGGTTACGGCTTGCTTAATTGGCTTTGGGGAGTTTTAAGCCTGTGTACGTAATGTAATTAGGGTTTACTTACTCTAAAATATAATTAAATTTTTCTTCGAATCCATAATCCTCATCTTGTTTCTTAACTCTTTCTAGAACCTTTACTATTTCAATAAATATATTTTCTAATTGATTTTTTGAGAACATAGCATCTTTCCATACCAAAGTAATCGGTCGTTCTAAATTTGTGCTTAATAAATCCCACAGAGCATCAAGATTGTTCCCATAATAATCATGTATAGAAAATATTTTTGAAATTTGATTATGAAAATCTTGTTCAGTATAAATTTTACTGCCGATAATCTCTAATTGCATAAGTTATACTCCTATTTACAAGTTCCAATTTGTGTTGCAGAGATATAACGATCAGTTGTTATATAGCAATCCATCATTGGAATACAACAATCTAGTACCAGCCTGATTCGATCTTGACATAGTGTTTATTAAGCTAATGTTCGCTTCATACCATATCCTACCCTGTTTAGCAGGTAAAATATTTGTAGAATTTACAAAATATCTCCCCTATGTTGCCTATATGGATGTGGAGATAGGCTGCTTTTGTCTGATTGCTGTGGCAACTTATTAAAAGAAAGGTATTTGTTGTTTCAGACGACCTTTTGGCTCAAACCTTGAGAACCGCATGCGTGCGTTCTGCACACATGCTACTTGTTGAGTTTAAGTTTTATATGGGCTATGGTTTGCATTTCCAAATGCGCTTGTTATTTAAAAAAAGAAAAATAAACCTGTCTGTTTGGAAATAGCCAGCTGAGTTAAAAATAAAATATTTTGATATATTCTAAGAGGGATATCTGTCAATGCCTGATGGGAATTATCTTGTAAAAAATTTTTTAGAATAATTAATTTTCTTAAATCAATTATTTTTTCATCCTCATAATCATCTATATATGTATCTATTATCTCATTTATTTTATCGAAGAAATTTTTCTCAAATAACAAATTAACCTCTTGTTCTGAAAGTTTAAATACATATAGTTCATTATCATCAGCTTGATCGTAATCTAATTTTTTCATGGCTTCAACACTTAAAGGGACAACTATCTGTTTCATATCAATGACTCCTTATCTTAAAATGTGTTATTTCATTATATTCAGCTTGAGTGCGTCCCTGCTGCTTACCATTCGTATTAATTTTAGGGGCTTTACTAGATTAGCAGATATGCTACCCTTGAAATATGATTATAATACACTGAAAATTAAAGAAAAAGTACAGATGGATAATCTAGTACAGTCCCTAAATATAAATAGACTAAAAAACTTCCAGTCATTTTTATTTTACTGGTTATAGCATCGTCTCATTTCATCTATTCACACCTATAATATCTCAACAGCTTTTACAAATACTCCAGCAGATCCACTGCTACCCTACTAAGCCTTTTTGAAACCTTTGTTGTAAAAAACGCTATTTCCATTCTTATCGAATAAAGGCAAATTTATAATTTTAAAGCCTCCCAAAATGATGAGGCCGTCTGAAAATCCTTTTTCAGACGGCCTTTCTTCATTTAAGCCAAGAAGGATTAAACCAAGTTTTCCAGCATCCATTTAACGTAACGGCTGACGCCTTGTTTTACATCCAAGAATTCTTCTTTATACCCGGCTTCGCGCAGCTTGGTGATATCCGCTTGAGTAAAGCTCTGATATTTGCCTTTAAGCGCATCTGGGAATGGGATATAACGAATAAGTTCTTCTTCAACCAACTCTTTCAAACTCATTTCAGGCTTGCCTTCGGCTGCACGGCAGGCGTTGACGGTGGCAGCGGCAAGATCGTTAAACTGTTGGCTACGACCTGTACCGAGATTGAAGATGCCTGAAAGCTCGGGATGATCGAAGAAGTAAAGGTTAACTTTGGCAACGTCTTCTACGCTGACAAAATCGCGTGTTTGCTCGCCATTACCGTAGCCGTCATTAGCGCCAAACAGATTAACATAACCATGCTCGCGGTATTGGTGGAAATGATGGAAGGCAACCGATGCCATACGGCCTTTGTGTTGTTCCTGTTGTCCGTAAACATTGAAGTAGCGGAAGCCGACGACTCGGGCGGTCAAACCTTCTTCCATTCGGCGGCGCAATACTTGGTCAAACAAGAATTTAGAGTAGCCATACACATTGAGCGGTTTTTCCAGTTCGCGCTCTTCGCGGAAGATTTCGCCCTTACCATATACAGCAGCGCTGGAGGCATAAAGGAACGGAATGCGTTCATCCTGACACCAGTCCAAGAGATCGAGCGTGTACTGGTAGTTGTTGTCCATCATGTAAAGACCATCATGATTCATGGTATCGGAACATGCGCCTTGATGAAAAACGGCTTCGATATCGTCGTAAGGCAGAAGATGGCCGCGCACTTGGCGGATAAATTCGTGTTTATCGAGATAATGGGCAATTTCACACTCGGCAAGGTTTTTAAATTTTTCGCCTTTGCTCAAATTATCGACGGCAACAATGTCGGTAATACCGCGCTGGTTAAGTGCTTTAACGATGTTGCTGCCGATAAAGCCGGCCGCGCCTGTTACGATAATGGTCATAATGAGTTTCCTTTATTTTGATTTTTCAGACGGCCTTGAAGTAATCATGCCGTCTGAAAATAAAAACTTGTCTGTCTGGATTATTTTCCAACTCTATTTTCAGACGGCCTTTAGATTTTAAGGCCGTCTGAAACAGCAATTATTGCTCTTCCAATGCCTTGGTCAATTCGGCAAACGAGCAAACCGCCGTACCAAGTTTTGCCACGACAACGCCCGCTGCCGTATTAGCAAGGTGCATCGCTTCAGGCATGGTATAACCAGCGGCCAAACCCAAACCCACTCCGGCAATAACAGTATCGCCTGCACCCGATACATCATAGACTTCTTGGGCCCGTGTAGGCTGATAAATCGGCTCACCCTCATTGAACAGGGTCATACCCTCTTCACTTCGGGTCAGCAAAATCGCGGTCAAATCAAGATGACGGCGCAGGTTTTGGGCTTTTTCAGTCAAATCATTTTCGTTTTTCCAGCTGCCCACCACTTCTTTCAATTCTGCACGATTCGGCGTAATCAGCGTAGCGCCGGCATATTTCTCGTAATCATCGCCTTTCGGGTCGATTAAAACGGGTTTACCGGCCTGCTTCGCCCAATCGATCATATCGGAAATATGCGACAAACCGCCCTTGCCGTAGTCTGAAAAAATAATGGCATCGTATTCAGGCAACACTTCTCGATATTGATGTTTGATTTGTTCCAACACCTCACGATGAGGCAATTCTTCAAAGTCAAGTCGGATAAGCTGCTGGTTGCGGGCAACGACACGCAATTTGACAGTAGTCGCAATTTGCTTATCGCGCATCAGATAGGAAGAAACGCCGTCTTGCATCATCAATGCGTCCAACGCATCTGCAGCTTCATCATCGCCGGTCACGGACAACAGCCCTACTTTACCGCCCAATGAGGCGATATTGCGCGCAACGTTCGCCGCCCCACCCGCTCGTTGGTCGATACGGGCGATTTTCGCCACCGGCACTGGGGCTTCAGGAGAAATACGGGACACATCGCCAAACCAATAGCGGTCGAGCATCACATCGCCGACGACAAGGACTTTGGCTTGTGCAAAACGTGATTTTAGGGTTTCTTGTTGGAACTTGGTTACCATACTGGCTCCATTAAAATCTCTGTGTAAGGCTTGTTATCAGTTTATTGATCTAACAGCCTAAAAATATCTTGAGGCTCATATACCTGCATATGGTTTTTCGAGTACGACGCCTGTTCATGAGATGACAACAACGCTGCTTTCAGCATGGCTTGCGCCAATTTTTCGACAGCAAGCGGACGTTGGTTTTTCAGCATGCCGATGCGGTTGAGTACGCGAGAAATCCGTTCTGCTATTTTTTCGCCCAAGCGGTCGCTGTTCGGACGAATCAGCAATGGCGGGCGGAAAATAATAAGGTGCGGAAAATTCAAAGCGATAATTGCTTGCTCCAATTCGCCCTTCATCCGTTGATAAAACAGGCTCGAAGCAGAATTTGCACCGGAAGCGGAAATCAAAACCAAAGTATTGACGCCGTTTTCTCGTGCGGCTTTGGCAAATTCAAGATTTGCCTCATAATCAATTGCCCATTGCGCTTCTTTACTGCCAGCCGCTTTCAAGGTAGTTCCCAAGCAGGCAAACAATACATCGCCCTGCACTTTTTCACGCCAATCATCAGGCTTAGAAAAATCAATCTGATGGCTATTTAGCTTTTGGTGAGTAAAATCAGGATGTCTGCGACCAAAACAGTCGATGGACTCAACCTCTGAACTGGTTGCAAGTAAAGGCAACAAGGATTTTCCTGTTGCGCCTGTCGCGCCAATCACAATCGCCTTCATACTTCAGACGGCCTTAAGCGTTTGCCACGCGGTTCACTTCGCGCAATACAGCTACCGGATCGGCAGCTTTAGTTACCGGACGGCCCATTACCAAATAGGTTGAACCGGCAGCCAAGGCTTCGGCCGGCGTCATAATACGGCGCTGGTCATCATTATTGCCTGCAACATCTAAGCGGATGCCCGGTGTGACCAAGACAAAATCCTGTCCCAATTCGCGGCGCAATGGTACGGCTTCTTGAGCGGAACATACTACGCCGTCCAAGCCCGAACTTTGCGCCAGTTTCGCCAAGCGGATGACTTGTTCTTCAGGGGCGATGTTCAAACCGATTTCTGCCAAGTCGCTTTGTTCCATGCTGGTCAACACGGTTACGCCGATCAAAAGCGGCTTGGTTTGATATCCGGCAACGGCTTCTGCTGCTGCTTCCATCATGCGGCGACCGCCCGATGCGTGCATATCGACCATCCACACGCCCATATCGGCGGCAACTTTACAGGCCTGAGCAACTGTGTGGGGAATATCGTGGTATTTCAAATCGAGGAAAAGTTTGAAACCTTGATTGATTAAGCTTTCTGCCAAATTGCGGCCGGTTGCGGTGAACAGCTCTTTACCGATTTTGATTTGACACAGTGTCGGGTCAAGATTGCGGACAAATCCGAGCGTATCTTTTTCGTTGGCAAAATCGAGGGCGACGATGACGGGAGTACGTTGTTGCTGAGTTTGGAAGTCGGAGATCAAGGGATTCATAAGATACCTGCGGATAAACGGTTATAGCTTCGATTTTAACAGCTTTTGTACACAAAAGGCCGTCTGAAAATATTTTTTCAGACGGCCTCATGATTTTACTTTGGCAAAACTTATTTGCCCAAACCTTTCAATACTTCGGCTTTCACGGCTTCTACTGCTTGGGTGCCGTCAACTTTGATGTATTTCGGCGCGTGTTCGCCTTCCAGTTTGCTGTAAAAATCAACCAAAACTTCGGTTTGCTCGTGGTAAACGGCAAGGCGTTTTTTCACGGTTTCTTCTTTGTCGTCGTCGCGTTGAATCAAATCTTCGCCGGTTACGTCGTCTTTGCCTTCGACTTTAGGCGGATTGTAGGTAACGTGGTAAGTACGGCCGGAGGCCAAATGCACGCGGCGGCCGCTCATGCGGTCGACAATCACGCTGTCAGGTACATCGATTTCAACCACGGCATCCAAATCCACACCAGCTTCAACCATGGCTTCGGCTTGTGCCAATGTACGTGGGAAACCGTCAAACAGGAAACCGTTTTTGCAGTCGTCTTGGGCAATACGCTCTTTAACCATGCCGATAATGATGTCGTCGCGCACCAAACCGCCTTCATCAATGATTTTTTTTGCTTCCAAACCCAACGGAGTGCCTGCTTTGATGGCTGCGCGGAGCATGTCGCCGGTAGAGATTTGAGGAATGCCGAATGCAGCAGTGATGAATTGAGCCTGTGTGCCTTTGCCGGCGCCTGGTGCGCCCAACAATAATACTTTCATGATGAGTCCTTTTGGTTGACGGATTTAATGTTCAGATAATTTTACACGGCTTGTGTTTATCGTTCAAAACTTCAGACGGCCTCTTTCGGGCCGAAATGCTTCCATGCATCGTCGCGCATTCCGATAAACCATGCGTCTTCAGGGAATCGCTCTATCGCGTCTTTCAAAGTGGAAAGCAAGTTTTGCGATAAGGCTTTCGCCAAATATTCTTCCTCATTGGCTTCGGCCGCTTTGTCAGGCTGCTGCGCCAAACCGATTGCACGGGTTTGATGGCCATGAGCCAAATAGTTGAGCGCAATGATTTTTTGTGCCCAAAGCTGAGGAATATCGGGATTGTCTTGCAGCAATACCGACAAAATCGATACGGCAACAGTCAAGCGCCCGCCGTTCATACGCAAGTCCAATGACTGGTTGGGCGGCAAAGTGCTGAGCATTTCTGCCATGCGGAACCAGAACTCGCCGCTGGCCTGCTCCGGCGCTTCTATTTTCAGCATATCATAGTTGAATTCTTGCTCATCTTCTCTTACCAGCTTCGCCACGTCGGCAAGCAATTTTTGTTCTTCACGGCTCAAATGGCGGAAATCATTCATGTCTTTTCCTTTCAGACGGCCTTAAGATTTAAACGCAACACGCACTCTGTCCAAATCTTCCTGCGTATCCACACCGGCAGCAGGCGCTTCTTGGGTGATTTCAACAGCAATCGGATAACCGTGCCACAGGACGCGCAACTGTTCCAGCGATTCGATGGTTTCCAAAGGAGAAACATCCATTTCCGAATAGCGTTGCAGGAAGCCTGCACGATAGGCATAAATGCCGATATGGCGCAAAACGGCTGTTTCAGAAGGTAATTCGCGTTTTTCGGCGCGCATGGCGTCGCGCGGATAAGGAATCGGGGCGCGGCTGAAATAGATGGCGTTGCGGTTTTTATCAAGGATGACTTTGACGACATTGGGATTCATAAACTCGTCAAAATCGTGCAATTCATGAGCGGCGGTTGCCATTTGCACATTATTTTCAACCAAAACTTCAGCCGTACGGTTGATGAGCTCTGGGTCGATTAAAGGCTCATCGCCTTGTACGTTCACGACAATCAGATGTTGCGGCAGTTTCAGCGTATTGGCCGCTTCGGCAAGGCGCGTTGTACCGCTTTCGTGTTGATTGGAAGTCATGACCACTTCGATGCCATGCGCCTGACAGGCCGTCTGAATATCGGGATGGTCGGTGGCAACGACAACACGCGCAGCCTCGCTTTTTGCCGCCTGTTCGGCGACGCGTACAACCATCGGTTTACCGTGAATATCGGCCAAAGCCTTACCCGGCAGACGTGAAGAATCCAACCGCGCCGGAATCAATACGACAAATTCGGTCATGCTTTCAGTTCCTCTTCGCTCAACGCTCGTGCTTCGTTTTCCAACATATAAGGGATGCCGTCACGAATCGGATAAGCCAACTTCGCCTGACGGCTCCACAATTCCTGTTTGTCTTGATGGTATTCGAGTTTGCCTTTGGTCACAGGACAAACAAGGATGTCTAAGAATTTTTTTTCCATGGGGTACTTTCGGGTTTGATAAATTGGAGGTCGTCTGAAATATTTTTCAGACGACTATAATTTATTTCTTATGCTTTTCCCAACCTATTTGGCTTAATTACAGCTTGCATCAGGTTTTTTGCCGCCGCACATGATACCTTGCACCTCTTTCGCAAATTCAGGCATATGACGCTGTGCAGCTTTCTCTGTTAATGCCAATCCAAAAGTCATTAGTTCGTTCATAGCTTGATTGCGCATAAGAGGAGTCTTAACAACAACAGCCTGCCCGACAGGTGAACTATTAAAGGCAATCATGCCGTCAACTTCTTCTTGAGTGTATGTTAATTTGGCATTCTTTAATAAATTATTGCGGATAGTCTGTTTCACTTCGGGCGTCATTAAATCTCTCAAAACATTTTCGCGATAACGATCAATAGCTTTTGCTATTTGCTCTTTTTTCGCTTCCGGTACTTTGGCAAGGGCTTTATCTGCATACGGTTTAAATCCAACATTGAAACCGTCAATCATATTTTTTTCTAATTCCCGGTCAAAATTCTGTGTATCCAACCAACGCTCCAGCGACGCATCACTGGGCGGCGCGGCAAACGCATTGGCACACAAGGCCAGCGTGGCGAAGGGCAATAATAAGGTTTTCAGTTTCATTTTTTTCTCCTTTTCAATAAAAAAATATTTTCAGATAGTCGGAAAATTATTTGGCACAATTCGGCAAATGTTTGTTGCCTTTGCATAAAATACCATGTGTTTGCTCCTCAAAAGCAGGTGTATATTTCCTGCTTGCGTTGATATAGTTGTTGCTCATTGTCTTTTCAACAATCTCATCATTCAATTTGTCGAAACGTTCTATCTTTTCAAATGCAGACTTACCGGCCCCATGCTCAAATACTTTTACTATGCTATCCACGTCTGCTTGGCTCAGCACATTGTCAATATCTCCGCCATGCTGTCTGAGATGATTGATTTTTTTCAAAATACCCTTGCCCCGAGGGGAAGAGAAGAAGCTGTTGAGTACATCGACTTCTTCTTGTGTAAATACTTTCTGTACGGCACGCTTTTCTTCATCCAACCATTGTTTTTTCAACTCAGGGCGGCTCAAATCGTCTTGCATGTTTTTCATATAACGGCTGATGACCGCCTTCATCTGCGCTTTTTGAGCTTTGGGCGTCATCGTTAACAAGCGCTCATTGTCCTCTTTATTTACCATCTCCAAAGAACGTTGTACTTTCTCGCTATAATTACTGCTTATCCCTTGAATCTCCAACCATTTTATTGCAGATTCATCACTTGGTTTAGCAGCTAAGCTTTGAGTGGATGCAAATAAAGCTGCGCAAGCAACCAACAAATATTTTAACTTCATGATTTACTCCTATCGCGTAGTTTGAAGATCATCTTTAAAACATCTGTGAAACATCTATAAGCATTTAGATTGAAACATTCGCGGATACGAACGCCGCCAAGTCCGGCTCAATTATCGCATAAACAGGCAAGACCCACACATGATTCAGGCCCTGATCGTCTGAAAATTTGACCGCATCCTTTTCCGTGATAATCACCACATCTGCGTCCGGCAAATCCGCCGCCGTAATATCTGCATGATCAGGCAAGGCAACGGTTTGTTTTAAAGCAATATTCATGCTTTGCAACGTATTGAAAAAACGCTCCGGCTTGGCAATACCGGCAACGGCGGCGACGGTTTGATTTCCCAAACCCGCCAAATCCAATTTTTCAGACGGCCTGTTCAAACGGTAAATCTGCCCTGTTTCAATATGGCTGGCAAACATATTTTCAGACGGCCTAAATGCCGTATCTGCTTGCCCCCCGCTGACGACAACCGCATCAACGGAAGCCAATCGAGACAAAGGTTCGCGCAAGCTGCCGTTGGGCAGTAAATCCAAATTGGTGCGTCCTGTATCTGCCGCCGGGAAGACGGCAATTTCCATATCGCGTTGCAAGGCATAATGTTGCAAGCCGTCGTCGGCCACAATCAATTCAAGCTCCGGATACGCCGCAAGCAATGCCCTGCCTGCTTCTGCACGGCTGCTGCCTACCGCCGTCGGCGCACTGGTTTGGCGAAACAGCAATAAAGGCTCGTCGCCTGCATCTGCCGCACTGCTGGCTGTATTCAATACATGAACCGCCTTGCTCTTGCGCCCGTAACCTCGGCTGATGATGCCGACCTTAACGCCCTTTTCCTGCAAACCCGACACCAGCGCGGCGACTATCGGCGTTTTCCCTGTCCCACCTGCATGGATATTGCCGACCATCACCACAGGCACTGGCAATTTTTCGCTTTTCAGACGGCCTGAAACAAAATCATCGCGCCGTTTCGCAGCAATTTTGGCAAACAGCTTGGACAATGGTTTTAACAGAAAAGACAAAAACGGATTGGGGGATTGCCAATGGCGTTCGATAATTTGGTGGAGTTTGGGCATACGCACGGCTTTTGAAGCGAAAATCAAACGATAATATAACACAAGCCCGCCCAGACAAGGCTGCCTGAACATGCGGCTTTGATAATATTAAAACAAAGGGCGAAAGTTTCATAAAAACGAATACAACGAATCGCTCTAAAACCCTTATAATTCAACTTTCCCAAATTTTTCCCGTTTCGCAATGTCCGAACTCTTCGCGCCCTCCTCCATTTCCGTATCCGAACTTAACGCCCTCGCCAAAGCCTTGCTGGAAGACCATCTTGCCGGTTTGTGGATTGCGGGCGAAGTGTCCAACCTGATCCGTGCCGCCAGCGGACATTATTATTTCTCGCTCAAAGACAGCCGCGCGCAGGTGCGTTGCGCCATGTTTAAGGGTGCGGCCATGCGCTTGGCGAAGCCTTTGAAAGAAGGCGACCATATCGAAGTATCAGGGAAAATCAGTATTTACGAAGCGCGGGGCGAATTTCAGATTACCGTAAACGAAGTACGGCTCAAAGGCTTGGGGCAGCTTTACGAAGCCTATGAGCGATTGAAGGCGCAGTTACAGGCGGAAGGCGCGTTTGCGGCGGAACGCAAGAAACCTTTACCTGCCCGTCCGCAATGTATCGGCATCGTCACCAGTCTGGCGGCGGCGGCTTTGCGCGATGTTGTGACCACCTTAAACCGCCGCGCGCCCGAAATCCCTGTTATCGTTTATCCGACGCCCGTACAAGGCACAGGCAGCGAGTTGCAAATTGCCCAAGCGATTAAAACCGCTTCGCAACGCGCCGAATGTGACGTGCTGATTGTCTGCCGTGGCGGCGGCAGCATTGAAGACTTGTGGGCGTTTAATGAAGAGCCGGTTGTGCGCGCCATCGAAACCTGCGCGATTCCCGTCGTCAGCGGCGTAGGCCACGAAACCGATTTCACACTCGCCGATTTCGTTGCCGACGTACGCGCACCGACACCGACCGGTGCGGCGGAATTGGTCAGCCCCAACCGCCAAGAATCGCTACATCGTCTAGCCCAAGCGCAAGGCCGTCTGAAAACCGTTTTGGAACAACGCTATTTCGATGCCAGCCAAAAACTTGACTGGCTCGCACGGCAAATCCGTCATCCGCGCCAAAAACTTGACGAGCAACGCGCTTCAATCAACAAACTGGCGCAAACGCTGTCTTATTCGATGACGCAAAACCTCCGCGCCCATACCGCCCGTTTTGAACGCCAAACCCAAACCCTAAAACATTGCCGTCCTGATGTTTCCGTTTACAAAAACAATATCGACCGCTTTCAGACGACCTTGTCGCATTCCTTCCACCAGCGGCTTGCCCACCGCCGTCAAAGCCTGACCGCCCAAGCCGCATTGCTCGAAGCCATATCGCCGCAGCATATTCTGGAGCGCGGCTTTTCGGTCGTCAAAAACACACGCGGACAAGTCATCCGCAATGCCGATATATTGAAACAAGGACAGAAACTGCACATCACTTTTGCCGACGGCGAAACCGACGTACGCGTGACCAAAGAGCAGGCGCAGGGCGAGTTGTTTGACTGACAAAATAAAGGCCGTCTGAAACTTTATGCGATTGAAGTGAAACTATGTCTGCCTGTTAAAAATCCTTAACCTGCCAATGCGGTATAATGCCTTATCTGCACCCGCAGCATATACGGAAACATTATGGACAACTCACAAAATACAGAAAATCCGATTCCTCCACGCAACTCCATCCGCAAAAACAGCATTTACCTGCTGCCCAATTCCTTTACCATCGCCGCACTGTTTTGCGCCTTCTTCGCCATTACCCAGTCCATGCACGGACGTTATGAAACGGCGGCGATTGCAGTTTTCCTTTCCATGCTGCTCGACGGCATGGACGGACGCGTTGCGCGGCTGACCAACAGCCAAAGCGCGTTCGGCGAACAGCTCGACAGCCTTGCCGATATGGTCAGTTTCGGCGTGGCGCCTGCCCTGATTGCCTACAAATGGCAACTTTGGCAGTTTGGCAAAATCGGCTATTCCGTCGCCTTTATCTACTGCGCCTGCGCCGCCCTGCGTTTGGCGCTGTTCAATACGCTTATCGGCAAAGTCGACAAACGCTGGTTTATCGGCGTTCCAAGCCCGACCGCCGCTGCGTTGATTGTCGGCCTGATTTGGGTCAACCACAGCGTCGAACGCTTCCCCAACGTGCATTGGTGGGCATTGGGTATCACCCTGTTTGCCGGTATTTCCATGATTGTGCAGATTCCGTTTTGGAGCTTCAAAGAAATCAACATCCGCCGCCAAGTACCGTTTATGGGCATGGTGTTGGCCGTGTTGGTATTGCTGCTCATCAACTGGAAGCCTTCACTCGTCCTCTTCCTGTTTTTCCTCGGTTACAGCCTGTCCGGTTATGTGATGGCAGTCATCCGTTGGTTTAAAAAACGCCATAAAACACACAAACACGACAAGGCCGTCTGAAATGTGGTCTTGGGACATCATCCTTTCCCTGCTCGCCGTCGGTAGTGCAGCGGGCTTTATTGCCGGACTATTCGGCGTAGGCGGTGGCACGCTGATTGTCCCCGTTGTCTTATGGGCGTTGCAACTGCAAGGCATAGGCGGCCACCCCTATGCCCAGCATCTTGCCATCGGCACTTCCTTTGCCGTCATGGTGTTTACCACCTTCTCCAGCATGTATGCCCAGCATAAAAAACACGCCATCGATTGGGCGACCGTCCGCCGAATGACGCCGGGCATGATACTTGGCGTACTCCTCGGCGCGGTATCGGCAAAATATGTGCCGACGCTGGCTTTGCAGGTTTTCTTTATTGCATTTCTTGCCTTTATCGCACTCAAAACCCTACGCGATTCCAAACCCACACCTTCACGCACCCTGCCCGCCCTCCCCGGCCTGACAGCTGTCGGCACGCTTTTTGGGGCGGCTTCGAGCTGGGTCGGTATCGGCGGCGGTTCGCTATCCGTTCCATTTCTGCTGTATTGCAACTTTCCGGCGCATCGCGCCATCGGCACATCTTCAGGTCTGGCATGGCCGATTGCAATTGCCGGCACTATCGGCTATTTTGCCAACGGTTTGCATATTGCCAACCTGCCTAAAGGCGCGGCAGGCTTTATCTATCTTCCGGCCGTGGCCATATTGAGCGTTGCCACCATCCTCTTTGCTCCGCTCGGCGTAAAAACGGCGCACAAGCTGCCCGCCCGAAAACTCAAAATCGCCTTCGGCATTATGCTGTTGCTGATTGCCGCCAAGATGGCTTGGAATTTAATACATTAATCTTTCTTGTGAAAAAGGCCGTCTGAAAATCTTTCAGACGGCCTTTTTGATTGCAAAGCAACAAATTAAATAAAACCTTTTTACCTTACCCTATTTGCCCCATTGCAAATACGGCCAAGCGCCATATCGCCCATCCTGCCACCAATAATCCAGCGCACAAACGAACCATGCGTTTTTGCAGAAAGGTTTTCAACTGCGCTGCAAATATGCCCATCGCAAGCAGGTTCGGCAAGGTCCCCAATGCAAACGCCAGCATATACAGCCCGCCATGCAAAGCATTGCCGCTGCCCAAGGCATACAAAGACGCGCTGTACACCAAACCGCAAGGCAGCCAGCCCCAAAGCACGCCCACGCCGAAACAGGCAGGCACCGATTTAATCGGCAGCAATTTGTTCAGCAAAGGATTCAGGCGCTTCCATATCGGTTTACCGATGCCTTCGATTTTGGTCGCGGCAGTCGAAATACCGGCAAGATACAGCCCAAGTAAAAGCAGCAAAACATTGGCGGCAATATACAAACCGTTTTGAACCGCGCGCGTATCGTCCAAGGAAATGCCGACCTGCCCGACCAAACCGACCAATAGGCCAATGACGACATAGCTGCTGATGCGCCCCAAGTTCAACAATACAATCAGCCCGATTCGGTTTAAATGTGGCGGCAGTTGCAAAGCGAATGCGCTGCTTAATCCGCCGCACATGCCGACGCAATGCGTTCCGCCAAAAAAGCCGAGTAGAAAAAGAGTAAGAAATGTGATTTCTTGATTCATGGTTTTTAATGATTCAAACGAATGGATGAGGCCGTCTGAAACTTTTCAGACGGCCTTGAGAATGCAGGATAAGCCTTTCCGCCCACCCTCTTCACGCTTTAGAAAAGCAATTAACTGCGTGCGCGTACGTCAAATGCCTGACGCAAACCTTCGCCGATCATGACCAACAAAAGCAGCATTACCGTCAACGTGGCAACGGCAGACAGGCCGATCCACCACGCGTCCAAGTTGTCTTTGCCTTGCGCCAGCAACTCACCCAAACTTGCCTGTGAGGCAGGTACGCCCAAGCCCAAGAAGTCCAAACTGGTCAGGGCAAGTACGGCGCCAGAAATACGGAAAGGCAGGAAGGCCAATACCGGCGTCAAGCTGTTGGGCAGGATATGGCGCCACATGATTTCACGGTTGCCCACACCCATCGCGCGCGCCGCCAAAACATAATCGGCCTGACGGTTTTTCAAAAACTCGGCGCGGACATAGTCGGACAAGCCCATCCAGCCGAAAAGCGACAGCAACACCAGCAAAATCAACAGTCCCGGATTAAAGAACGAAGACAGGATAATCAAGAGGTACAGCTCCGGCATACCGCCCCAAACCTCGATAAAACGCTGCATCAGAAGGTCGGTTTTACCGCCGAAATAACCCTGCACCGCGCCTGCAATCACGCCAATCACGGTAGTCACCACGGTCAACACCAAGGCAAACAACAGCGAATCACGGAAACCGTAAACCAAGCGCGCCAACAGGTCGCGGCCGCGGTCGTCCGTTCCCAAGATATGCCGTTCGGATGGTTTGGCCGGATCGGGTACCGTATCAAAATCGTTCAAGGTATCGGCATCGTAAGGATTGGGCAGGTAAAAGGCAAAATTGCCGTCTGAAGTAATGTTGTGGCGGATAAGCGGATCCAGATAATCCGCCGGCGTATCGAAATCGCCGCCAAATGTGGCTTCGTTGTATTCGTTTACCAAGGGGAAGAAATACTCGCCCTGATAACGTATCCACAAAGGTTTGTCGTTGCTCCACAAAGGTGCAAGCAAAGTGACGACAAACAAAACGGCCAAAATCCGCAAAGCCAACCAACCGCGCTTATGCTGTTTAAAGGCTTGCCAAGTAGGGTTTGAAGTAGATTTTTTCTTTTTCATGGTTTGAAACATTCTTTAATAATGGATTGAAGACATTTTCAGACGGCCTTATTTCTGTCCGCCAAAGTGAATGCGCGGATCGACCCACGAATACGAAATATCTGACACCAATTTAGCCAACAACCCCATCAGTGTGAACACATACAGCGTACCCATTACGACAGGATAATCACGTTTCATCACTGCCTCGTAAGACAGCAAACCCAACCCGTCCAGCGAGAACAACGTTTCAATCAACAGGCTTCCGGTAAAGAATGCGCCGATAAATGCGGCTGGGAAACCGGTAATCAGAGGAATCATGGCATTTCGGAAAATATGTTTCCACAGAATCTGTTTCTCAGGCAAGCCCTTGGCTCGCGCGGTATAAACATATTGACGGCGAATTTCTTCAAGGAATACGTTTTTCGTCAATACGGTCATTACCGCCAAGTTGCCTGCTACCGAAGCGGTAATCGGCAAGGCCATATGCCACAAATAATCTTTGACTTTACCTGCCCAAGAGAGTGTATCGAAATCATCGCCGACCAAGCCGCCCTGTGGGAACCAGGCAAAAAAGCTGCCACCGCCAAACAACACCAGCAACACCAAGCCCAAGACAAACGGCGGTACGGTATAGCCGACCAAAATGATCATACCCGTAACCGTATCAAACCGGCTGCCATCCCTGACCGCCTTGGCAATACCCAACGGAATACATATCAAATAAGTTAGGAAGAATGTCCACAAACCCAAACTCATCGATACCGGCATTTTCTCTTTTACCAACTCAAATACGGTTTGGTGGTGGAAAAAGCTCTCGCCCAAATCAAAACGGGCGAATTTCCATACCATATCGACAAAACGCGTCACAGGCGGCTTGTCGAAACCGTATAAAGCATTCAGAGCAGCCAAATCTTCCGCACTGATGCGGTTGCCGTTTTTAGCCAAAGTTCCAGGCATACTGCGTCCTGCTGTTTCGCCGCCAACTGCGCCCTGCGTCAGCTGCTGAACCATCTGTTCCACCGGACCGCCGGGAACAAACTGAATGACGGCGAAGGTAATCGCCAAAATCCCCAACAACGTGGGAATCAAAAGGAGCAAACGATGAAAGATATAACGCCACATGATAAAGTGTTCCTCTATTTTTTGATTTGAAGGCCGTCTGAAACCACTGACCTCAGACAGCATATAGTAACGGATTAATAAGCGTTTGGCCGATTATTTACTTCTCTAAGGCCTCCTGCAATTTCTTCTCAATTAAATCCGCGTCAAACGATTTGGCAATCAGCTCAAAGCGCGAGTCACGGCGCCACGAAACTTGGTTTGCGCCCCATTGACCGTCCACCCAGTTGAGCCATACCCATGTACCGAGCACTTGGAACACGCCTTTGGCGCGCACGAGGCCGTCTGTAAATTTAGGCAGGTCGTTGAAGAAATCGGTCAGCTTTTCGCCGTCGAAATCACGCCCGGAAGGGAAAGTGAAACCTTGGGACTGGAAGCCCATGGTGTTGTCCGGCAGGGCTTTGAGACGGTAGCGCGATTTTTCGACCACGGGAATATCAAGCCATTGGATGTCGAGTTGCGCATTTTGAACTTCAACCACTTTGGCTTTAGGCGGGAACAGCTTGGCCGCTTTATCGTGAAACTCGGCCAGCTGCTCGGGCGTGCACAAGTCTGTTTTGCTGGCGACCAATACGTCGCAAATGCCAATTTGGTCTTTATACAAGGCTTGTTGAGCGTAATCGGGATTAATGAATTGGCGTGGATCGACAACGGTAAAAACAGCGCCGATTTCCAACATGCTGTCGAGCGGCTTGGCTTTCAATTCGTCGATAACACTGGCGGCGTGCGCCAGGCCGCTGGCTTCAATCATCAAGCGGTCGGGTTGGGCATCGCGCAGCATTTTTTGTACGGTCGTACCCATTTGTGCGCCGGCAGTACAGCACAAACAGCCGCCGGCGATTTCTGCGACGGGAATGCCGTTGTCGCTCAAGACAGCGCCGTCAATGCCGATTTCGCCAAATTCGTTGACGATGATGACCCATTTTTCATTCGGATCTTTTTGCGCCATCAGACTTTTGAGTGCGGTGGTTTTGCCTGTTCCGAGGAAGCCTGAAATCAGGTGGACTTTAGTCTTTTTTACTTCTGACATTTTTTACAAATTCCTGTTAAAACAACATGTTCTTCTTTTAATGAGAAACCGGTTTCGGCCACGCCTGCACGCAATGCCGCCCATTCTTGGCTCAAGGTCTGCTCATCTGCCGTACCGCATTCGGTACAAACCAAAATAAACGCGCTGTGGTGCGCTTCGGCTTCTTCGTGGTCATGGCAATGGTCGTCGCATTCGTGCTGCGCGTGGCTACACAGAATATAGCCGTTGACCGCCGCCACTTTGTGCAAAACGCCCTGCTCCGCCCAAAAATCAAGGGCGCGGTAGGCCGTCGGCGGCGCAACCACGCCCTCGCTTTGCTGCTGCATCTGCGACAGAACGTTGTAGGCTTTAATCACGCCGCTTTGTTTCAAAACAATATCAAGCACTTGCTCGCGCAAAGCGGTTACCTGCACACCATCGCGCTGCGCTTGTTCTAAGATTTTTTGTTTGATTGCGTTCATAACTGAAACAGCCTTTCAGACGGCCTTGTTAATAAAAAATTACATTATAACGTGTTTGTTCAATTTCAGATAACAAAGAGGCCGTCTGAAATGTTCAGACGGCCTGATGCCGATTACTTAAACCAAGATTTAATTTTTCCAAACAAAGACATACTTTGTTTTTCAAACGTTTCTGCCTTCACTGGAGCAGGCGCGTCACGGTAAACTTTCATGCCTGCAAAGGTCTGGGCAACCGGCATGATTTCGATGGAATTGACGTTCATCCGCGCAGGACGTTGATAGAGCCATAAAGCGGTATCGGCAATATCTTGCGGCTGGATAAACTCGACATTCTCATAAACCTCGGCCGCACGCTGATCGTCACCTTTGAAACGGACGTTGGAAAACTCGGTATCCCCGCACAAGCCCGGTTCGATATTGGTAATGCGGATGTTTTTGTCTGCCAATTCGGCGCGCAGGTTCATACTGAATTGGCGCACAAAAGCCTTGGTCGCGCCATAGACATTACTGCCTGAATAAGCATAACTGCCGGCAATCGAACCCAAATTGATGATGTAGCCCTGTTTGCGCGCTACCATTTGCGGCAAAATCTGGCGGGTCAGAAAAGTCAGGCCGATGATATTGGTTTGAATCATGGTTTCCCAATCGCCAAAATCGGCTTTATCAGCTGAATCCAGACCTAAAGCCAAACCGGCATTGTTGATCAGGCAATCAATTTCAGCTAAATACTCGGGCAGACTGTTCAAAGCGTTTTGAATCGACTCCGTACGAGAAACATCCATTTCCAAAGGGTAAAACTGCTCGCCCAATTCCTCTGCCAACTGCTGCAATTTGTCTTCGCGCCTTGCCGCGCCAATGACATGATAGCCTGCCGCAACAAAAGTGCGGCACATTGCCGCGCCGAATCCTGCCGATGCCCCGGTAATCAAAATTGCCATATCGTTTCCTTTCTGTACTCGTTTCAGACTTGGGTTTAAGGTATGATAACGCCTTATCAGACGGCCTAAGCGTTTGGCTGGCTGATTTTAAATTTAACGATAATCATATCATTACAATAGGACACACTCCATATGAAAACCCGTTTTCTCCCTGTTGCTTTGGCAACAGTGGTGCTTACACTTTCCGCCTGCGGCGGCAGCGGCGCGCCTTCCCAGCCTAAAGGCCCGATTTCCGAAGACCGTACGGCCGCGTTCAAATCCATGATGCCCGAGTTTACCCGCATGGGCAAAATGGTCAAAGACGAAGAGCCTTACGACGTAGAAAAATTCAAACAAGCCGCCGTAACCTTCGCCGAAAACAGCAAAAAACCGTTTACCCTGTTTGAATCCGACCCTCAAGGCAACGGCCGCGCCCTGCCTGCCATCTGGACAGACACGGCAACCTTCAAAGCCGAAGAAGAAAAATTCGTTGCTGCGGTTGAAAAACTCAACGCCGCCGCCCAAACCGGCAAATTGGAAGAAATCAAAGCCGCTTACGGCGAAACCGGTGCAACCTGTAAATCCTGCCACGACACATTCCGCGGTCCGGAATAAGGCTTAAAACAATAAAGGCCGTCTGAAATATCATTTTCAGACGGCCTTTTCTTCAACTACCTTCAAACCTTTCTATATCGACTTTATATTTTGCATTTCATGTTTTTTACCGGTTTCATTTGAAACCGACGGCTCAATTCACATAGCGCAATCAAATTTTCTTCTTCCAGCTGTTTAAATTCAATTAAATCTCCCTTCTTCTCAACCACCCAAATTCAAATTCAGACCTGCTTTATCTTTTCAGCCAGATTAATCATATGCGGGTGGATTATCTTCTAAAACAAAATTTTACTTTATTTTTTAATAAATAAAAACCATTATTAAAATATTTGTAAAGTTTAATAATATGTTATAAAGTAGCGGCTTCGTTTCTGAGGTAACTATCATGAATCCGAATTTCAAATTAAATCTACTAACATTATCTTTACTGGCTATAACAAATATCGCACACGCAGAAGAAGAGGTTTCAACTCAAGAGCTTGATGAAATTCAAGTCAAAAGCAAACACATTGCCAAAGAGAAAAAAGTTTTTACCGAAGGCCAAGCCAAAAGTTCGCGTGAACGCGTTTATCAATCCAGCGAAAACATCGATACCATCGTGCGGAGCATGCCCGGCGTTTTCACCCAACAAGACAAGGGATCGGGGGTATTGGCGGTCAATATCCGTGGCGATAGCGGTTTGGGACGTGTCAATACGATGGTTGACGGCGTCACCCAAACCTTCTATTCCACTTCTGCCGATGCCGGACGCAGTGGCAGCTCCTCCCAATTCGGTACGGCACTGGATCCCAATTTTATTGCCGGCGTGGATGTAACCAAAGGCAGTTTCTCGGGTGCCAACGGCATCAATACCTTATCCGGTACAGCCAATTTCCGTACTTTACGAGTAGACGATGTGGTACACGGAAACAATACCTTCGGCCTCTTAACCAAAGGATTGACCGGCACAAACAGCACCAAAAGCAACTTTATGGCAACCGGAGCAGTACAAAAATGGTTTGACAGCGGTGCGCGCCTTGGCGCTTTATATGGCTACAGCCACCGTAATGTCGAGCAAAACTATAAAGTAGGCGGCGGCGGTCAGCGTATCGGCAATTTTGGCGAAGAATATTTGGACCGTAAAAAACAAGAATATTTTGAACGCAACTTATTAAAATTCGACCAAGGGCAAAATCGTTGGGTTCGCGACTTTTCCAAGCGCAATGCGGTCGGTAAAAGCTATTGGGACTACCCTTTCTCCAAAAAATATAACGATCCTGAAGTTTTACAAAGAGATTATGTCGATGACTTGGAAAGAGGCTGGAAAGAGAATTTGGCACCGCAATGGGATCTGACTCCAATCGACCCGACCAGCCTGCAACAACGCTCAAACAGCCATTTGGTCAAAGTGGAATACGAAAACGACAACAACAAGCTCGACCTTCAGCTTCGTACCATGAACAACCGTATCGGCAGCCGCAAAGTAGAAAACCGCAACTACCAAGCCAATTACAACTTAAACATTGGCGATTATGTCGATTTAAACGTGTTGGCCGCCCATAATTTGGGAAAACAAAAATATCCGAAAAACTCACGTTTTTCAGGATGGGGACTGCTTGATTATTTGGAAACCAAAAATACGGCCAATCTTTTGGATATCAACAACAGCTTTTCTTTCAAACTTCCCCAAAAAACAGATTTAAAAACTACTGTCGGTTTCAATTTCTTTAAAAACCAATACAGTAAAAACCGCTTTCCGGAAGAGCTGAGCCTGTTTTACGACGGCCCGGATCAAGATGCCGGCCTGTACAGCTTTTTAGGCCGCTTCAAAGGAGACAAAGGAATATTTCCTCAAAAATCAACCATATTGCAACCTTCAGGCCAGCAAAAATTCAATACGTTCTATTTTGATACTTCCTTGAAAAAAGGCATTTATCAATTGAATTACAGCGCCAATATGGTCAACTACCGCTACAAGGGCGAATATACCGACTACTTCAATACCCAAGAAGACTTTAAAAAAGCATTTGGAGAAGATTCTGAAATTTATAAACAGCATTGCACGCCAAGCTGCGACCTTTACGAACCAGTTTATACCAAATCCGGTAAAAAGCATGCGGTAAACCATTCGGTGGCATTAAACATCAATGTCAACGACTACTTTATGCCGTTTATCAGCTATTCGCGTACGCATAGAATGCCGAATATTCAAGAAATGTATTTTTCACAAATCGGCGACTCGGGCGTTAATACAGCCCTTAAGCCGGAACAGGCCAATACTTACCAAATAGGCTTCAATACCTTCAAAAAAGGGATTTTCAAGCCGGACGATGTATTGGGTTTCAAACTGGTCGCCTACCGCAGCAGAATAAACAACTATATCCACAATGTTTATGGCAAATGGTGGGATTTGGATAAAGCACCCAGCTGGGTAACCAGTACCGGCCTGCAATACTCCATCCAGCATCGAAACTATGCCAAACCTGTCCATAAAAACGGTTTGGAAGTGGAAATGAACTATGATTTCGGCCGCTTTTTTACCACCCTGTCTTACGCCTATCAAAAAACCAACCAGCCGACCAATTATAGCGATGCCAGCGAATCGCCCCGCAACTCTTCTAAAGAAGACCAAATCAAACAAGGCTACGGCTTAAGCAAAATTTCCCGCTTGCCCCGAGATTACGGTCGGTTTGAATTAGGGTCCCGATGGTTGGGCAACAAATTGACCATCGGCGGCATTATGCGCTATTACGGCAAAAGTACACGGGCAACGACTGAGGAGGAATTTGTTGACGGTACAACCGGTGCTAATACCTACTCTTCACATCAAATGGGCAGAAGGGTGATCAAAAAAACAGAAAGCATCAACAGACAGCCGATGATTTTTGATTTCTATGCCAATTATGAACCGAAGAAAAACCTTATCCTTCGTTTCGACATTCAAAATGCGTTCAATAAACGCTATGTCGATCCTTTGGATGCCGCAAACGATGCCGCAACCCAGCGCTATTTCAGCGTATTTGAAAGAAAAGGCGGTTGGGATGATGAAGAGGTCGAATGCGATGCCAACGGTTTATGCAATGGCAAATATGGCGGTACGACACGCTCCGTCTTAAACAACTACGCACGAGGCAGGACTTTGCTGTTTACCATCAGTTATAAGTTCTAAACCTATCTATCAGCGTTCTTAATATTACACTGATTAAAAAGCCGGTAAACGCAATGTTTGCCGGCTTTTTTCAATATATTCTCAAAATTTTTTTCATCTATACACAACAAAAAACCTACCCTTGCGGGCAGGTTTTCAATAATGACGGAGATTACAGGCCGCTCAGACGGGCTGTATCGTGTGCAATCATCAATTCTTCGTTAGTAGGAATCACAACGGCAACAGCTTTGCTGTCGGCAGTGGTAATCACACCAGCATTACCGAAGCGGGCTTTCAGGTTAGCTTCTTGGTCGATGTACAGACCGAGGAAGCCCAAGTAGCCCAATACGCGTTCGCGGATGATGTCGGAGTTTTCACCGATACCGCCGGTGAAGACCAATGCGTCCAAACCGCCTGCCGCTACTGTCATGCTGCCGATGTATTTAGCCAAGCGGTAGATGAACATTTCCAGAGCCAGTTTGGCGCCCGGATGACCTTTGGCAGCTTCTTCTTCAATGGTACGGCAGTCGTTGGACAAACCGGAGATACCGAGCAGGCCGGATTTTTTGTTCAGCATTTCGGTAATTTGGGAAATGGTCATGTTGGCGTTTTCAGCCAAGAAACTGAAAACTGAAGGGTCGATATCGCCGCTGCGTGTACCCATTACCAAACCTTCCAGCGGAGTCAGGCCCATGCTGGTATCTTTACATTCGCCGTTGGCAACTGCCGCAATAGATGCGCCGTTACCCAAGTGGGCAATAACCATGCGCAAATCTTTTTTGTCTTTGCCGAGGAAGCGTGCAGTTTCGTCAGAAACGAAGCGGTAGCTGGTACCGTGTGCACCGTAACGGCGCAAGCCGTATTTTTCGTACAATTCATGTGGAACAGCGTATTTGTAAGCATGTTCAGGCATGGTTTGATGGAATGCAGTGTCGAATACGACAACGTTCGGCAGGCCTTTGAAAATGGTTTGTGCAGCGCGCAGGCCCAAAAGGTGTGCCGGGTTGTGCAGAGGAGCAAGTGGAATACATTTTTCGATACCGTCGATAACTTCGTCGGTAACCAAAATGGATTCGCTGTACAATTCGCCGCCGCTTACCACGCGGTGGCCGATCGCACCGATACGGGTGTCGAGGCCGTGGGCTTTGAGCTCGTCCATCAGTGCTTCTACCGCGCCGGTATGGTCTGGCTTGGCGGCCAATTCAACTTTATGTTTTTCGCCGTTGAATTTGAAGGTGATGTAGGCATCAGGCAGATTGAGTTTTTCTGCCAGGCAGCTCAGTAATACTTCGCCGCTGTCGTTATCCAATACGGCACCTTTGAGGGAAGAGCTGCCGCAGTTCAAAACCAAGATTAATTTTTGTGTCATTTTATGCTCCTTGAGGTTTCAGACGGCATTTTTGTCGGGACCTTACTGCTGCTCCGGCTATGTTGCACCCCTTGTGGGACGTAGTGGGTAGCGGTCTGAACAGATTAACAAAGTAAACGCCGTATTCTAACAAAAAATGTAATCGGCTGCTTGACTTAATATTTGATGTAAAATGGACGGAATTTTATTTTAGGCCGTCTGAAAAAATGACGGCGGTTTTGAAGATTTCCCGATATGCATTATTTCAGTATCCACACTCAAGACGGCGAACATGCCGGATTTTTTATTATGTTAGCAGACGATGAATCGCAAAATCCGCCGCAAAGCGGACGCTTTGTAGTCAAACTGCAAAGCGAAGATGCAACCGAAGCAGCGGTATTGTCGCCTTTCGAGCAAACCGATATCCCTCAATACTGGCGCGTGGTTAAAGACCGTATCGAATTGTTTTTTGACGATAAAAATATCGGTGCGTTGCGCAACGAATACCTGACAGTCAGCGGCAAAACCTTTATCCTGAGCGATTTGACCGGAGCGATGTAATGGAAAGTATGTTTATCCTTGTCCCCATCAGCATTATTTTGGCCTTTATCATCGGTTGGTTTTTCTGGTGGTCGGGTAAAAACGGACAGTTTGACGACCTTGAAGGACCTGCGCACCGCATTTTGATGGACGACGACTCCACTGAAAAACTGATCGAAAAAGACGAAGACAAAGAATCCAAATAATGAGCCTTAAAAAAGACAATCTGAATTTCCACACGACCCGCCGTTTTGCGCCGCTCTTTGGGACGCAGTTTTTAGGCGCGTTTAACGATAATGTGTTTAAAACCGCATTATTCGTGATGATCAGTTTTTACGGTTTGGGCAAAAACGACTTTCTGCCGTCCAGCCAAATGCTGAACTTGGGCGCGATGCTGTTTATCCTGCCCTATTTCCTGTTTTCCGCGCTGTCAGGGCAGCTGAGCAACAAATTCGACAAAGCCGTTTTGGCGCGTTGGATCAAGCTGTTGGAAATCATCATCATGGCAGTAGCGGCATATGGCTTCTATATTCAATCCGCGCCTTTGCTTTTAATCTGCCTGTTTTGCATGGGTACGCAATCGACTTTGTTCGGCCCGCTGAAATACGCCATTTTGCCCGATTACCTCAACGACAAAGAGCTGATTATGGGCAACAGTCTGATTGAATCAGGTACGTTTATCGCCATTTTGCTCGGCCAGATTTTGGGCACCGCAGTCGCAGGCGTTCCGCCGTATATTGTTGGCGGTTTGGTGTTATTGGTCGCTATCGGCGGCACGATGACCAGCCTGTTTATGCCGTCTGTACCCGCTAAAATGCCGGACACAAAAATCGAATGGAACATCATCAAAGGCACGAATTCACTGATTCGTGAAGCGGCGGCCGACCGACCCGTATTCACTTCCATCATCGGTATTTCATGGTTTTGGTTTGTCGGCTCGGTTTATACCACCCAACTGCCGACGTTCACGCAAATCCATTTGGGCGGCAACGATAATGTGTTCAACCTGATGTTGGCGCTGTTCTCCATCGGTATCGCCATCGGCTCGGTATTATGCGCCAAACTCAGCCACGAGCGCCTGATTTTGGGCTTGGTTACCATCGGCACTCTGGGGCTAACGGTCTGTGGATTATTGCTGGTGTGGCTGACCCAAGGCCAACGCTTTACCGAATTAAACGGCATTATTTGGTTTTTATCGCAAGCTAAAGCGTATCCGATTATGCTCGTGATGTCGGCCATCGGCTTTTTCGGAGGCTTTTTCTCCGTACCGCTCTACACTTGGTTGCAAACCGCCAGCAGCGAAACCTTCCGCGCCCACGCCGTCGCCGCCAACAACATCATCAACGGCGTATTTATGGTGTCAGCCGCCATTTTGAGCGCAGTTTTGCTGATGTTGTTTGACAGCATCACGCTGCTGTATTTGATTGTTGCCGTGGGTAATCTTCCGTTGATTGTTTACCTCATCAAACGGGAATCGAAATTTATCGGGGATTTGACTGCTTTATTGAAAATCAGCAAATAAGGCCGTCTGAAATGTATCCCCACCATGCACATTTTCACTATTCAATCTCGTGGACAGCTTGTGCATAAATCAGATTACTGTCTGATTTAAAATTAAAAAACACATCTGCCTAAATTTTAAGCACAACTTTACTCCCAAACAAAATGCACATTTTCCCCAAACAAGCGTGTGCAAAGGCTGTGAATAAGTAAGCTTAATAATTGATATTTCAAAGAAAGACGATACTTGATTAATTTTTAGGCAGTTTATTAAAGGCCGTCTGAAACCTTTTTCAGACGGCCTGAGAGTATAATAACCACCTACCTTATAGTTCCCAAACGATATGATTTATCCATGGCATGAAACCCAATGGCAACAGCTCGCCGCCCATTGGCAAAACCGTCCCAACGCCTGGCTGTTTACCGGCAAAGAAAATACCGGCAAAACCGAGTTTGCCCGCTTTGTCGCGCAGGCATTGCTGTGCGAATCGCCCAAGTCCGGTCATGAACCCTGCGGCGAGTGTGCTTCGTGTCATTTATTCAGCCAAAATACCCATCCCGACTTTTATGAACTCACGCCGGAAATTCCCGAAGACGAGGCAACAGGACGCAAACTCCTGCAAATCAAAATCGATGCCGTGCGCGATATTGTGGAAAACATTTACCTGACTGCTGTCCGTGGCGGCCTGCGCGTGGTATTGGTGCATCCGGCGGAAAGCATGAACACACAGGCGGCAAACGGTTTGTTGAAAGCTCTGGAAGAGCCGCCGCAACACGTCGTTTTCCTGCTCGTTACCCATGCACGCGACAAACTCCTGCCCACCATCAAAAGCCGTTGCCGCCAGATGGTGCTGCCCTCGCCTACCCATGAGCAGGCTGCGGCATACCTGCGCCAACAGGGCGTGGAAAATGCCGAAGCCATGTTGGCATTCCACAGCGGCGCACCTTTATTCACGCCGACTCCAGAATTGGACGCATTACGCGAAGAGTTGCTGACGCTGCTGGCTGCCCCGCGCCTGTTGGCCATACTCGACTACGCCGCCGCGTTCGACAAACAAAAACAACCGCTGGCCGTTTTCATCGACTGGCTGCAAAAGTGGCTGATGGATGTCGGCTTGGCACAACAAAACATGGCGCCGCTTTATTATCCGCACCATGCCCAAGCCCTGCTTCAGACAGCCTCTAAAACCGATTCACGCAAGCTGTTTGCCCTATTGGGCCGTCTGAACGCGCTCAACCCTTACGGATATCATACCTTGAGTGTTAAAATGCAGCTTGAGTATCTGCTTATCGAATATTTGGATTTTTGGCAAAACAAACCCTAACAGGTAATCAATGATGAATAAAAAAGACATTCCGGCGAAGATGTTGGCTTTGCAACTCAAAGACCCCAATTTGTTGTACAACTGCTATATGCCGTTTTTAGAACACGGCGGCCTGTTCGTACCGACCGATGACGTATTCTCACTAGGCGAAGACATCCTCTTGGCCGTCGAAATCGCCGACTATCCCAAACGCTTCCTGCCCACCAAAGTCGTTTGGATCAATCCGGCGCGCACTTCAGCCCACCGTCCCAAAGGCGTAGGACTTGCATTCTCCGAACACGAAAGCTGCCTGCAGGCAAAAAACCTGATCGAAGCCGAGCTTGGCCCGCGTCTGCGCAGCGACCGCACTACTTTTACCCTGTAATAAATACCATGTATTTAATCGATTCACATTGCCATCTCAACTTTGACGGCTTAAAAGACCGCCTGCCCGAAGTCTTTGCCAACATGGAAGCGCAAAGCGTCAAACAGGCGCTTGCCATCAGCGTCAGCAAACAAAGTTTTGCCGAAGTCTTCGACATTGCTCAGGCAAACGACCACATCTACTGCACCATCGGCATACATCCCGACAGCCAAGAAGCAGAAGAATTTACCATTGCCGAAATGGTAGAAGCGGCCAAACATCCCAAAATCGTCGGTATCGGCGAAACCGGTTTGGACTATTACTGGTGCAAAGGCGATTTGTCATGGCAACATCAACGCTTTACCGACCATATCCAAGCCGCCAACGAAAGCGGCCTGCCCGTTATCGTCCACACGCGCGATGCGGCCGAAGACACATTGCGGATCTTGAAAGAATGCCATACCAACTCCGGCGTGATTCACTGCTTCTCTGAAGACGTCGCCTTTGCCAAAGCCGCTTTGGATTTGGGGTTATACATTTCCTTCTCCGGCATTGTGACGTTTAAAAACGCACCGCTGATACAGGAAGCCGCCAAATACGTCCCTGCCGATAGAATCTTGGTAGAAACCGATGCGCCCTTCCTCGCACCAGTTCCCAAACGCGGCAAACAAAACGAGCCTTCCTACGTTCGCTATACGGCCGAGTTCTTAGCCAATCTGCGCGGCGAGAGCTTGGAAACATTGGCACAAAACACCAGCGACAATTTCTATCGCCTGTTTAAGAAAGTACCCGATGGCCGTCTGAACAATGGCTAGGTCTCAAAATCTCTAAACATTGGCTCTGCCAACCCGTCATCAGGATTCTGCCTCAAACTCAACGGTAAACTCGAAATGGCTTGAGACAGAAACGCAATCGGCTTGCGCTATCTTCAGAACGGCAAACTTTTGAAGAATGGGAATATTCCCATCAACACAATAAATAAGTTTAAATTCAAAATATTGCTTTCCTAAGCCCAGCAAAGCTCAAGGCCGTCTGAAAGTATTTTCAGACGGCCTCTTGCTTATTTTACCGATAGGATGTAAAACCTATCCTTCGAAATAAACGGTTCATCGAAACCGTACATCAATCGACACAATATGGACACAAACTCCGAAATGCACACCCACCCTAATTTTTACGCTATGCTGACTGCAGCCTGCCAAAAAAACGGTAAAGGCACAGTCATTTTCAACGACAAAGAAAAAATCAGCTATTCCTCCCTCAAACACGAAGTAGAAACCGTCGCCGCCTATCTACAACACCAAGGCGTACAATATGGCGACAGGGTTGCCCTTGTCGTTTCCAACTCACCCGAATTTATTGCCGCCTATTTCGCCATTACTTCCATCGGCGCGGTAGCCGTCCCACTGAACGTCTTTTTGAAAAGCGAAGAATTTTCCTACATTCTCAATGATTGCGGCGCACGCTTCATGTTCGCCTCAGCGCCGTTGGCCAAAGAACTCAAAAACATCAAAGCCAAAACCAAAGTCAATAAAATCATCTGGATTGGCGAAACCAAAGCCGCCAGTAGTGATGACAGCTATTTCGATGCCGCGCGAACATTCCCCGGCAAACCGAATCTGAGCCGTCAGCCGTCTGCCAACGATTTGGCGCACATTATCTACACCTCCGGCACAACCGGCCACCCCAAAGGCGCATTAATCAGTTACAGCAACCTGTTTTCCAACCTTTCAGGCATCGAACAAATTTTCCAAATTTCGCAAAAAGACCGCTTCGTCGTCTTCTTGCCTATGTTCCACAGCTTTACGCTGACCGCCATGGTTTTGCTGCCGATATATCAAGCCTGCTCGATTATTTTGGTCAAATCCGTCTTCCCGTTCTCCAACGTGTTGAAACAGGTTTTACTCAAACGCGCTACCATTTTCCTCGGCGTACCGGCCATTTACACCGCCATGAGTAAAACTAAAATCCCTTGGTATTTCAGATGGTTCAACCGCGTCCGTCTGTTTATTAGCGGCGGTGCGCCTCTGGCCGGACAAACCATCGACGACTTTAAAGCCAAATTCCCGCGCGCCAAATTGCTGGAAGGCTACGGCTTGAGCGAATGCTCGCCCGTTGTGGCCGTCAATACGCCCGACCGCCAAAAAACCGCCAGCGTCGGCGTTGCCCTGCCCGGCCTCACCGTGAAAGCCGTCGATGACGAATTGATCGAAGTGCCGCGCGGCGAAGTGGGCGAACTCATCATCAAAGGCGACTCGGTGATGCAAGGCTACCTCAATATGCCTGACGCCACAGATGAAACCATTGTCAACGGTTGGCTGAAAACCGGCGACTTCGTCACTATTGATGAAGACGGCTTCATCTTCATCGTTGACCGCAAAAAAGACCTGATTATCTCCAAAGGCCAAAACGTCTATCCACGCGAAATCGAAGAAGCCATTTACAAACTCGAAGCTGTGGAAGCCACTGCTGTAATCGGCGTGAGGGACCAATACGCCGATGAAGAAATCATTGCCTTTATCCAACTCAAAGAAGGCATGAAGCTGGAAGAAGCCGAAGTCCGCAGCCACCTGCGCGGCCTGTTGGCAAACTTTAAAATCCCAAAACAAGTCATCTTCCAAGACGAGCTGCCGCGCAATGCCACCGGCAAAGTGTTAAAACGCAAACTCAAAGAACAGTTTCAAGACTAAACCTCTGTTTCAGACGGCCCCTTGATTCATGCAGGCCGTCTGAAAACCTGTCATCAACAAACTTTTCAGACGGCCACGACCATGACTACACCTATACTCGAAATCGAAAACCTAAACGGCTCCTTTCCGAGCAAACAAGTTTTGTACGATATCAACCTTACCCTGCAACCTGGCCGCAAACTGGCATTGGTCGGCGAGAGCGGCAGCGGCAAAACCGTATTGTCGCAAGGCATTATGCGCCTTAATCCAATGGTTACCTTTGAAGGCAGTCTGAAATATTGCGGAACCAATCTGCTGACCCAGCCCGAACGCGCCCTGCAAAAACTGCGCGGCCGCGAAATCGGCATGGTGTTTCAAGAACCCATGACCGCCCTCAACCCCGTCATGCGCGTCGGCGAACAAATCGCCGAAGTCCTGTCCCTGCATTTGGGTTTGGATAAAAAACAGGCATGGACGCGCGCTATCGAACTCTTGGACGAAACCGGCATCCACCAGCCCGAGCAAAAAGCCCAGGCATACCCTTTCCAACTTTCCGGCGGCCAACGCCAACGCGCCATGATTGCCATGGCCGTATCAGCCCAGCCCAAGCTCCTGATTGCCGACGAACCGACCACCGCTTTGGACGTTGCCGTCCAAGCCCAAATCCTCGACCTGCTCTCACGCCTGCAAGAAGACCACGGCATGACCATGCTCTACATTACGCACGACTTGAACCTTGTACGCCGTTTTGCCGATGATGTCGCCGTTATGCGTAACGGCCGTATTCTTGAAACCGGCAAAGCAGCCGAAGTCTTCGCCAATCCGCAGCACGAATACACCAAAATGCTGCTCAACGCCGGCACAATGCGCAAAGTGGCTCCTTTACCTGCAAACCCGGCCACCGTCCTTAAGGCCGAACAAATCGCCTTTTCCATCAAAGAATCAGACGGCTGGTTTAAAAAACGCGACAAAACCATCCTCAACCCCATTTCTTTCGATCTCAAATCGGGGGAGACATTGGGCATCATTGGCGAAAGCGGTTGCGGCAAAACCACGCTGGCGAAAGCCGTTATGCACCTTATCGATTCCGAAGGCAGCCTGATTGTCAACGGCGAGCCATGGAAACGCGAATTGAGACGCGAAATCCAAATGGTGTTCCAAGACCCGTTCGGCGCATTCAATCCGCGCATGAACGTCTTCGATACCGTTTCCGAGGCCTTACGCGTACACGAACCTGAAATGCCGCACGAAGAAATGCGCCGCCGCGTCGAGGAAGTCCTCAAACAAGTCGGCCTGCCCGAAGACGCACTCGAACGCTATCCGCACGCATTCTCCGGCGGCCAGCGCCAACGCCTCGCCATCGCCCGCGCCATCATTGTCCGCCCAAAAATCCTCGTATTGGATGAACCAACCAGCGCGCTTGATGTCCAATGGCAACAACAAATCCTTGAATTGCTCAGCAGCCTGCAAAAAGAATACGGCCTCGCCTTCATCATCATCAGCCACGACCTCGCCGTCATCCGCGCCATTTCCCACCGCGTGATGGTGTTGAAAGACGGCAAAGTCGTTGAGGAAGGCGAATGCGAAAACGTGTTTGCCAATCCAAGCAGCGACTACACGCGCCATTTGATTGCCCACTCCGGCCACATGGTTCAAGAGGCCGTCTGAATCTTTAAGGATTACGATAGACGCATTTCAAAAAAACTATTACCGGACGGCGGCACTTGAAATTTTCCCTGTCTGCCACTATTCTGAACAACGTATTCATTAATCCCGATTTAAAAGGAAACAAACATGAGCAGCGAATTGATTATCCACGCCAGCGATGCCAGCTTCGAACAAGACGTTTTGAAATCCGACGTACCTGTATTGCTGGACTTCTGGGCACCATGGTGCGGCCCTTGCAAAATGATTGCCCCAATCTTGGACGACATCGCCTCCGAATTCCAAGGCCGTCTGAAAGTCGTTAAAATCAACATCGACGACAATGAAGCCACTCCTGCCAAATTTGGCGTTCGCGGCATCCCTACCCTGATGGTGTTCAAAAACGGCGAAAACGTTGCCACTAAAGTCGGCGCATTGGCTAAAGGTCAACTGACTGCATTCGTTGAAGCTTCTATCGCTTAAGGCTTTAAGCATATAAAAAGGCCGTCTGAAAATTGTTTTCAGACGGCCTTTTTTGTATTCATTAAGCAGCCAATGGTTTCAAAGTCAGGCTGATATTGTCAGCTTTCACTTTAAACAGCAAATCAATATTTGGATGTTTACCCGGATTGGCTTCGGCATCGGCAACATGTTCGGCAAACCATGCCAGGCCGCGTTCTGCTGCCGCTGCGTCCAGCTTGCTGTCAAACTCTTGTGCCAAAGCATAGTAAAGCTTGAGCGAGCCTTGTTTGCCGGGCGCATTGGGAATGTGATGAACCACATTGTCCTCTTTATCGAGAATATCCAAGCCGCTCAAATGGTCGATGGCAGGCATGGTGGCCAGATTATCTTGGAAGCTCATGATTGTCCTTTCTGATGTGGGTTTTAAAGCAAACCATATAACAAGGCCGTCTGAAAGTTGATGTTTGACACTTTTCAGACGGCCTTAAACATTTCAATTAACGTGTACCGAAAATCTTATCGCCGGCATCGCCCAAGCCTGGGATGATGTAGCCGTGTTCGTTCAAGTGGCTGTCGAGCGCGGCAGTGTAGATGGTTACATCAGGATGCGCGTCATTGACGGCTTTCACGCCTTCCGGAGCGGCAACCAATACCAATGCTTTGATGTTACGGCAACCTTTGGCTTTCAAAAGGTCGATGGTGGCAACCATAGAGCCGCCGGTCGCCAACATTGGGTCGATAATCAGAGCTGGACGTTCGTCCATGCTGTCAACAAATTTTTCAAAATAAGAAACTGGTTTCAAAGTTTCTTCATCGCGCTGCAAGCCGACAACGCTGATTTTGGCAGTTGGAATCAGGTCGAGTACGCCGTCGAGCATACCCAAACCGGCACGCAAAATCGGGACGACGGTCAGCGTTTTGCCTTTGATGCGGTCGCCTTCAATAGAGCCGCACCAGCCGTCAATAATGTATTTTTCAATTTCAAAATCACGGCTGGCCTCATATGCCATCAGACGTGCCAACTCGGTAGTAAGCGTGCGGAATTTGTAAGTGCTGCAATCCGCTTCACGCATCAGCGTGAGTTTGTGGCGGACTAAAGGGTGGTTGATAACGGTAACGTTCATGTTGATTTTCCGAATTGCGTTGATGGAGGGGGATTATACTTTTTTTCGCATGGCGCGCAAAGTGCGTATTCATGCGAAAGGCCGTCTGAATCAGGGTTTCAGACGGCCTTTGTCAACAATTTTACATTACGGAATATTGTAGATGATTAAGCTTTCAGCAATTCTTGCAGTTCGCCGGCTTCGTACATTTCCATCAAAATGTCAGAACCGCCGACAAATTCGCCGTTGACGTACAGTTGAGGAATAGTCGGCCAGTCGCTGTATTCTTTAATGCCTTGGCGTACGGCATCGTTTTCCAATACGTTGACAGTCACATAGTCGGTGCAACCTGCCGCATTCAGGATTTGTACGGCGCGGGAAGAGAAGCCGCATTGAGGGAATTGCTTCGTGCCTTTCATGAACAATACGACGCGGTGCGTGGTAACGACTTCTTTGATTTGATCGTGGATAGAGGACATGGTGTGTTCCTTTTTACTAAATCGGTTGTTCGGGGAAAATCAAATTTCCCGCCATTATACGCAAATTGATGAAGTTGAGGGGCGTTTCTCAACGTCGGATCTGACCGTTGCCATTGATATAGAATTTGGTCGAAGTCAGCGCTTCCAAACCCATCGGGCCACGGGCGTGCATTTTTTGGGTGGAAATACCGATTTCCGCGCCCAATCCGAAAACAAAGCCGTCGGTAAACCGAGTAGACGCATTGACATAAACCGCCGCCGCATCAATGCTTTCTTGGAAAAACTCGGCATGGGCAATGCTTTGGGTCACAATCGCTTCCGAGTGATGCGTCGTATGGCCATTAATCCAATCGACGGCTTCTTCCACTGATTTTACCGTTTTGACCGACATAATATAGTCAAGAAACTCGGTACTGTAATCTTCCTCGGTTGCCAAAACAGCATTTTTAAACATACGCAGTGCTTCCTGATCGGCTCTAAATTCGACCGGATGCACTTTGGCAACTGCTTCTTCCAGTTTGGGCAAAAACGCCTCCGCTATCTTTTCGTGGACAACCAAAGATTCAGCTGCATTGCACACGCTCGGACGCTGCGTTTTGGCGTTCACGACGATATCGACTGCCATCTCCAAATCGGCACTGTCGTCCACATAAATATGGCAATTACCGACTCCGGTTTCAATGACGGGAACTTTCGATTTCTCTTTCACCGTCTGAATCAAGCGCGCACCGCCGCGCGGAATCAGCACATCAATATAATCGACTGCCTGCATCAATTCCTCGGCAGCGGCATGACTGGTATCTTCAACCAGCTGCACCACATCGGCATCCATTCCCGCTTTTACCAAAGTCTGCCTGATGACGGCAATCAATGCGGTATTTGAATGGATCGCGTCGCGACCTCCACGCAAAATAATGGCATTGCCGGTTTTAAAGGCCAGAGAAAACGCATCGACCGAAACATTCGGGCGGCTTTCAAAAATCATGGCGACCACGCCCAAAGGCACGCGTTTTTGAACAATCTTCAAACCGTCCAAATTGGTATAGCCGCGGACAACCTGCCCAATCGGGTCTTGTAAATCGGCAACCTGCCCAACGCCTTCTGCAATGCCTTTGATGCGTTCATGATTCAAGCGCAGCCTGTCGAGCATAATGTCCGAAATGCCGTTTTCTTTTGCAGCGGACAAATCGCGGGCATTTTCCGCCAAAATCACCTCAGCCTGTTCAACCAAATCCTTTGCGACCTGACGCACCAAATTGTTTTTTTCCACGCTTCCCAAGCTGATTAACGTTTTACTGGCTTTTTGGGCATTCTTGCCCAACTGTTCGATATAGCTCATCAAACCTCCCTATTTCTCTTGTGCAAACCAAGTTCCGATAGGCGCGCCATCTAAAACCTGAAGAATATCGCGCGGATTGGCGCTGTTCATCAACACCATCTGGCCGTGATGTTCAAACATCATCTGCGCGCTCTTAATCTTACTGAGCATGCCGCCCGTACCAAACTTACTGCCCGATCCGCCGGCAGAAGCAATGATTTCCTCAGTAATATCGGCCACATGGCTGCGCAGCTTGGCATCGGCGTGAACAGCCGGATTTTTATCAAACAAACCGTCGATATCGGACAACATAATCAGCAAATCGGCTTTAACGATTTTCGCCACAACTGCCGACAGGCGGTCGTTATCACCAAACTTGGTAGCATGGTCCATCTCGTCCACGCTGACCGCGTCGTTCTCATTGACAATAGGGATGACGCCGATGGAAAGCAGGGATTCAAAAGCATTGGTAACGTTTGCCAAACTTTCTGGATATTCGACCACATCACGCGTCAGCAGGATTTGCGATACCGTCATCCGATAATGGGAAAAAATCTGCGAGTAAAGGCTCATCATGGCCACTTGGCCGACGCTGGAAACAGCCTGCTGCTGCGCCATTTCCGCCGGACGTTTTTCCATATTGAGGACATTCAGCCCAAAGCCCATCGCGCCGGAAGACACCAGCACAATTTCTTTGTCCTTACTGACCAAGCTGGAAATGACAAAGGCCAGTTGGTCGATTTTTGCCAAATTGATTTTACCGTTTGGCAACACCAAAGAGCTGGTTCCAATCTTAATGACAATGCGTTTTACTGCTTCAAAATCTCGTTTCATTATTCTCCTCTGCTTTCTATTTTTATGATTGCACGCGGCATTATTTCAGCCAAGCTAATCCACATCATAACTGCGAAGCAATAGAAAATACAGACAAAATTAAAAATGCTTCCTTTAAAAGCGTATTTTCAGCTCTTATCCGAATCCGTTAACAACAAAACAAAAGGCCGTCTGAAACCCTATTTCAGGTTTCAGACGGCCTTTTACCGATTATTGAAACTCTAGCCTGCAAAGATAAATACAGACCGTTCCCTACAAACGCTTATTGGTGCTCAGAAATAATTTTCAGCATTTGCGCCAATACTTTAGGATTGGCCGCAACGATATCGCCGCTTTCCAACCAGCCTTCATTACCGGACATATCGGTAACGATGCCGCCTGCTTCTTGGACAATCAATGCACCGGCGGCAATATCCCAAGGTTTGAGGTTGAACTCGAAGAAACCGTCCAAACGGCCGGCCGCAACGGCACACAAATCCAAAGAAGCTGCGCCTTCACGACGGCCGCCGGCGGTTTTTGCCAAGAAGTCTTTCAAAATCGCCAGATACTTGTCCATCATGCTTTGATCGACAACAGGGAAGCCGGTACCGATCAGGCAGCGGTTCAATTCGATGCGGTTGGAAACGCGGATGCGGCGGTCGTTAAGCAACGCGCCTTTGCCGCGGGAAGCCATATATACGTCGTTGCGCTCAGGTGCGTACACCAAAGCTTCTTGCAACACGCCTTTGTGCAAGAGTGCCATAGAGATGGCGTATTGAGGATGGCCGTGGAGGAAGTTGGTCGTGCCGTCGAGCGGGTCGATAATCCATTCGTACTCGGCGGTGGCTTTACCGTGGGAGCCGCCTTCTTCGCAAGTGATTTTATGATGCGGATAGGCTTCTTTGAGCGCTTCCACCAAAATCATCTCGGAGCTGCGGTCAACATCGGAAACGAAGTCGTTGAATGCTTTGCTGTCTACTTTGACGGCATCCAGATTGCCGGCGGCGCGAATCATCATTTGCCCTGCTTTACGGGCGGCTTTGAAAGCGGTATTTAAAAACGGATTCATGGTTTTCTTCCTAATTCAGGTAAAATACGCCCTAATGCGCCGAACAAGGCACACAAGAGGCTGTTAATCGTTTCCGATGCTGTTAAAGAACATTTCAGACGGCATGGAAAAAGGCCGTCTGAAAACAAAAAGATGGCGCATTATACCTGATTCCCGTACAAACAGAAAATAAAACATGACTTCCGAAAAACCTGCCCTGCCCGCTTATCTGGACAACATCCGCATCATCCTCACACGCACCAGCCATCCCGCCAATATCGGCTCCGCCGCGCGCGCCATGAAAACAATGGGCCTGCACAAACTGACCATCGTCGCCCCCAATCTGATGGCAACGCCGATGACGGAAAATCCGCCCGTGTTCGACCCGGAGCATCCGCAATTGTTTAAATTACCGGAAGAAAGCTTCATCCTCGCTTCCGGCGCGGCAGACGTTTTGGAAAATGCCACCATTGCCGCTTCTTTGGACGAAGCCCTTGCCGACACCACCATCGCCTGCGCCCTGACCAGCCGCCGCCGCGAAATCACCGCGCCGCTGCAAACGCCGCGCAATTTGGTGCCCGAATTACTGCAGGCCGCCAACCGCGGCGAGAAAGTGGCGCTGGTCTTCGGCAACGAGACTTTCGGCTTGAGCATCGAAGAAGTCCAAGCCTGCAACCGACTGATGACCATCAACGGCAATCCCGACTATTTCTCGCTCAACCTCGCCCAAGCCGTGCAGGTCGTGTGCTACGAAATCTTCAGCCAAACCGATTCGCCCATGACCCATCTTCAACAGGAAGACCACTCCGCGACCCACGAGCAAATCAAAGGCATGGTCGCCCACATGGAAAGCGTGATGAACGACATCGGCTTTTTCAACCGCCGCAACGGCGAGCGCCTGATGCGCCGTATGCAGAGCCTGTTCGGACGCGCCAACACGCAAACCGAAGACATCGATATCCTGCGCGGTTTTTTCAATACCGTCAGCCACCGTATCCATAAAAAAGACTGATTAAGGCCGTCTGAAAACATTTCCAGCCTTTCAGACGGCATGACTGATATTCGGATAAGCATGAATTACGCCCTAGACGCATTATGGTGGAAGCTCACCAGCCAACCCGTCCGCGACCTCGCCTCGCTGCTGACTGCGCCCCCTTTGTGGCAAAACGGTTGCGAATTGAGCGTACGCGAACTATTGGGGGAACACGGTTTCCGCTACCTTTTGGCATTGGACGCCGATCCCGCACCGCTGATGGATTACCTCGCCCAACGCGCCCCGTTTGGTCATCGTCTCGGCATTTATGCTGAAGAGCTGTTGACTTTTTGGTTTGCCAACGCGCCGCACGCCAAACTGCACGCATACAATCTGCCCGTTTTTTCAGACGGCCAAACCTTAGGCGCTGCGGATTTCGTCGTTTCCCTCAACCAACAGCCCTACCATATCGAGCTGGCGTGTAAATACTACGGCGGAGACCAAGCGCAAAACCTGCGCGGCCTCAATCCTAAAGACATGCTGACGGACAAAGCCACCAAACTGGTGCAGCAATCCCAGCTGCTGCATACGCCGCAAGGCAAAGCAACCTTAACCGCACAAGGCCTGCCGGAAAATCTGCTTCCTGCTTCCATCGTGCGCGGCATCGGCTTTTTTCCACACGGTTTCCATGCTTTTGAGCCGCCACTTAATCCATACGGCTGGCGCGGCATCTATATTCAAGATTGGGCGGAATACGGGTTTGAACGCCAAGAAGCGCGTTATCACTTGCTCGACCGCATGGCCTATCTTGCACCTGCGCGTGTCGCCGAAACCGAAACATTAAACGCAACCGAAATCCGCCGTATCGACCAAGGCTTGATTGCCGTTTTGGAATTACGGCCGGACGGCTTTTGGCACGAAATCGAACGCATTATGAAGGCCGTCTGAAACCATTTACCCACTTTAAGAGAACCCATTACATTATGAACGCCGCACAACTCGACCATACCGCCAAAGTTTTGGCTGAAATGCTGACTTTCAAACAGCCTGCCGATGCCGTCCTCTCCGCCTACTTCCGCGAACACAAAAAGCTCGGCCGCCAAGACCGCCACGAAATCGCCGAAACCGCCTTTGCCGCACTGCGCCACTATCAAAAAATCAGTACCGCCCTGCGCCGTCCGCACGCGCAGCCGCGCAAAGCCGCACTCGCCGCGCTGGTTCTCGGCAGAAGTACCAACATCAGCCAAATCAAAGACCTGCTTGATGAAGAAGAAACAGAGTTCCTCGGCAATTTGAAAGCCCGCAAAACCGAGTTCTCAGACGGCCTGAATACCGCCGCAGAATTGCCGCAATGGCTGGTGGAACAGCTGCAACAGCATTGGAGCGAAGAAGAAATTCTCGCCTTCGGCCGCAGCATCAACCAACCTGCCCCGCTCGACATCCGCGTCAATACCTTGAAAGGCAAACGCGATAAAGTGCTGCCATTGTTGCAAGCCGAAAGTGCCGATGCAGAAGCCACGCCTTATTCGCCTTGGGGCATCCGCCTGAAAAACAAAATCGCGCTTAACAAACACGAGCTATTTTTAGACGGTACACTGGAAGTCCAAGACGAAGGCAGCCAGCTGCTTGCCTTATTGGTGGGCGCAAAACGCGGCGAAATCATTGTCGATTTCTGTGCCGGTGCCGGCGGTAAAACTTTGGCTGTCGGCGCGCAAATGGCCAACAAAGGCAGAATCTACGCATTCGACATCGCCGAAAAACGCCTTGCCAACCTCAAACCGCGCATGACCCGTGCCGGACTGACCAATATCCACCCCGAACGCATCAGCAGCGAACACGATACCCGTATCGCCCGACTGGCAGGCAAAGCCGACCGTGTGTTGGTGGACGCGCCCTGCTCCGGCTTGGGTACTTTACGCCGTAATCCCGACCTCAAATACCGCCAATCCGCCGAGACCGTGGCCAACCTTTTGGAACAGCAACACAGCATCCTCGATGCCGCCTCCAAATTGGTCAAACCGCAAGGCCGCTTGGTGTACGCCACCTGCAGCGTGTTGCCGGAAGAAAACGAGCTGCAAGTCGAACGTTTCCTGTCCGAACATCCCGAATTTGAACTCGTCAACTGCGCCGAACTGCTGCAAAGCCTGAAGGTCGATTTGGATACCGGAAAATACCTGCGCCTCAACTCCGGAGAACACCAAACCGACGGCTTCTTTGCCGCTGTATTGCAACGTAAGGATTAAGGTTGAAAAAGGCCGTCTGAAATCCTTTCAGACGGCCTTTTTGATAGATTTTTTACATTAAAATCATTAGAAACGATAGTCGCGCTCTGCAATAATATACTTTAAGGCATGTATCTCGACCTTTTATCAGAATATTGTGAAAAGCTGGAAAAAATGCTCTATGCTTTGTAAATGTATGTGTTCTCGTTCAAAATTCGCCCGGTCATGCCTCAGGTGATACCCGATACGGACAACGATAATATATAAATTATTTGGTTAAAAATCATGTCGCATATTTATTCTTCCCCCACAAAGCCCCGTTTATTGTCATCGGCTATTGCCGTCGCCTGCTGCCTGCTGCCGTTTCAGACGGCCTCTGCATACAGCCTGCAAGACATCCTCAGGGACGCTTTAATCAGCGACCCGATTGTGCGTGAAGCCAAAGCCACTCAAGAAGCAGCACAAAGCACGACCAAAGCCACGCGTGCACGCCATTATCCTGTCGTTACCCTGACCGGCACGAAAGTGCTGGCGCAACACAATAAATACAACAGCAACGATATGGATGACGGTATCGGCGTGCGCGGCAGCGTGAACATCTACTCATGGGGTGCGATTGAAGCCGCCGTCCGCCGCGACCGCAGCCGCGAAGAATACTATCAACACAAATACACCGAAAGCCAAGAGCAGCTGGGCAGCGATATCGGCCGCCTCTACCTGAGCGCATTACGTGCAAAAGAAACCCTGATCCTCAACGAACAGACTTTGGCGCGCCATAACGCCCTCATAAAAACCTTGACCACAATCGTCAAACAGGATGCCGGCCGCCACTTTGAACTGATTGAAGCGCGCGCACGCCAGCTGCAAGTAGCCAACATTATCGCCCAACAACGCCGCACCATGGATTTGGCTCTGAGCCGTCTGTCCCGCTATACCTCGCGCCAACTGACCGCCAACGATTTGGAAGATCCGTTTAAAAACGACACAGCAAAATCCATCAGCGAACGCTTTAACAACCCCAACCGTAACAACAATCCGTCCTATCAGGCACAATTAGCCGAACGCGACAGCGTCCGTGCCGATTTGGACGCTTCCAAAGCCGAACGCCTGCCTGCCCTCAATTTGGAAGGCAGTGCAACGCGCAACACCAGACAGCTTTATTTAAACGTTGCATGGAATGTGTTGGATATTGCTGCACGCCACAATGTAGAGCGCAATGCCAAATCATTGATTGCTGCAGAAGCCAAGTCCGAACAAATCCTGCGCGACATGAACGAACGCGTTCAAACGTCGGCCATCGATATGCAGGAAAGCGAACAGCGCACCGCATTAACAGCTCAACATATTCTCGCTCAAAAAGATGTTATCAAAGCCTATGAAATGCAATTTAGAGTTGCAAGACGTACGCTGACCGACGTTTTGAGCGCATACAGCGAGTTATCCTCCATCGAGCAGGATTACGTTGCCGCCCGCAACGATTTCCGCGATGCGGCACTCGACTATTTAAATACTCAGGCCAAAATCTCCGCTTGGGTCGGTTTGGCAAAAAAATAAAGCCATATCCACCGGTTAAATCAAAAACATTACGCGAAAAATATGAAAGCCATCATTGAACACATCGTTTTAGTGACCCGCCTTTTGGGTGCGCCCGTATCCGAAGCCGCTTTGTCCGCCGAAGTCGTGCGCGACAAAAAGCTCAAGGTCAACTATCACTCACTGGTCGAAGTCCTGCGCAGCCACGGCTTTGAAAACACCTTATCCAAGCGCAATCTGGAAGACATCCCCTCGCTCGCCGTGCCGGTCATGATTATCCTGCACAACGAAGAGGCAGCGGTCATCACCCAAATCGAAGGCTCCGGCCAAGAGCGCAAATACCATATCCGCCAAGTAGACGGTTTGGAACAGGAACTCAGCCACGAGCAGCTTTCCGGCCTGTATTTGGGCTACTGCTGGTTTATCAAACCCAAAATGGCGACCGATATGCGCTCGGAGCTGCCTGAATACCATCTGCCCAAAGCATGGTTTTGGAAAGTCATTTGGCGTTTCCGCAGCTACTACTACCAAGTCATTTTGGCCACCATCATTATCAACTTCCTTGCGCTCGTCAGCTCCCTGTATGTGATGAACGTGTACGACCGCGTGATTCCCAATCAGGCCTATGAAACCTTGTGGGTATTGAGCATCGGCGTGGTCTTGGCGATTTTGTTTGAATTTGCCGCCAAGATGATTCGTGGTCATTTGACCGATATTGCCGGCAAAAAAGCCGACTTGATCATCAGCTCCGCCCTGTTCCGCCGCGTGATGGCATTACGTCTGGCAGACCGTCCAGCTTCTTCCGGTTCATACGCCAGCAACCTGCGCGAATTTGAAGCCGTGCGAGAGTTCATGACCAGTGCCAGCTTGTTGACTATTGTCGACTTGCCTTTCCTGTTGCTGTTTATCTTCGTAATTTCCATGGTCGGCGGCAAACTGGCACTCGTTCCCCTAACCATCATTCCGATTGTCGTGATTGTCGGTTTTGTCGTACAACGCCCGCTCTCTCGCCACATCAACGAATCGATGAAAGAAGGTTCGCAACGCTCCGGCCTTGCCGTTGAAGCCATCGAAGGCATCGAAACCCTGAAAACCAACAACGCCACATCTTGGGCGCAACAACGTTGGGACGAATACACCGCCAAAACTTCCGCTTCTTCCATCAAAGTCAAAGACACCAGCAACTTCATGGTCAACTTCGCCGTTGCCATGCAGCAGCTCAATACCGTCTTCTTGGTCGTCGTCGGTACCTATTTGATTCATGCCGACAACCATGCGGAACGTATCACCATGGGTGCATTGATTGCCTCTGTGATTCTGTCCGGCCGCGCCTTGGCGCCGTTGGCACAAATCGCTGGTTTGGCCACCCGCTTCCAACAGGCCAAACTTGCCCTCAAAGGTGTAAACGACATCGTTACCCGCCCTATCGAGCGCAATCCGGAACGCAAATACATTACTTTGGACAACGTACAAGGCAACATTACCTTTGAAAATGTATCGTTCAAATATCAAGCCGACAACAACAGCGCCGTCGAAGATTTGCGCCTGACCATCAAACCGGGTGAAAAAGTCGGTATTTTGGGCCGTATCGGCAGCGGTAAAAGCACCATGCTCAAACTGGCCAGCGGTCTGTACGACACTGAAAAAGGCAACGTTACCCTTGACGGCGTCGATATGCGCCAGCTTGACCCCAACTTCCTGCGCGATCAAGTCCTGCTGTTGAGCCAATCGCCACGCCTGTTCCTCGGCACATTGCGTGAAAATATGGACTTGGCGCGTACCGGCAGCTACTCTACCGACCAAGACTTACTGACTGCGCTCAACCGCTTCGGCCTCGACAAAATCATCCGCAACCATCCACGTGGTTTGGATATGCCTCTGGGTGAAGACGGCTTAGGCTTGTCCGGCGGTCAAAAACAAATCATCGCCCTGGCACGCATGACCTTGCGCAACCCGAAAGTCGTCTTGCTGGACGAGCCGACCACCAGCCTGGACCAGGCTACCGAACGCATGGCGCTCAATGCTATTGCCCAATGGGGTCGCAACCGCACCATGCTTTTGGTGACCCACCGTCCGCAAGTGCTGCAAATCGTCAACCGCATCATTGTGATGGATAATGGTAAAGTCGTGATGGACGGCCCGCGTGACCTCGTATTGCAAAAACTCATGCAAAACGAACAGGCCAAAGCAGCCAACGCCAAACAACAGCAACAAGCTGCTGCTGCCTCTCAATCAGCAGCACGATAAAGCAAAAGGCCGTCTGAAACCTACTTGCCCTTTCAAACAGCCTGCCCTAATGGTTAAAATCCACCAAACACAATAAAGACACACGATTATGAGCCGCGAAAACAACGTCAAATCCAAAGATCTCGACCTTATCAACGACCTCAACGCCGCCCTGCAAAAAGAAAAACACAGTGGCCAGTTTATTGTCATCATCCTGTTTTTTATTCTGATGATTGTCTTCGTTATTTGGGCTTACAACAGCCCTGTCGAAGAAGTTACCCGTGGCAACGGCAATATCATTCCCAGCAGCCGTGAGCAAGTAATCCAAAGCCTGGATCCCGGCATCGTAACCGAAATCATGGTTAAAGAAGGAGATATGGTCGAGAAAGATCAGATTCTGATGAAACTCGACGACACACGCAGCTCCGCCGTTTTGCGCGAAAGCGAAGCCAAAGTCGCAAACCTCGAAGCCACTATTGCCCGCCTTAAAGCTGAAGCCTACGGAACCAAGCTCTCCTTCCCTGACAGCGTGGGTCCCGAGCTTCGCCGTCGCGAAATCGCCGCCTACAAAGCACGCCGCCAAGTCATGGTGGATGCCATCAACGGCCTATCCCAAAGCAAGGCCGCACTTGATCGAGAGATTGCCATTACTGCTCCTCTTGTTTCCGAAGGTTATGTTTCCGAAGTCGAACTTTTAAGAATGCGCCGCGATTCCGCAGACTTGGCCACCCAAATCTCTGAACGCCGCAACCGCTACAAAGCCGATGCCAACAACGAACTCTTGCAAGCCGAATCCGAACTGGCGCAATCCAAAGAAAACGTTGCCATGCGTGCCGACCCGGTTGAACGCTCGCAAATCCGCGCCCCTATGCGCGGCATCGTCAAAGGCATAAAAGTCACCACCATCGGCGGCGTTGTGAACGCAGGCGAAGACATCATGCAAATCGTCCCGGTTGATGACAAACTGCTGGTCGAAGCCTATATCCGTCCGCAAGACATCGCCTTTATCCGCGCAGGCCAACCTGCATTGGTTAAAGTCAGCGCATACGACTACTCCATCTACGGCGGTTTAGAAGGCAAAGTTACCCTCGTCGGCGCCGATACCGTCAGCAACTCTATGCAAAACCGTGCCAACGACTTAAAACTTGACCCGAACCAAGTTTATTACCGCGTTCTCGTCCAAACCGAAAACAACTCCCTGAAAGACAAAAACGGCAAACCGATGCCGATTATTCCGGGTATGGTTGCAACGGTAGACATCAAAACCGGTGAAAAAACCATCTTCCAATACCTGATCAAACCGATTACGCGTATGAAACAAGCGTTGAGCGAACGCTAATCGATAAACTGATAAAAGGCCGTCTGAAAGTTTTCAGACGGCCTTTGGTTTATGTTTTCACTATGCCTGTTTATCCGACAGGCAAATTACTTCTCCTTAAACGTCGCTCCGACAAACGTCCTTTTCGGATTGCCGCGCTCAACTTGATAGAGTTGCGTGTGCTGCTCCTGCGCAAAATTTCCTGCCTGTCCGGCATGATGCTCTGCCAGCTTTTGCGCCAATAACATTACCGCCAATTTTTTATTGGCATGCTGGCTGCGTTCGCTCTCGACCCACACGGAAATGCCGCTTTCTTTATGGGTAGCGCGGACGGCGCTTTCGATTTTATTGACGTGTTGCCCGCCTTTACCGCCCGAACGGCAGGTTTGAAACTCGATTCCGTTTTCAGACGGCATTTCATACGTCTGCGGCATATCGGGCAAACGAAAAACGCCTATATACCAATTTTTGCGCGGATGTTTCGGGCGGACGGGGCTGGGGCATATCCATTGGAGCGTCCCCTGCCAAGTTTGCGCCAAACTTTCGGCTTTTTGCCCTGCCAATTTGAGCGTCGCCGACAAAATGCCGTACTTATCGGCGGTTTCGTTAACGAGTTCGGCATCAATGCCTTTTGATTGGGCTTCGGCAAGCAGCTTGCCCAAGACGAAACGGGCAAATATTCGGCACTCTGCCGGCCCTTGCGCGGTGGAAATTTGCAGATGAACCGCTGGTGTATTCTGTTTCATCTTTACGCTCCACACTCGCCGCCGGTTTTATAAGTCAAAACAGGTTTAAACCGCGCGACCAATTCAATCAAACCTGCGTTTTTCATGGCGGCAATAACGCTGTCGATGCTTTTATAAGCCTGCGGCGCTTCTTCAAAAATCAAGGCCTTATCCTGACAAACGACTACGCTGCCGAATTCGGTCTGGCGCAGGCTGTCGGCAGTGTATTTGTGCGACAACCTGCCTTTGCATTCGCCGCGCTGCCATTTCCGACCTGCGCCGTGAGCCAAGGTATTCAACGAAATTTGACAATATTCGGCAGGTTGGACCAGATAGCTGTAATCGCCGCGCGAGCCGGGTATCATGACCAAGCCTTTATCGGTGGGCGTTGCGCCTTTTCGGTGCAGCCAACCGATTGTGCCGTCAATCTCGGTTTGTTCCAAAAAATTATGGTGGACATCGAGCAGGCATGTTCCTTCTGCGCGCCAACGGTCAAGCATTCTGGCCACAATCAAACGGCGGTTAAGGCTGGCAAATTCAAGGGCTGTTTGGTGTTCGGCAAGATAGGCCGCCGCCGCTTCGCCCTCTTCCGCCAAACCTTGATGCCCGAAGGCGGCAATATGGTATTGCAAAATCTGCTGGCCCAATCCGCGCGAACCGCTATGCACCAACAGTTGCAGATGGTTTTCATCAAAATCGGGCGGAAGCAAATCGGTGCGATAAACGGTGTCAACGGTTTGCAACTCGGCAAAATGGTTGCCGCCGCCAATCGTACCTACAGCAAGGCCGTCTGAAAATTGGTGCATATCGACAGCGTCACCTAATAAATCGACCTGTTCGTCTTTATCTAGCGGCGTATCGATATTGCCAAGCTGTTTGGCGAGTTTGGCAGGTTTGAGTTTGGCCGCGCGTAAATCGGTCTGCCAAAACGCCATGCCGCAACCGATGTCGTTTCCAATCAGGGCAGGATAAAAATGACGGTCGCTGAAAAATGCCGCGCCAACCGGATAACCGCGCCCAGCGTGTAAATCCGGCATTCCGGCAACGCGCAACATATGCGGTAATCGGGCGGTGGTTTCGAGCTGTGCGACAGCGTTGCCTTCAATCCATGTATTTGAATCGGCAATAATTTGAATATGATGGGGATAATTGCCCATGTGTTTATGCTTTCTTTAAAACGGATAGAAATCGTCAGCAGATGACAATAAATAGCCACCGTCTGAGAAATGTTCAGACGGCCTGGTTTCTAGCCGATAATCGTAAGGAAAGCAGCCCGAAACGGGCGACATGGAATGCGAAAAGCGTTATCCGAAAGTCAGACCGACGCTTGAGCTGCAAAGAATGTGATTGAGCGGATTGAAATATTGCGTGTCATGGCTTGCTCCTTTCTTTGCATGAAAATATTAAAAACGTTCGGATTATAGAGGGTTTATTTCCAATTATGCAAACTTACTGACATCAATCTGCCAATAATGTTGCATAAATAGCAAATATTGAGAACATAATTTAGGCCGTCTGAAAACTTTTCAGACGGCCTTTGATACCCAATAATCCTTACAAAACAACGGTCGGATAAGAGCCGACAACTTTCACGAAGGAAGCGCGTTCGCCCAAAAGCTGCAAGGCTTTTTGGACATTTTCATCGCTTTGATGGCCTTCGATGTCGATGAAGAACAGGTATTCCCACAAAACCGATTTGCTTGGGCGGCTTTCAAATTTGGTCATGGAAATGCCTAACTCGGTGAAAGGTTGCAGCAAAGCAGTAACGGCACCGGCACGATTGGGCGCGGAGACGACCAAAGAAGTTTTGTCGTTGCCGCTGCGGCCTGTGTCTTGATGGCCCATCACCAAGAAGCGCGTGGTGTTGTTCGGCTCGTCTTCGATACACTCAGCGGCAAAGCTCAACTGATAAATTTCCGCCGCGATACGTCCGGCAATGGCGGCCACATTCGGGCTGTCAGATTCGGTAACCAAACGCGCCGCTTCGGCATTGCTGGCTACGGCGATACGCTCGGCATTGGGCAGGTTGCGGCCGAGCCAGTCGTTGCATTGCGCCAAGGCTTGGGCATGGGCAAAAACTTTGGTAATGCCGCCGATTTCGTGGTTGTCTTTACGCAGCAGGTTGTGATGAATGCGGACAACCACTTCGCCGCAGGCTTTCAACGCGGTTACAGCCAGCAAGTCCAAAGTACGGCCCACCGAGCCTTCGGTCGAGTTTTCCACCGGCGCCACCAAATAATCGGCTTGGCGCGTTTCGACTTGTTTGAAGCAGTTGTCGATGGTGGTACACGCCATGGTGTGTGCGGCGTGGCCGAAATGTTTGATGGCGGCTTGCTGGGTAAATGTCCCCTTCGGGCCCAAATAGGCAATCGTCAGCGGACGCTCTACCGCCAAACATTCGCTCATAATCTCGCGAAACAGCCGGGTAACCGATTCATCCGGCAAGGGGCCGCGGTTCAAATCCTGAATCCGGCGTAAAACGGCCACTTCCCGTTCAGGACGGTACACCGCGCCTGTCCCTTTCAATTCGCCGATAGCATGCGCATGACCGGCGCGCTCGTTGAGCAAACGGAGGATTTCCGCATCAATGCTGTCGATGGCATTGCGGTGCGGCAATAATTGTTCGTCTATGGATAAAGGCATAAGCTGTCTCGCAATTTTGTGAGGGATATTTTCATTTTAACATTAAAGGCCGTCTGAATTCCGTTTTCAGACGGCCTCAACACTATCTTTATCTAACTTTATCGTCTATCAGGTTTGCAAACGCCGCCAATTCCATCATAATTAAGCCTTTTGAACGACAAGGCCTATTCCATGCACTCAAACGGACTGTACACCCGTTTTCTGCCCGATGAAGAAGCAACCCTGCAACTGGGTGAAGAATGGAGCAAGCAGCTTTCCGCTCCGCTGACCATCTATCTTGAAGGCGGGCTGGGTGCAGGCAAAACCACGCTGACACGCGGGATTTTGCGCGGACTGGGACATACGGGCGCAGTCAAAAGCCCGACTTACACCATTGTCGAATCTTATCCGCTGGATGCATTCACCCTCCACCATTTCGACCTCTACCGCTTTACCATGCCCGAGGAATGGGAAGATGCCGGTTTGGACGAATTGTTTGCGCCCGACAGCATCTGCCTCATCGAATGGCCGCAGCAAGGTGGGGAATTCACGCCTCCGGCAGACATTACCATTACATTGACGTACACCGATAAGGGCAGAACCTGCACCTTTTCCGCCCACACAAACCAAGGCCGAAAAAGTTTAGAATCATGGTCAAATTAACTAGAAGACACATTCTCCGTCAAGGCACAGGACTATTTCTCACCCTCACGCCCGTTGGTGCCGCATTGGCCAAACCGGCCTCTCCTGCGCAATTCCTTGCCGTCCGCATTTGGCCGGCGAACGCCTACACACGCGTTACCCTTGAGAGCAACCATTCGATGAAATACCAACATTTTATGTTGGACAACCCCAGCCGGTTGGTTGTAGATATTCAAGGAGCGGAAATCAACAGCGTCCTGCAAGGCATTTCCAGCAAAGTGCTGTCTAACGACCCTTTTATCCGCAGCATTCGTGCTGGTCAAAATACGCCCAATACCGTGCGTATCGTCATCGACCTCAAACAAAGCTCCCATCCGCAAGTCTTTGCGCTCGCCCCCGTCGGCAACTTCAGAAACCGCTTGGTTATCGACCTCTATCCGCACGGCGCAGATGCCAACGACCCGATGATGGCCTTGCTCAACGGCAATGTCCCCAAACAACGTCCGAATACCAATATCGCATACGACACCCCTGCCCCTAAAAACAATCGCGGCAGCGGCGGCAACCGCCGTCCCGTGATTATGATTGACCCCGGTCACGGTGGCGAAGACCCCGGCGCAATCGGCCCGAGCGGCCTCAAAGAAAAAAACGTTGTACTCTCCATTGCACGCGAAACCAAAAAACGCCTCGAAGCCTTGGGTTACAACGTATTCATGACGCGCAACGAAGACATCTTTATCCCATTGGGCGTACGCGTTGCCAAAGGCCGTGCACGCAATGCCGACGTATTCGTGTCCATCCACGCCGATGCCTTTACCAGCCCGTCCGCTCGCGGTACCGGCGTATATATGCTCAATACCAAAGGAGCGACCAGCTCGGCGGCAAAATTCCTTGCCCAAACCCAAAACAACGCCGACGCCATCGGCGGCGTACAAACCAGCGGCAACCCCAATGTCGACAACACGATTTTGGACATGACCCAAACCGCGACCCTGCGTGACAGCCGCAAACTCGGCCATTCCGTCTTGACCGAATTGGGCAAACTCAACCAATTACACAAAGGCCGCGTTGACGAAGCCAACTTCGCTGTCCTCCGCGCGCCGGATGTTCCGTCCATTTTGGTGGAAACCGCCTTCCTCTCCAACCCTACCGAAGAGCGGCTACTCGGCAGCGAATCCTTCCGCCAACAATGCGCCCAAGCCATTGCCACCGGTATTCAAAAATACATCAATACCGCCGTTTTACGACGCGGATAATGGCTTGATGAAACAAAGGCCGTCTGAAAATTTTTCAGACGGCCTTATCTTTTCAAGCAATCTATTTAACCGCACTTCCCTACCGCAGCCGGATAGACGGACACCTTCGTCTGCGTCAATGCAAATAAGTTTTCCAACTGGATTTGCGCCTGACGGTTGGCATGCTCCAAAATCTCAGCCTTACACGCGCTTTGCAATACCTGCCTTTTCGCTTCTTCCTGCACCGTCTTAAATACCGACTTATCCATAGGCAGCAAATTAAACGAGCCGGTCTGAATATCGTACACTTCGATATTTTCCAAATCCACGCTCAAAATTTCCACCGCCGGCAGGCTGATTAAGACCTTGTCGTCCACAATATTGACATTGTCCGCGCCTAACTTGTCCAAATCCAAACCGGCCAACACCTTACCGCGCACAATAAAAATACCGCTTTGAGAATCCTGCCAAAGCCTGCGCCAATCCCCTTTTTTCTCCGTACGGATAATCGTATCGATATAAAATGCCGTACTTTCCAAGCGGTTCATCTGCTTAATCTGCATCAAAACCCCCTCACGGGACAAAACCTGATGTTCTTCGTTCTGACCATGCAGGGCATAAAACCAGCCGCCTGCAGCCGTCAGCGCACACAACACCAGCACGACCAATCCGCGCCCAAGCATTTTCATTTCAAACATCCCCCGTTAAAATAATCATCAAAACATTCCCCATATTCTCCCAAAACCGTCAATTTCAAGCCATACCCAGGCCGTCTGAAATATTAAAACTTATTACTAAAAAGTAATAAAAAAACTCAATAAACAAAGTTTGCCTTTTGGTAAAGACAAGACTACAATCCATTACACACAATTCAATTCCATCTCATCATGAACACCACCGACCTGCGCCGCCACAACCTGCGGCAATGGATAACACAACACCACAACGGCCAGCAGACCAAGTTTGCACAAGCCATCGCCATCAACCAAGGCGAGCTGTCCGCCCTGTTGAAAAACAAATCTTTCGGCGAGAAAAAAGCCCGAAAAATCGAGCAGGCAGCCAATATGCCTGACATGTGGCTGGATCAAGACCACCAAGACCGCCACGCCCCCACCATCAGCCAAGAAAGAAATACCATGTCCCACATCTCCACCATCCCAGAAATCCTAGCAGACATCAAAGCCGGCAAAATGGTCATCATCACCGATGCCGAAGACCGCGAAAACGAAGGCGACTTGCTGATGGCCGCCCAATTCGTTACCCCCGAAGCCATCAACTTCATGATTAAACACGCACGCGGCCTGGTCTGCCTGCCGATGGACGGCGAAATGGTCGAAAAACTCGGCCTGCCCATGATGACCCAGAAAAACGGCGCGCAATACGGTACCAACTTTACCGTCTCCATCGAAGCCGCCCACGGCATTACCACCGGCATCTCCGCCGCCGATCGCGCCCTGACCATTCAAACCGCCGTTTCCCCATCCGCCAAACCAGAAGACATCGTCCAACCCGGCCACATCTTCCCATTGCGTGCCCAAAAAGGCGGCGTACTCGTCCGCGCAGGACACACAGAAGCCGGCGTTGATCTGGCACAAATGAACGGCCTGATTCCCGCCGCCGTCATCTGCGAAATCATCAACGACGACGGCACCATGGCGCGCATGCCCGAACTGATGAAATTCGCCGAAGAACACAACCTCAAAATCGGCACCATTACCGACCTCATCGAATACCGCAGCCGCACCGAAAGCCTGCTCGAAGACATGGGCAACGCACCCGTACAAACCCCGTGGGGCGAGTTCCAACAACACGTTTACGTCGACAAACTCTCAGGCGAAACCCACCTCGCCCTCGTCAAAGGTACACCAACCGCCGACGAAGAAACCCTCGTCCGCGTCCACGAACCCTTCAGCGTCATGGACTTCATCCAAGCCAACCCGCGCCATTCCTGGTCATTGCCCAAAGCCCTTGAGCGCATCCAACAAGCCGAAAGCGGCGTAGTCATCCTCCTGCACCGTACCGAAGACGGCGCCACCCTGCTCGACCGCACCCTGCCCAAAGGCGCAAACCAAGCCTACAAATGGGACAGCAAAAGCTACGGCATAGGCGCACAAATTCTCGCTGGCCTCAACGTCAAAAAACTGCGCGTCCTCGGCCAGCCTTCATCCTTCACCGGCCTCACCGGCTTCGGCCTCGAAGTCGTCGGTTTTGAAGAAGCTGAGAAATAATCTTGCTTGATTGATTCTCAAAGCAAATGAAATAAAAGGCCGTCTGAAAATTTTCAGACGGCCTTTTCATCTCTCTATTTATCTGAATATTATCCAAATAAAATTATGATAAAAACGACTATTTATTAAATTATTTCAATAATGATAAGAATAATCAATTATGATATAAATATTAATAATATTTAAAAATTTTATATTTTTTATATAAAAGAGTATTTTAACCTATTATATTAAGTTCTTAACAAAGAGAAACTATGTCTGCTTTTACTCCCAAACCCAAAATAATCATTCTCAGCCTTGCCAGCGCGTTCAGTACATTAACCGTTGCCAATACCATCGAAACCTCAGCTCGACCAGAACAATACCAGGAATTGGATACCGTTGTTGTCAGTGGCAAACGTACCAACGACCAAAAAGGCGCGGACGACGTGTATTACAAAAACGTCTCCAACGCCTATGTCGGCAAAGAATACCTCGAACGCTACCGCGTCCAATCCGCCGGCGACGTGCTCAAAGGCCTAAACGGCGTGTACAACATGAACACCCGCACCGCCGGCGGCGCGATTACGCCCAACATACGCGGCATCACCGGCAAAGGCCGTATCCCCGTAACGCTGGACGGTACGGAGCAGACGGTCGATGTCTGGCTCAACAACTACGGCGTGGGCGACCGCAACTACCTCGACCCCGCCCTGTTCCGCAGCATCGCGGTGGAAAAAAGCCCGGCCCTCACGCGCGGCGTGAAATCGGGCGTCGGCGGCGCGATGTCTATCCGCACCATCGAACCTTCCGACATCATCCCCGAAGGGAGAAACTGGGGAATCGAAGTCAAAACCGAGTTTTCCGGCAACACCGTGGCGCAGAAAAACGACCTGCGCCAATTCTTAGGCCGCGACTACCGCACTCTCTCGCCCATAGGCGCGACGGCGGACGGGGTATCGGGTATGCCCGATGTATTGACCGGCTATACCGGCAAACCTTCCCCCACCGCCCTGTTGTTGGACGAAGGCATCGCGGGTACCAAGTATGCGGGCGGCAAAAGCCACACCAACTTCAAAGACGACAGGCAGCTGATGTTGTCCGCCGCCTTCAAAACCGACATTACAGACGGCCTTGCCGCATACAGCCACCGCCAAAAAGGCAACTACTACGCGGGCAAACGCGGTTATCAGAGCTACCTCAACAACCCCATTTACGGTGCAGATGCCTGTTACGACCAGTATCCCGACAAATCGCCACGGGAAAAAGACATACTCTGCAAATCTTCCGCCAGCCTGGTGCCGAATATGGCCGTCCTGTTCAGGCCGGGCGAAGAAATCATGAACAGCCACACCGACACCAAAACCCTGCTGCTGAAAAACAACTGGTATCTGCCGGGCAACCAAAAAATCAGCCTGCAATATATGGACAACAAAATCGGCTTCGGCGAAATCAACCCCCTGATAACGGCATGGATACTCGGTTTCGCCGAACAATCCCTAGACGAACCTGCGCAGCAGGCACCGGGCATAGGGACGAAAATCGACAGCAAAACCTACAAAATCGGCTACGAATGGAAGCCGCAAAACAACAAATGGATAGATTTTCAGGCCGATATGTGGCGGGTGAAGACCGACAGCAACCGCCATCAGAGCGGCGGCCCCGTCGTCGGCGTCATTACGCCCGACTATGAGTACGACCTTTGGTATTGGTGCAACATACGCAAACAGCCCTCACCTAACCTGCGGGGGGAAAGCTGCGAAAGCGCGATGACGTCGAACACCTACGGTTCGGCGCGAACCCATGAAGAAGTGCTGCGCATGATAGAAGACACGCCCGACAAAATCGCCCGCAAGCTGGCAGAATACGATGAAAACAACCGTGCGATTACTGACCGCTGGATGGGGCATACGGGCGGCTACTACGCCATCACGCCCGCCGATAAAAATGTGATGACCGACCAGACCAACCATCTGGGCAGGCTGATGAACCTGGCCGAACTGAAGCAAAAGCTGAATCAGGAACGCTACTACATCGAACATCCCGACCGTATCATCGTTCCCGGTGCGCGGCAGCGTACCGACGTCGTCCGCAACGGCTTCAACCTCAGCAACCGCTTCCGCCTTTCCGACAAACTCAGCCTCACCCTCGCCGCCGACTACCAGCGCGAAACACTGGAAGAACGCACCGATACCGCCGACAGCAATGATTTGATGAATACTTTCGGCGTACTGACTCGCATGGCGGCCTTGGGCGGCCCGCAGTCGGCGAAAAAGCGCGAATGGGGCGCGAACCTGGTCTTCGACTGGAAACCGACTTCCCGCCTGAACATACAGGCGGGCGTGCGCTATCAGAACTTTAAAGGACGCAATATCGAACTGGCGCGGCAGCGTGCCGCACGCAACCCCTGGTATCAGTATGGCCTGGGTTCGGACAGCTATGTTACCGGCCTGATGATGCCGTATTTTGAATTGGCGGATGAAGAAGATATTGCCAACCAAAAGCGAATGTTGCAGCTTTATAACCCTGATAGAATCGGAGGACAGGTTGCAGAATATCAAGACCTTAACCGCCGTTTTAAGGAAAAAAACGGTTACGATTTTGATCCGCATGATACTCTCGTTGATCAGGAAACACGCTTGTATGCCAAACCAAATGGACAGCTTGTTGAATATACACATGGCGATAAAAATACCGATGTGCTATATGTCCTACGCCGCAAACAGATTATCCCAATTGTTTCGGGAAAATTCGACAACAGCAAAGTACAGCTTGCTCCCGAGAAATACCGCGAAATGGTAAATAATCCGCAAGGCAAGGGCGGCAGCCACCGCCGCTATATTCCGGGGGCGAATTTACATATTGCTCCCGGACAGATTACCGAATCGCAAGCACTGGCCAATACAAATCAGACACCACCGGAAGACGATAATGATTTTGCTAGAGACCGGTTAGCTCATCCACACAACCTTGCTTGGGTCAGGCATCAATTCGGCGAAGCCGACCGCTGGCGCATACCGCAGGAGCAACGCGCGCATTCCTGGTCGCCCATGCTGGCGGTCAGCTACGATCTTGCCGACAACCACCGCCTCTTTGCCCGTTATGCCCGCATGAGCCGCTTCCCCAGCCTGTATGAATTGACCGGAGTCAGCAGCAACGCCCTACTCCGCAGGGAAGTTGTTGCCGAATACGACCTAAAACCCGAAAAAAGCACCAACTGGGAAGTCGGCTACAATTTCAATTTCGCCCCGCATTTCACCAAGCTGCGCCAAGGCGACCTCCGCCTCACCTACTACAGCAATAAAATCAAAAACCAAATCGACACATCCAATATGGACGGCGGCATGATCCAATACGACAGGGCAGTCAGCAAGGGGGTGGAGCTGCAAAGCCGCCTCGACAGCGGCCGCTTCTTCGCCTCCTTCGGCGGTACTTACCGCTTGAAACACGCGGTTTGCGACAAACAAATCGCCTTCAAATTCGACTATTACCTGCAACGCGTACCCGAATGCCTGGAAGGCGGCTTCGGCCTCAGCCGCTTCTTCCAGTCCCTGCAGCCGAAATATTCGCTTTCCCTTGATGTCGGCACGCGCTTCTTCAACAAAAAACTGGAATTGGGCATGCGCGCCATCCATCACAGCAAGGCGGAGCGGAAAAACTACGACAAGCTGATTGCCGACGGCGCGGGGCAGGTGTATGAGCGCAACGGCAAACCCTACGGCTGGCATGCCGCCACCCTTTTAGATGCCTATGCCCGCTACCGCATAGGGAAACATATAGACTTGAATTTCGGCGTTACTAACCTCGCCAACCGCTATTATCTAGACCCGATGTCCAGCACCCCCGTTCCCGGCCCAGGTAGGACGGTTACCTTCGGCCTAAAAGCGAAATTCTAAAATTTTCAATCAGACCTATTGTCAAAAACAAATTAGTATATATAATATTGATTATCAATATTATTTTTATATGACGGTCTTTTTTCTGCTTTCTGCCGCCATCTATATTTCAAAGATAAGCAGGCTTTTTTCAATTTCTTAGGAGTCTCAACATGAATGTGCGTCAAACCGTCTTAGCCGCCCTTTTGATGGGTGCTTTTGGTTCTGCCTTGGCTGTAGAGAATATATATGGAGAATCAAGTACAAACCGTGTGAAAACTCAAAAATCGGATGCGCTGCCGTTTGGTGCAAACCGTGCCGGTATCAGTATAGACAGCGATGGAAACAACCGTTATTCGAATTCCATCAACCTCGAAGCCGGACCCGCGCAGCGCATCCGCAACAAATACGGCAATACGCCCATCAACGGCGGCAATCAGAACGCCAATGCAAATGGCACGGCCAATCCGAAATACCTGCAACCCGGCGACATCAACCCGATTGCGGGCTGGTTCTCGAAAACCAAACTCGCCCAAGTGTGGTATGAAAAACGTGCCAACAACACCGAAGTGTTCAGCGTACGCCAAATGGCCGACCCAAAGTTACCGATTGCACCGAAATTCGGCGGCATGACCTTTGCCAAAGTGCCGACTGCGGCAACCAACGTCTTCTTCGGCGAATGGGCACCGCGCAAAGGCAACAGCAATCAGATCGCCAACAGCACGGATTTGAATATGAACGACGGCAACCGTACGGTTTGGTTCGTGGGTGAGAATCCGACCAAAAACACCAGAAACTTGGCTGCGGCTACCTATAACGTTGTCGGTATCAACAAGCACACGCCGGGCAAAAACGATTTCTATACCGGTGAAATCAAAGCCACATTCGGTACGGGCGACAAAGGTTCTATGAGCGGCGCACTGAAACGCGCGGGCGATAGGGATTTGAGCTTTAACGGTGTTGAAATTACCAATTCAAAAGGTACATTCAACAGCATCCCAGGCCGCAATAACGAAGGCATTACCGGACAATTCTACGGCAATGGCGCGGCAGCCATGGCAGGCTATGCCAAACGCGGAACTGACAACAACAAAGGCGACGACGTAGCCTTCGGCGGCGCGAAAAAATAACCTTGTCCGCTTACGCGATTAGGGAATGCCGGTGTTTTCGGCGTTTGGCCGTACGTTCCCGCAATCAGGAAAACCGCCGTTTTTTAACCGCAGCCGCAGTAGGCATAAATATACTGCGGCTGACCTGTTTCCGAAGTGCCGTACAAACCTGTATTGCCTTGCGGAATTTCTGTTTTTTACTTCTTTCAGACGGCCTCCCCGCCCCAAAGGACCCCATCACATGACCCACCGCCTCTGCCTGCTTTTCCTGCCGCTCTGTACGGTCTGCTTTGCCGCCCCGTCCGACGATGCCGCAGACGAACGCCGCCGCCTGCTGGACGAGGGCAGCCGCCAAACGCAGCAATATCGAGAAAGTGACTGGCTGGACACGGAACAGGCCCGCGAGAAAGTGGAAGAAAACGACGGCTATATTTCGATAGATGGTGAAATCTACCAAGTCGGCGATACGGCGGAAGAACTGGAAAGTGCGATTTACCACGCCCTCAACGCGCGGCAGTGGTACAAGGTGCGACAGTTTGCCGCCCGCTACGCCAAACTGCCGCAGCACAAACCTGCGCTGATTTATTTGGCCGATGCACTGCAAAAACGGGCCGAAGGGGATTCTCGCGCGGCGGAGAACAGTTTTCAGACGGCCTTGGAAGCCGAACCCGACAACCCCCGCCTGCTGCTCGAAGCGGGGCGGTTTTATGCCGAAGACAACCAAAACAAAGAGTCCGCCGCCGCATTTGAAAAAGTTCTGAAAACAGATATTCCTGCTGAAACCCGCCCCATCGTGGAAAACTACCTGTCCGAACTGGGCAAACGCCGCCGCTGGCACGGCCAAATCGGTCTAGGCTACGGCTACAACAGCAATGTAAACCAAGGCAACGGCATCAACCAATGCGTGTGGGAAATCGCGGGCATGTGCCTGATGGAGCGCACCCTGCCTGCGCCAACGGATTCGACCTTCTTATCCTATAGCGCGACCGCCGAAAAAACCGTCCCGCTCAAAGGGCATCACGGTGTACAGGTGCGCAGTGTGCTGTACGGCAACCGCTACACGGAAAAAGACAAAGATTCGGCGGCCATGCCGGATTACGGCTATCACAACGGTTCGCTGTACGCGGGATACGCCTATGCCGACGCACGCTCCTCCTTTTCCCTGCTGCCCTATTTCGAATACGACTTCCGCAACCGCCACACCCACTACCGCGCATGGGGCGCGGATGTTGACTGGTCACGCACACTCTCCCCTCGCTGGCGCATTAACTCACATGCCGGAGCAAAAAAGACCGGATACAGTGGGCAAAACAAAGATTATTTTGCCGACTATAAGCAATACGAACTGGGCGTAGGGGCAGAATTTTCTCTCACACCCCAAAGCGGTCTGTTCGCCAATTTTGATGCAACACGCAAAGCCTATCCCGAAAAATCTTCTTCCAGCAAGGAATATGCAACACGGCTGGGCGCATATAGTTTTTTTTCAAGCGGTACTTATCTCAACGCCATTCTGCTCCATCGCCGCAGTCTTTATGACGCTGCAAGTTTTGTCAGCGACAACAGACGGCGGCGCGACAATCAATACATCATGATAGCCGCTGTAGGCTTTCCGCAGTGGAACCTTAAAGGTGTGTATCCTGAATTTCGTTTTAGACGCTCAATCTCCCATAGCAATACAGCACATTACCGCTACCGTCAGAATGAATGGCTACTAAATTTTAAATACCGATTTTAAATTGAGTCATTTAGCAATACCCTAAAACAGCGATACAACCATACTGTTTTACTCGTTTCTATATCATGCCGTCTGAAAAAAGCCGATACACCTTCCCGATGTATCGGCTTTCGCTATCTGCTCAACGCTTAATTTTTGCCGGGCAATTCTTTTTCGCTCAATGGTTTGATGTACCAAATATCGCGGCAGTAGTCGGCGATGGAGCGGTCGGATGAGAAGAAGCCCATGTTGGCGATGTTGATCAAGGCTGATTTGCGCCATGCGGATACGTTGCGGTAGTGTTCGTCCGCTTTGTATTGCGTATCGATGTAGCTGCGGAAATCCGCCATCAGCTGATAGAAGTCGCCGTATGGTTGCAACACGTCGTTGTAGCGGTTTGGCTCTTCCGGAGAGAAAGTGCCTTGGCTGATTTGGTTGACGACGCGGCGCAGGTCGCTGTCTCGCTCGATATAGCTCAACGGGTCGTAACCGTTGCGGCGGATTTCTTCGACTTGTTCTACGGTGTTACCGAAGATATAGCAGTTGTCCGCGCCGACTTTTTCCAAAATCTCAACGTTCGCGCCGTCCAGCGTACCCATGCAGATTGCGCCGTTGAGGGCAAATTTCATGTTGCTGGTACCGGATGCTTCTGTACCTGCCAGTGAGATTTGTTCGTGCAAATCGGCAGCAGGAATGATGATTTGGGCAAGGCTGACGCTGTAGTTCGGGATGTAAACGACTTTAATCAGGTCGCGGATACGGGTGTCGTTATTGATGACTTTGGCAACGTCGTTAATCAATCGGATGATTTTCTTCGCCATGTAATAGGCGGAAGCGGCTTTACCGGCAAAGATGAACACGCGCGGCTGCCAATCGAAATCCGGGTTTTCCAGGATTTTGTTGTAGCGGTCGACGATGTGCATCACGTTCAATGCTTGACGTTTGTACTCGTGGATACGTTTGATTTGGATGTCGAAAAGTGCATCGGTATTAACTTTGATGCCCAGCTCGGTTTCGATGTATTTAGCAAGGCGCTCTTTGGCGGCTTTTTTCACTTCACCGAATTCTGCCTGTACGGAAGCATCGTCCACTTTATCGTTGAGCTTGGTCAGGTTGTCCAAATGCAGACGCCAGTCTTCGTCGCCCAGATGTTTGTCCAAGAATTTGGTCAAGCCCGGGTTGGCGATGTTAATCCAGCGGCGCGGGGTTACGCCGTTGGTTACATTGGTAAAGCGTTCTGGGAATACTTTGGCGAAGTCGGCAAAGATGGATGTGGTCATCAAATCGGAGTGGATTTTGGCCACGCCGTTGACTTTGTGCGAACCGATCACGGCAAGCCATGCCATGCGGACGCGACGGCCGTGGGTTTCGTCGATGATGGATACGCGACGGACAAAGTCGTCGTCGAAGTTACCGATGGCGCGTAAGGCATTGAGGAAGTAGGCGTTGATTTCAAAGATGATGTCCAAGTGGCGTGGCAGCAGACAGCCCATCAAATCGACCGGCCAAGTTTCCAAGGCTTCGCTCATCAGTGTGTGGTTGGTGTAAGAGAAAATCTTACAGCACATATTCCATGCTTCGGTCCACGCAATGCCTTCTTCGTCAATCAGGATGCGCATCAATTCTGGAATAGCGAGCACCGGATGGGTGTCGTTCAAATGGATGGCGACTTCGTCCGCCAAAGTGCGGATGCTTGGGAAACGGCATTTGTGACGTGCAACGATGTCTTGAACGGAAGCGGAAACCAAGAAGTATTCTTGCTTCAGGCGCAATTCGCGGCCGGAATCGGTAGAGTCGTTCGGATACAGGACGCGTGAGATGTTTTCATCGCTGTTTTGTGCGCGAACGGCAGAGGCATAGTCGCCTCGGTTGAAGTCGGCAAGGTCAAACAGGTTGCCTGCGTGTGCGGTCCACAAGCGCAATGGGTTGGCACATTCGCCGCCATAGCCCGGAATGATTTCATCGTATGCCCAAGCGGAAATTTCTTCGCTCGGCTGCCATTCTTTTTTGTCGCCCAAGTTCAATACTTGACCGCCGAAACGGACGGAATATTGTTTGTTCGGACGGGCAAATTGCCATGCCAAATCTTGGTCGAGCCACAAATCGGGTTTTTCAACTTGTTGTCCATCCACGATTTCTTGTTTGAACATACCGTATTGGTAACGGATGCCGTAGCCCATGGCCGGAATGCGCAGGGTTGCCAAAGAGTCGAGGAAGCAGGCGGCAAGACGGCCCAAACCGCCGTTACCTAAACCTGGATCTTCTTCTTGTTCGCAGACATCGGCAAATTCTTTGCCCAGTTGCTTGAAGGCTTCTTCAAATTCGGCGTAAACGCCTTCGTTAATCAGCGCGTTGACAAACGAACGGCCGAGCAGGAATTCCATAGACAGGTAATAAACCATGCGTTTGCTGTTGTCGATGTGGGCGCGGCGTGTTTTGAGGAAATCTTCCGCAATCAGGTCACGCGCGGCAAGCATGGCGGCGTTGAGCCATTGGTGTGAAGTTGCCTCCTTCGGATCTACGCCCAAGATGAAAATCAGCTTGTAAACGATGGATTTACGGATGGTTTCGGCGTCCGGTTTAGGCATTACATAATCGTAACCGGAGATGGGGAGTTTTTTCTTAGCCATGGAAGCCTTTCTCTAGCGTGAGGCACTGGACAACGCGCCTGATGGTTTTATTAAAAACAACGAAACTCGGTTTTCAGACGGCCTGACAACAGCAACAGGCCGTCTGAAAGGAATGGTGCGTAGATTTGTTACAAACTAAGGAGATTATAGCGGAAAGATTTAAAAAAAAGATATATTTTTCTTTATAAAACATTTAATTAACAATTAAACCATTTATCATCTTATCGGCATTTTCAATTTATACCACCAAGCCAAAAATAAACAAATACCAACAAAATATCAAAGAGTTAATAATATAACGGCTTGGTTTTCATTTAATTCGTTTTATGTAAAACCCAAATCCCCATGTGTTCGACAACACATTTCCCAGCCTCTTCGTAATTAAATTTCTCAGATGGTACGCAAGAAATTTCCCAATTGCCTTGAGGCAGGTTAAATAACTGACGACTACGTTTGGCATTGACCAACAGCAGCCATTCATCGTCCAAAACAACCTGAATCGCCTTGCTGCCCCTGTTGTGCCAACAATATTCCGTCATTGGGCTGCCGTCGGCATTAAGCCATTGCACACGCTCTTTTTCCCACCAGCAATCATCTGTCAGCAGCTTGATTTGGCTGCGGACGCGTATCAGTTCTTGAGTGTAATTTTGCAACTCATGAGGCTCATTTTGCCAATCCAACCATGTAATCGGATTATCTTGGCAGTAGCTGTTGTTGTTGCCTTGCTGACTGTTGCCGAACTCATCGCCGGCTAAAAGCATGGGCGTACCGTTGGATAAAAACAAGGAGGCAAGCAGCGCTTTGGAAGTGTATTCGCGGTTGAGCAAAACCTCTTCATCATCGGTTTCGCCTTCTACGCCGTGGTTGAAGCTGATGTTTTCATTATGCCCGTCGCGGTTGTTTTCGCCGTTGGCTTCGTTGTGTTTTTCGTTGTAGCTGACCAAATCGCGCAGAGTGAAGCCGTCGTGTGCAGTGATGAAGTTGATGCTGGCAGACGGGTGACGGCCGCTGTGGTTGAAAATATCGGACGACCCGGCCAAGCGTTCGGCAAATGCGCCCAAATTGCCGCTTTCCCATGACCAAAACGCGCGCATATCATCACGGAAACGGCCGTTCCATTCGGCAAAAGGTTGTGGGAAATTGCCCAAGTGATAGCCGCCCTCGCCGATGTCCCATGCTTCGACAATTAGCTTCAAACCAGCCAAAACCGGGTCTTGATACAGGACTTGGAAAAAACGGCCGTACGATTGGAAATCAGGCTCGCGTCCCAATACGGTTCCCAAATCGAAACGGAAGCCGTCGATATGAAACTCTTCCGCCCAATAGCGCAGGCTGTCTGCCGCCCAACGGGTAACGTCGCGCCGGACAATATTGAGCGTATTGCCGCAACCCGACCAGTTTTCATAATTGCCGTAAGGGGTGTGCCAATACCATAAGGTGTTGTCGATACCGCGCTGACACAGCATCGGGCCTTTATCATCCTGCTCTGCCGTGTGGTTGTACACGACATCCAAAATCACTTCCAAACCAGCCTGATGCAAGGCTTTGACCGCTTGTTTAAACTCCGCCGCCGCACACTCGGGATTGTCGGCATAAGACGGCTCGACGGCAAAATGAGAATAAGTGTTGTAGCCCCAATAATTGCTCAAGCCCATCTGCTGAAGATGGTATTCGTCCAGATGATAATGAATCGGCAGCAGCTCGACCGTCGTTACCCCCAACTCTTGAAGATAGGCCAAAACCCGTTTATCACTCAAGGCTTTATAAGTGCCTGCATATTTCAAATCGGGGAACTGCTTGGTCAACCCTTTGACATGGGCTTCATAAATAACGGTTTTGCCCCACGGTATTTCCGGACGGCAATCTTTGGCCCAATTAAATCGGCTGCGTCCGACCACGACGCTTTTCGGCGCAACGGCGGCATTGTCGCGTTCATCTTCCGGCCTGAACCATGCCATTTCTTCAGCGGTACGGTAGCTTGGTTTGCCGTCAATTTTTTTGGAATACGGGTCAATCAGCAATTTGTTGGGATTAAAACATGAGCCGTATTCTGCGTTTTCACGTCCATACACGCGAAAACCGTATCGCTGCCCTGCCTTAACGTCTGGCACAAATCCGTAAAATACCGAACCGCGCCGCGAAGGCATCTCCAAACGGGTTTCTTTATCCTTATCAAACAGACACAATTCGACCTTTTCGGCATTGATGGAAAACAAGGTGAAATTCGCGCCCTTGCTCGTCAGGGTCGCGCCCATGGGATAAGGCTTGCCTTCCTCGATATGCCATGATTTGGCAGTCATAGAATGATTCCTTGGTATGTATTTGGTTTCGTGTCCAATATAAGGCCGTCTGAAAATCTTTCAGACGGCCTTGAATCATATTGATATCACTATCTTTTAATTTTCAGCTGATTAGGCAGACATGATGCCCACCCTCAAAGTTGATTTACGCTTCGTCTTTGACTGCCGCCTGATACAGGTACACGGTTGCCAACGGCGGTACGGTAACAGACAGGGAGTTTGGTTTGCCATGCGACCAAACTTCTTCTGTCTCCACCATTGCGCCGGCAGAAACGCCGCTGCCTTTGTAATGCAGGTCGTCTGAATTGAGGATTTCGCGGTATTCGCCGGCAGAATTCACACCAAAACGGTAGCCTTCGCGCACTACAGGCGTGAAGTTGCTGATGACGATAACGCGGTTGCCTTCACGGTCGCGGCGCTCGAAAACGAATACGGAATTGTCGCCGTCATCGGCAACCAGCCACTCAAAGCCTTCAGGCCATTGGTCTAATTGGTAAAGCGGCGCGTTGTCTTTATAGACATGGTTCAATTCGCGCACGAAGTCTTGTACGCCTTTGTGCCAGCCGCCCTCTTGCTCCAGCAAGAACCAATCCAGTCCTTCGTTGTAGTTCCACTCGCGGCCTTGCGCAAACTCGCTGCCCATAAACAAGAGTTTTTTGCCGGGGAAGCCGTACATAAAGCCGTAGTAGGCGCGCAGGTTGGCAAATTGTTGCCAGCAGTCGCCGGGCATACGTCCGAGTAGCGAGCGTTTGCCATGTACGACTTCGTCATGAGAAAGCGGCAGGACGAAGTTCTCGCTGTACTGGTACATCATGCCGAAAGTCATTTTGTTGTGGTGATATTTGCGGTTGATGGGGTCTTCCATCATGTAACGCAAGGTATCGTTCATCCAGCCCATATTCCATTTGAAGCTGAAATTCAAACCTTCTTGACGGGTGACGTTGGCGAACGAAGTAGATTCTTCGGCGATTTCAGTCGCAGCCGGAACTTCCTCTTTCAACATGGTGTTGGTATCACGCAGGAAAGCGATGGCTTCGAGGTTTTCATGGCCGCCGTATTGGTTCGGAATCCACTCGCCGTCTTTACGCGAGTAGTTGCGGTAAATCATGGAAGCAACCGCGTCAACGCGGATACCGTCAAAGCCGAAACGTTCTATCCAATACAGGGCGTTGCCTTGCAGGAAGTTTTTCACTTCGTTTCTGCCAAAGTTGTAAATTAGGGTGTTCCAGTCTTGGTGGTAGCCTTCGCGCGGGTCGGCGTGTTCGTACAGCGCAGTGCCGTCAAACTTGGCCAGGCCGTGGTCGTCGGTTGGGAAATGGCCGACTACCCAGTCGAGGATAACGCTGATACCCTCGTCGTGTGCGGCTTTAATCAATGCGCGCAATTCTTCCGGCGAACCGAAACGGCTGGTCGGCGCATACAAACCGGTTGCCTGATAGCCCCATGAGCCGTCAAACGGATATTCGGAAACAGGCAAAAACTCGATATGGGTAAAGCCCATGTCTTTGACGTATGCCACCAGTTCTTTGGCCAGCTCTTCATAAGTCAGCCAGAAATTGTTTTCCGGATTGCGTTTCCACGAACCCAAATGCACTTCATAAATGCTGATGGGCGCATCAATGGCATTGGCGCGAGCGCGGAAAGCCGGTTCTTCCACTTCGTCAGGCAAACCGCGCACGATAGATGCCGTGGTCGGGCGCAGTTCCGCACCGAAGGCATACGGGTCGGCTTTTTCGCGCACATCGCCGTTGGCATCGCGGATTTCAAATTTGTAGAGGGCATTGAGTTTGACGGCAGGAATAAAGATGGCCCAAATGCCGTTGTCGCGGTGGAAACGCATCACATGGCGGCGGCCATCCCAGTTATTAAATTCGCCGATAACGGAAACGCGTTGCGCATTTGGCGCCCATACGGCAAAACGTACGCCCTTCACGCCGTCCAACTCGGCAAAATGCGCGCCTAAAGCCTCATAAGGACGCAGGTGCTTGCCTTCGGCCAACAGCCAGGAATCCATATCTTGCAACGCAGAGCCGAAATGATAAGGGTCTTCTTCAATCACTGGCTCGGTGTCTTCGGTGTAACGGATACGCAAAGCGTAATCGGGCGCATCATCGGGCAAAACGGCCACAAAGAAACCGCGTTCATCAATTTTTTCAGACGGCACGATGAGTTCGCCGCTGCGGCGGTTCACGATATCCACGCTTACTACGCCGGGAATCAAAACGCGCACCACTTCATCGCCCTCTGCAAGGCTGTGTCGTCCCAAATAAGCGAACAAATCGCTGTGGGTGGCAAGAAACAGGCTTTCGACCGTATCGCGCTCGATTTGGTCAAGTTCATGATAAGCCTTGATTTGGCTGTTTGTTTTCATGCGTACCTCGTCAATAATGGCAAGTTGGCCGCCCATGAGGCGGTGTTGTAGGAAATCTTCCAAAGAAACCGGCATTTTTTGTGCCCAGTTCGGATAGCCTTCGGTTACACCCGGGACATTCAGATTGTCAATGACGCCCAGCAGGTTTTCCAGTTGTACGGCGTAAAGCTTGCTGCGGCTCAATGCGCCGTATTTATGCAAAGCCGCCAGCAAGGTTTCATCGGCCTTTGCCGGCATTTGTACGTCCGCACCCAGACAGCCGGTTTCTTTCAATTTATCCAGCAAATCGGCTTTATCGTGTTCGCGCTCGTCCAAGGCCGTCTGAAAAGCGGCTGCATCAGGCAAAGTACCGAGTTTGAACATCGTATCCAAATCTTTGCCTGTCCAATAGCCTGCCAGCGGCGCGACATCGTGGGTGCTGATGACCGTAATCGCCTGCTCGGGGTATTCTTCAGGTAACTGAAAACCGTTCCAGCCCTTGCTGAAATACATCACTTTGTAGGAGAACACCTGATAGCGGTTGAGCAGATAACGCGCTTGATCGGGTACCGTACCCAAATCCTCGCCGATGATGACGCAACGGTTGCGCTGGCTTTCCAATGCCAAAATAGCAAACATCACTTCGGCATCGTAATGCACATATGCGCCGAAATCTGCTGTTTTATCGTTTAAAACCCACCACAAACGACACAATGCCATCACATGGTCAATCCGCAACACGCCATACAGGCGCATGTTTTCGCGCAACAAATGGGCAAACTTCTCATAGCCCGTATGCTTCAACATCGACGGATTAAGCGGCGGCAAATTCCAATTCTGCCCTGTCGGCCCTAAAGGATCGGGCGGCGCACCGACCGATACGTCCATACAATAATCTTGACGGTTTAACCAAGTATCCGCGCTACCTCGCGCCACGCCGACCGCTAAATCGCCGTAAATGCCGAGTTTGACACCGTATTCGGCAGCGGCTTGGTTGACTTCTTGCAATTGCTCCGCGCAAAGCCATTGCAGCCACATATAAAAACGGATTTCCCGCTCATGACTGCGCGCAAATTTTTCTACGGCTTCGCCATCAGGTTGATGAAATTCAGACGGCCATGACTGCCAACCCACTTGTCCGGGACGGCTGTAATACTGGTCCAAAGCCTCAAACAAACCGAAGCCCTGCAAAGCCTCGCCTTTGTCCGCAACAAATGCTTCAAATGCAGCGCGTTCATTTGCCGCAGCTTCGCAAGTATCCTGTTCAAACGCGTTAAACGCCATGTGCAGCGCATCACGCTTGCATGCCCAAACCGCCGTATAAGTCACCGTTTCCGTGATACGCAAAGCAGCGATGCGCTGACGGATTTTCGGTTGTGCCAGCCAGTTTTTCAGTTGTTCGTTATAAGTAAACGCACCGACCTTCTCAACATCCAAATAAATCGGATTGAGCCATTCGCGCGAAGAAGGGCTATACGGGCTGGCAAAGGCAGGCTTGCTGGTAAACAAGGCGTGCAAAGGGTTGATACCGACGAAATCCAGCTTTTTCTCAGCCGCATATTTCATCAGGTTCAGCAAATCGGTAAAGTCGCCTATGCCCCAGTTGCGCTCGGAACGCAGGCTGTACAAATGCATGGTCAAACCATTCATCCGACCGCCATTGGCAAGCAGTTTGGGTTGGTAAACCGATTCAGGCGCAACAATCAGGCGTACAAGACAACATTTACCGCCGGTCTCGGCCGACAATATGTAATAACCGCAAGCCAGTTGGGGCAGCTTAATCCAAAGCGTATCGTTGTCGCCCGGATATAAAGTCAAGGTCTGGTACTCATCCGCCTCATCAATCAATACGACCGCTTCCGCACCATGAAATTCAGACGGTATCTGTAAAGATTCTTCGCCGTTTTCATGCGCGACCATCGTATCCAGATAAAGGCCGTCTAAATCCGGTTTGCTTTTGTCTAAAACAGCGACAATCGATTCCAAAACTTCAGGTTTGGTCGCATGATATGTACCGTTGATGTCGTGGTAGCCTAAATCAATACCGGCCTCTAGAGCCTGCTGCTCCAATGTCTCACTCATTGCATTCTGCCTGTTTTACCAATATCTGAATCTTAATACAGATTTTGTCGCACCGTTATATGTAATTCATTGTAGTCTCTAACAAAATCCATATTTCCCTGTTTGATTTGACCTGCGCCAAAATTTCCTATTTATCTGTCTTGTAAAAACTTAAAGGCCGTCTGAAAAGGAAGGTTTCGTTCCTTTTCAGACGGCCTTTATCATGTTTCAAGCCTGATTAGTGGTGGTGATGACCGTGCGGGCCATGTACGTGGCCGTGGGCAATTTCTTCCTCAGTCGCATCGCGCACACCTTCAACGGTCGCTTTGAACAATACTTTCATACCGGCCAAAGGATGGTTGCCGTCTACTACGGCTTTACCATCGGCAACATCGGTTACACGATAAATCAATACATCGCCTGTTTCCGGATCATCGGCTTCAAACATCATGCCAACTTCAACTTCAACAGGGAATACACTTACATCTTCAATGCGTACCAGCTCAGGATCTTGTTCGCCGAAAGCATCCTCAGGGGACAAAGCCACTTCAACGGTATCGCCTACATTTTTGCCGTGCAACGCTTCTTCCACTAAAGGGAAAATACCGTCATAACCGCCATGCAGGTAAGCAATCGGCTCTTCGGTTTTGTCCAACAACTGGTTGTTTGCATCGTACATTTCATAATGCAGGGAAACTACGGAATTTTTAACAATAGACATCATGTCATCCTTAATCAATATTTAAAAGTCAAGTTCAGGCTATTCTATCACAGCTGTAACTAAACAATCGGTTTACCTTAAACAAATACTTTTGGTGAACACAACAAAACCGAAAAAGTCCATATAAAAAACAAAATTGAATGATTCCAATCCATAAAAGTTGCTTTTTCACAACACAAAGTTGCTAAATTACAAAAAAATCCCCAAACGCAAAAACATTCCAAACCCTTAAATCCAACAACAGTTAAAAATAATCAAGCTATTGAATACAAATGATTTTTAAAATTTTCATTAATTATGAATATTTTTAGATTATTTTTTACCTACTCCCCTGATTTACATTATTTTCGCTAATTTTGTATTGATTTTAGTATGCAAACGGTTAAGCAACGTTGCATTGACCAATCCCGTGGGGCATAATAACGAAAAATTCAGCAATGAATTTCTACTGTACAGGCCGTTTGACGGCTATTTTTAGTTTAAATCGATTTAAAAAAGGTTCTTAAAAATGAAAAAATCTCTGTTCGCTGCTGCTTTGTTGTCTTTAGCTTTGGCCGCTTGTGGCGGTGCTGATAAAGCTGCTGAAACTGCTGCTTCTGCCGCTTCTGCTGCTTCTGAAGCCGCTGCATCTGCTACTGAAGCTGCTGCTTCTGCTGCTTCTGCTACCGAAGCTGCTGCTACTGAAGCTGCTGCTTCTGCTACTGAAGCCGCTGCTTCTGCTACCGAAGCTGCTGCTTCTGCTACTGAAGCCGCTGCTTCTGCTGCTTCTGAAGCTGCTAAATAATATTCTTTTGAATATAAGAAAAGCAGGATACCATTGCGTATCCTGCTTTTTTACATTCTTCATACTCCCTTTCCCGACTTTTCCGCCTGACTGCCATGCACCTTCACGACCGTTTTGCTGAGTTTCTTTCCACCTCTGAAATCATCGAAGCCACTCCGGCCTTGTTAAACGACCAACGTCGCCGTTTTGTTTCTTCGCCGGATATTGTCTTACAGCCGAACTCTGTCGAAAGCGTGCAGAAAATCATGCGTTTCTGTTTTGAAAACCGCATCCGCGTAACCCCGCAAGGCGGCAATACCGGATTATGCGGCGCAACGGTAACCACCGAAGGTGTACTGCTCAACCTCTCCAAGCTCAACCGCATCCGCGATATCAACCTTGCGGACAACAGCATGACGGTTGAAGCAGGCGTGATTTTGCAAAATGCTCAGAAGGCAGCAGCCGAAGCCGGACGACTGTTTCCACTCAGCCTTGCCAGCGAAGGCTCTTGCCAAATCGGCGGCAATATCGCCTGTAATGCCGGCGGTTTAAATGTCTTGCGTTACGGCAGCATGCGTGATTTGGTATTGGGTTTGGAAGTCGTTTTACCAAACGGCGAACTGGTTTCCCACCTTCAGCCCCTGCACAAAAACACGACTGGCTACGACTTGCGCCATCTTTTTATCGGCAGCGAAGGAACATTGGGTATCATTACCGCCGCCACACTCAAACTCTTTGCCCAGCCCAAAACCAAAGCGACCGCATGGGTAGGTTTAGACGATATTGAATCCGCAGTCTCGCTTTTGACTGCGGTGCAAGGCCATTTTGCCGAGCGCTTGACCAGCTTCGAGCTGATCAGCCGCTTTGCCCTCGATTTATCTTCGGAATTCAGCCAACTCAAAAAGCCTGCCGATGCGGAATGGCATATTTTGATTGAACTTGCAGACTCTGTTCCCGATGCGGGACTGGATGAAAAGCTTGCCGAATTTCTCTATCAAAGCGGATGGGAAAACAGCATTTTGGCGCAATCCGAGCAAGAGCGCTCCGACTTATGGGCCTTGCGTGAAAATATTTCCGCTTCCCAACGCAAACTCGGCACCAGCATCAAACACGACATCGCCGTCCCTATCGCCCAAGTGGCCGCCTTTGTCCGCCAATGCGCCCCTGCCTTGGAAACCCGTTTTCCCGGCATAAAAATTGTCTGCTTCGGACATTTAGGCGACGGCAGCCTGCATTACAATACATTCCTGCCCAACGTATTGAGTAACGAAGCCTACCAATACGAAGACGCCGTCAATACCATCGTTTATGAAAACATCCTTGCCTGCCACGGTACGATTGCCGCGGAACACGGCGTAGGCATCATCAAGAAACATTGGCTGCCCCGTGTGCGTACGCAAGCCGAACTCGTTCTGATGCATGCCATCAAAAATCAGCTCGACCCTTATGGCATTATGAATCCGGACAAACTCCTGCCTTCTCTGGATTAACAAAATACGAAAAGGCCGTCTGAAACATTTCAGACGGCCTTTTATCTTATCCAAACTATTTCAATGCCGTTTTCCAATCCAATCCGCCCAAGGACGGTACCTGTATCACTTCATTGGTATCCAAATTGACCGCTGTCAGCTCTCCGCCCCACAACGCGCCGGTATCCAAAGCGATAACCTGATCGGTATTAACGTAGCCCAATGACGACCAATGTCCGAACACGGTAATATAATCCAAATTCTGCCTATCGGGCGCTTTAAACCAAGGGCGCAGGTAAAGCGGCATTTTTTTCAGAGTGGATTTATATTCGTAATCCAATTCGCCTTTGTACGTCAGCGCACGCATACGGGTAAAGACGTTGATAATCATGCGTAGGCGCTCATAGCCTGTCAAATCGTCCGTCCACTCGGTCGGCTTGTTGCCGTACATTTTGCCAAAAAATTTCCTGTATTTTTTACCTTGCAATTCAGCCTCAGCTTCTCTGGCAAGGCTTTCGGCTTTATCAACCGACCATTGCGGCAAAATACCGGCATGCACCATTACATGCCTGTCGCCGCGTACCAAAAGCGGTTGATGACGCAGCCAGTCAAGCATGGCATGACTATCAGGATGGGTCAAAATCGGCTCAACCGTATCACTGCGCTTGAGCGTTCCTTCACCGCAACCGACTGCCAAAAGATGTAAATCATGATTGCCCAAAACCATTTGCACACTGCTGTCATGCTCTTTGGCAAATTTCAGGGTTTCCAAGGACTTCGGGCCGCGATTGACAATATCGCCGACCAGCCAAAGGGTGTCCGTACCATGATTAAAGCCGATTTTGGCAAGCAACAAAGTCAGCTCGTCAAAACAGCCTTGAATATCTCCGATTGCGTAATGTGCCATTATTATTGTTTTCCGTTGTTATTCTTTTCAGACGGCCTCAAGCCCAGCCCAGGCCGTCTGAAACATCAATTATGCGTTTAAAACCAATACTGCTTCCGCTTCAACCTGAACGCCTTTAGGCAGGCTGGCTACGCCAACCGCCGCGCGCGCAGGGAAAGGTTGTTCGATAAATTCAGCCATCACTTCATTGAACACGGCAAAGTTGGCCAAATCGGTCAAATAAGCATTGAGTTTGACGATATCGTTCAAAGAACCGCCGGCCGCTTCGGCTACGGCTTGCAGGTTTTTAAATACTTGCACTGCTTCGGCGCGGAAGTCGCCATTGCCGACCACAGTCATCGTAGCCGGATCCAAAGGAATCTGACCGCTCATATAAACCGTATCGCCTGCGCGGACTGCTTGGCTGTATGCGCCAATCGCGGCAGGGGCTTTGTCAGTATGGATAATGGTTTTAGACATGATATTCTCCTCAAATAGAAATGTCAGAAACAGGGGGAAGCTTCGAATTTTACTTTCAACAGAAATACGTTTCAATAAAAGCATTCAATTAATGCGTTTCTCCCGTCTTGTTCTTCCTCGATTTTAAACCTACAATCCCACACATTATTCATTTCAAAGCCGAAATTATTATGTTTTTTGTCTTATCCCCAGCCAAAAACCTCAACGAAAAAGACCCCTCCCCCATCAGCAGCTTTACCCTGCCCGACCTTCTGCCCGAAGCAGAAATCCTGATGCAGGAGTTGCGCCAGCTTGCCCCTCAACAAATCGCCGAACTGATGCATGTTTCCGACAAAATCGCCCTGCTCAACGCCGAACGCAATGCCGTATGGCACACGCCGTTTACCCCTGAAAACGCCAAACAGGCCGTATTTATGTTCAACGGCGACGTCTATGAAGGCATCGCCGCCAATACGCTCAAACCGGAACAAATCGACTACCTGCAACAACACGTCCGCCTGCTCTCCGGCTTATACGGCGTACTGCGCCCGCTCGACTTGATGCAACCCTACCGCTTGGAAATGGGCACAGCCTTTGCCAACTCACGCGGCAAAAACCTCTACGAATTTTGGGGCGATAAAATCACCGACCTACTCAACCAAACGCTGAAGCAGGCCGATAGCGACGTTTTAATCAACCTCGCCTCACAAGAATATTTCAAATCTGTCAACACCAAAAAACTCAACGCACGCCTGATTACACCGATTTTCAAAGACGAGAAAAACGGCAAATACAAAATCATCAGCTTCTACGCCAAACGTGCGCGCGGTTTGATGGTGCGCTACGCGGCAGAACACGGCATTACCGAGCCTGAAATGCTCAAAAATTTCGACTACGAGGGCTATTCATTCAATGAAGCAGCTTCAAACGAAGCCGAATGGATATTCATGCGTGAAGAACAATCCAAATAAAAACAGAATCCTAGATATTTTTTCTAAAATACCTCTTGATAAAGACCGTAAGTTCCATTAATATTACGGCTTCAAGAATGGAAGCGTGGCAGAGCGGTTTAATGCAACGGTCTTGAAAACCGTCGAGGGTTGATAGCCCTCCGTGAGTTCGAATCTCACCGCTTCCGCCATTCTTAATATTTTTTTATCTAGTGAAAATGAAATGCGAGACTTGATGATTCAAGTCTTTTTTATTTTCAAATCCAAAGAATCCCGTAAAGGCCGTCTGAAACTTTCTATAACATAGTTTCAGACGGCCTAATACCTTTGAAATCCCCCAAATCCCTAAAGCCCCACCCAGACATTTAAGAATTTGGGGGAATTTTCAAAGGTATTTACTTTTCTAATCTTTGCCGTCAAGGGTATCGGCCTACCTATCACCAATGCAGAATTTTTGCTCGACCATGGAGGGGCGTTTTCTATGCAGACGCGATCGTGCATTTTGCCTTAGAGCCATGTGCCGCCGTATCGTTTGCAGTAGGGTTGCTGCATATTCCAAGATGTTGCCACAGAGTACTGCCGTTGCTTTCATCTTGAGAAGGTCGCGGTAAACGGCATTATGATGGGGTGTCATTCGATGATGGTGTGGTGGTAGGACAGGTCTTGAATGTGGTATCGTTCTTCTTGGGTCAGTTGCGTGTCGCTCATGGTAATCTTTCTTATAGGAAAGGCCGTATATTGCTGCATCCAAACTTTTCCATTATAGAAAGTTTGCCCTTCAAATCCGTTACTACTGGCCTCTATTTATCATTATTTAATCGCTACAAGGATATTTAAATGAAACGGGAAACCATTGCCCTGCATGCAGGCTATCAATCCGAACCAACTACCAAATCCGCTGCTGTCCCCATTTACCAAACCACTTCCTACACTTTCGACAACACGCAACACGGCGCAGACTTGTTCAATCTTGATGTAGCGGGCAATATCTACACCCGTATGATGAATCCGACCACTGCCGTTTTGGAAGAACGCGTTGCCCGTTTGGAAGGCGGTATCGCCGCATTGGCTGTCGCCAGCGGTATGGCGGCAATTACCTATGCCGTTCAAACCTTGGTTGAAGCAGGCGACAACATCATCGCAACCAAAACGCTCTACGGCGGCACTTACAATTTCTTTGCCCACAGCCTGCCGCGCCAAGGCATAGAAGTACGCTTTATCGATCCGGCCAAACCCGAAGAAATTGCTGCCAATACCGACAGCCGCACCAAACTGGTGTATTGCGAATCTATCGGCAATCCCGCCATCAATGTCGTTGATATTCCAGCATTCGCACAAGCCGCGCACGCTCAAGGGCTGCCACTGATGGTGGACAACACCGTTGCTACGCCCACATTGTTCCGCCCGATCGAGCACGGTGCCGACATTGTTATCCAATCCTTGACCAAATACATCGGCGGTCACGGTACAACGATTGGCGGTGCCATTATCGACGGCGGCAAATTCCAATGGGCAGGCAATCCGCGCTTTGAAAAAACTTTCAATCAGCCTGATCCGTCTTACCACGGCATAAACTACTGCGAACATTTTGGTGCAGCCGCCTACATTGCCCGCGCTCGCGTCGTCCCATTGCGTAATACCGGTGCCGCCCTGTCTCCGCACAGCGCATTTTTACTGCTTCAAGGTTTGGAAACCCTCGCCCTGCGTATGGAACGTCATTGCGAAAACGCCCTAAAAGTAGCCGAATTCTTAAAGAAACATCCGCGGGTCGAATGGGTGAACTATCCTGCACTGCCTGACAGTCCGTATAAAGCTTTGATTGACCGCGACTACGGCGGAAAAGCCTCAGGTTTGCTGAGTTTTGGTATTAAAGGCGGCCGTGAAGCCGGCGCGAAATTCATTGACGCACTGCAACTCTTCCTGCGTTTGGTGAATATCGGCGATGCCAAATCGCTGGCTACCCATCCTGCCACAACGACCCACCGTCAGCTTGACGATGCAGAACTCGCCGCAGCAGGCGTCAGCCCCGACATGGTACGCCTGAGCGTCGGTATCGAGCATATCGATGATTTGCTTGCCGACTTGGCGCAGGCATTGGATGCCGCACAGGCATAGGCAATAGCAGCGCTAATTAGATGAAAAAAGCCTCCGCTTAAAAAGGCCGTCTGAAAATTTCTTTTCAGACGGCCTTTTCCTTTTCTACAAATCAAATGCGGCGTTAATCAAACGTTTGGTGTAATCGTTTTGCGGATGGTAGAAAATCTGATCCGCGCTGCCGTACTCAACCATTTCGCCCTGCTTCATCACAATCACATTATCACTGACAGCGCGCACGACAGACAAATCATGACTGATGAACATATAAGTCAGGCCGTATTTCTTCTGCAAGTCGCGCAAAAGTTCGACCACTTTGGATTGTACGGAGCGGTCAAGTGCAGAGGTCGGCTCGTCCAAAAGGATGAATTTCGGGCGCAGGATAACGGCGCGTGCAATAGCGATACGCTGACGCTGGCCACCGGAGAATTCATGCGGATAGCGGTTGAGCGCATCAAGCGGCAGGGACACTTCCTTCATGACTTCCAAAACGCGTTGGATACGTTCTTTTTTGGTCATTTCAGGATGATGAACCGTCAAACCTTCGCCAATAATCTCACCAACGGTCAGGCGTGGGGAAAGCGAACCGAACGGATCTTGGAACACAATTTGCCGTTGCGATTTCAGACGGCGTGCTTCTTCGGCGGTATAGTTTTTCAGGTCTTTGCCTTCAAAGGAAATATGGCCGGTATAAGGCAGCATCTGCATGACGGCTTTGCCCAGCGTGGATTTGCCGGAACCGGACTCGCCGACGACGCCCAATGTTTCGCCTTCTTTAATTTTGAGGCTGATGCCTTTGACGGCGTCAAAAGTTTTGAGCGGCTTTCCGAAAAAGTTTTGCTTCAATACGAAAGAAACATTGACATTATCGGCATCGATTAACACACCGGCGTTGTTTTCTTCCGGCTCTTTCATGCCTTTTGGAATGGCATTGATGAGTTCGGCGGTATATTCGTGTTTCGGATGAGCAAATACTTCTTTGATTTTGCCGCGCTCGACAATTTCACCGTTACGCATAACGCAGACGGTTTTGGAATAGTGTTCCGCCAAACCCAAATCGTGGGTAATGAAGATAATCGCCATGCCCATTTGCTGTTGCAAATCGTGGAGCAAATCGAGAATTTCGGCTTGAATGGTCACATCCAAAGCTGTGGTCGGCTCATCGGCAATCAACAGGTCAGGTTCATTAATGAGTGCCATGGCAATCATAATGCGTTGCAGCTGACCGCCGGAAAACTCGTGAGGATATTGTTTCATGCGGCGCTCGGCTTCTTTGATGCCCACACGCTCCAGCAATGCCAATGCTTTTTGTCCTGCTTCTTTTTTGCCGAGCTTTCTATTGTGCACACGCGCCGCTTCAATCAGTTGCGCACCGATACGCATAAACGGATTGAGCGAGGTCATCGGCTCTTGGAAAATCACGCTGATGCGGTTGCCGCGCAAATCACGCAGGGTTTTCTCATCGGCATCCAAAATGGAAATGCCGTCAAAAGTAATGCGCGAATCTTTGCTGTATCGGGCAAATTTCTCAGGCAGCAGGCGCATAACGGACATAGATGTTACAGACTTGCCCGAGCCGGATTCGCCGACCAAAGCCAATGTTTCGCCCTCTGCCACTTTAAAGCTGACATTACGCACGGCGTGCACGTTTTTTTCATGCAATTCAAAATTGATGTCCAGATTTTCTACAACCAGTAACTGTTTTGTCATTTTGATTATCCTTTTGGTTGCGGTTTAGCGGTCTTTCGGGTCGAGCGCATCGCGCAGGCCGTCGCCGATAAAGTTGAAACAGAACAAAGTGGTTACCAAGAAGAAACTCGGCACGAGCAGCTGCCATGGTGCAGCTTCCATAGAAATCGCGCCTTCTTGCAACATCGAACCCCAACTGGTCATCGGCTCTTGCACGCCCAAGCCCAAGAAGCTCAAGAAAGATTCAAACATAATCATGCCCGGCACCAGCAAAGAGGCATACACCATCACCACGCCCAAAACATTCGGAATAATGTGGCGCGTCACGATTTTACGTTTTGCCACGCCGCTCACACGCGCCGCTTCGACAAACTCTTTATGCTTCAAGCTCAAGGTTTGACCGCGCACGATACGCGCCACGTCCAACCAAGACACCAAACCCACGGCGGCAAAAATCAAAAGCAAGTTGCGGCCAAAGAACGTGGTCAGCAGAATCACGAAAAACATAAACGGAAACGCGTTCAAAATTTCCAAAAAGCGCATCATCAGCGAATCGAGCTTACCGCCGATAAAGCCGGCAATCGCACCATAAAGCGTACCGATGACAACAGCCACCAATGCGCCGGCCACACCGACCAGCAAGGAAATACGTCCGCCGGTTGCCGCACGCGACAACAAATCGCGGCCGAGCAAGTCCGTACCCAGATAGTGATGGGTAGAAAAGGACGGCGGAATCTGCATATTGTCCCAGTCGGTAAAGTCGTAGGTGTAGCGGACAATCCATGGCGCCACAATCACAAAAATGCTGATCAGCAACAGGATGATAATGCTGTACACCGCCGCTTTGTTTTGTTTAAAACGCCGCCATGCGTCACTCCACAGGCTTTTGCCGTGTACTTGGGCGTATTCTGCTGCCTCTGCGAGGGCCTGAGTCTGCTTCTTTTTAAATAACATAATGTTCTCTCTCGCTTTTTATTCTTTCTTCAGGCCGTCTGAACATTTCAGACGGCCTTTGCGCAAATGGGATTAATAACGGATTTTCGGGTCAATAATGGCATACAGAATATCGAGGATGGCGTTGAACAAAATGGTCATGATGCCGACCAAAATCGTCAAACCCAAAATCATGCCGTAGTCACGGTTAAGCGCGCCGTTGACAAATAATTGTCCGACGCCGGGAATACCGAACACGTTTTCAATCACAATGGAGCCGGTAATGATGCCGACGAATGCCGGACCTAAGAAAGAAACAATCGGCAGCATGGCGGGACGCAGCGCATGGCGCAGGATGATGCGGCTCATGGGCAGGCCTTTGGCGCGTGCCGTGCGGATAAAGGGGCTGTTCAATACTTCGATCATCGCGCCGCGCGTAATCCGCGCGATACTGGACACATAACCGATGGACAAAGTAACGACAGGCAAAATCAAGTTCATCAGTGCGCCATCGTTCCAGCCGCCTGCAGGCAGCCATTGCAGTCTGACGGCAAACACCAACACCAATACCGGCGCCATCACAAAGCTGGGAACGACGATACCAGTCATCGCACCGCTCATCAGCGAATAATCCAGCCAACTGTTTTGTTTTAAGGCGGCGATGATGCCGATAAACATACCGAAGATGGCGGCAATCAAAAAGGCGTAGAAGCCAAGTTCTGCCGATACCGGCAGGGATTGGGCAAGCAACTCATTAACGCTGAAATCTTTATATTTGAACGACGGCCCCAAATCTCCCTGTGCCAACTGCTTGAGGTAGTGGAAATATTGGAGGTACATCGGATCATTGAGGTGGTATTTGGCTTCGATGTTGGCCATGACCGCAGGCGGCAAATTGCGTTCACCTGTGAACGGGCTGCCCGGTGCAAGCCGCATCAGGAAAAAAGATACGGTAATCAACACCAGCATGGTCGGGATGGAAGCACATATCCGTTTGATGATGAATTTCAACATAATCAGGCTGTCCTGTCTGAACATACCGGACTCGTGAAAACAAGCTGACCTGAAGCGGAAATCGGATGAATGGCAGCAGGCATCTGTAACGTCGCCGCGCCGGTTTCTCTCTCTATTCCGACCGGGTTATTGTTTTTATTCGGAGTCGGGTAAGGTTTTTTAGTTTTTAGATAATTGTTGTTATAAGGCCGTCTGAAACTTTGTATCCGCCGTTTCAGACGGCCTTTCACGTTAACGCGCCAAAGGTTCGGTGCGTTCAATCAGCCATGCTTTGGCCGCGCCTTCTGTCAAAGGCTCGAGACGGCGGCGCACTTCAGCGTGATATTGGTTCAGCCATTCGATTTCGCTGCCGGTCATCAGTTTGGTATCGATAAGGCGCGTATCGATTGGGCAGAGGGTAACAGTTTCAAAATACAGGAATTTGCCGAACTCGGTTTCCTCTGGGTTTTCAACCGGACGGTTGATTACCAAACTTTCGATACGGATACCCCATTTGCCCGGACGGTAAAGACCCGGCTCGTTGGAAGTCAGCATGCCTGACTTCATCGCGTGATGCGGTTGCGGCACGGCGGCAACGGCAATGCTTTGCGGACCTTCATGCACATTGAGGAAATAGCCCACGCCATGACCTGTACCGTGACCGTAATCGCATTGTGCCTGCCAGAGCGATTTGCGGCAGATGGCATCAATCATCGGGCCTTTGATGTTTTCAGGGAAAATGGTTTCCGCCAGAGAAATATGCGCTTTCAACACCAAAGTGTAATCGCGCTTCATGGCCGCACTCGGATTGCCAACAGGCACCACGCGCGTAATGTCGGTCGTACCGCCCCAGTATTGGCCGCCGGAATCAATCAGCAGCATACCGTCGCCTTTGATTTTGCTGTTGTTTTCCGGTGTCGCGCTGTAATGAGGCAAGGCGGCATTGGCATTGTAGCCGGCGATGGTGTCGAAACTTGGCGAAATAAAGCCGGGACGTTGGCTGCGGTGTTTGTAGAGCATGCCGTCGATGTCCAGCTCGCTCAATTCGCCGCCGTCTGCCAAGATTTGTTCAAACTCGGCAAAGAAGCCGCACAATGCCGCGCCGTCTTCCGCCATGGTATTGCGGATATGGGCGATGTCGGCATCGGATTTAACCGATTTGAAGAATGTGCTTGGGTGGATGGCTTCAATCAAACGGACGTCTTCAGGCAGGCGGCGCAAAGTACCGACGGCGGTTTTGTTCGGATCAATCAGCAATGCGCCCTTAACACTTGCCAAGTAATCCGCCGCTTGCGCATAAGGCAATACTTCAAAACCTGCCACTTTCAAGGCTTCGGCAGATTCGGCTTTCAGACGGCCTGCATCGGTAAACAATACGGCTTTGTCTTGACTGATAAACAGATGGGACAAGAACACAGGGTTGAACGGCACATCATCGCCGCGCAGATTGGTAATCCAAGCGATGTCGTCCAAAGAAGAAACCAAATGCGCATCTGCGCCCTGCTCCTTCATAGCCGCACGGATACGAGCCAGTTTTTCGGCCGCAGTTTCGGAAACATAGTCGGGATGGTGAACGTAGATTTCCGGAGTCGGCAATGCAGGACGGTCGTCCCACACTTCGTCCAACAAGGTTTCAGGATATTCGAGGCGGATGTTTTTGGCGGCAAGTGCCTGTTTCAAACCGCGCTCGCCGCTGAGTGCGAACATATCGGCAGGCGCGCCGACCACTGCGCCCTCGGGCAGATTTTGTGCCAACCACTCGGTATAAGGCGCATCAACGCCCATTTTTTGCAGCTCGATGCCGTTTGGCGCAAGCTGTTGGCCTGCCTGTTCCCAATAGCGGCTATCCGTCCACACGCCTGCTTTATCGGCGGTCACCACCAAAGTGCCGGCCGAACCGGTAAAGCCGGAAAAATCACGACGTGCCTGCCAATGCTCGGGCAGGTATTCGGAAAGGTGTGGATCGGCGGAAGGAATGACAAACGCGTCCACGCCATGTTTTTTCATGGCTTCGCGTAAAGCGGACAAACGTTGTTGTACAGATTTCATGTGTTATGTCTCCTGTTGTTTCAGACAGCCTCTGTCATCAAGGCCGTCTGAAAACTTGTGCTGTCTATAATCAATCTATTTTTTCGGTGCGAACGACCAGTTCTTGACTGTGTAGTTCCGTAAAGGGTCTTTGTCGGAATAGCCGATAATATCGGGTTTGACCATACGCACTTCAACCTGATGATACAACGGAATCAGTGTAGCGTCTTCTTGAAGCTGCTTCTCCGCATCGGCATAGAGCTGGCTGCGCGCTTCCTTGCTGACGCCATCTTTCAGCGTATTGTTCATAAATGTGTCAAACGCCGCGCTTTTGTAGCGGAATGCATTGTTTGAGTTGTTGGATTTCAAAATATTGAGCATGCCCGCCGGATCGTTAAAATCGGAACACCAACCACTGAACGAAACCTTGAAATTGCCTTGCGCGCGCGTATCCAAATAAGTTTTCCATTCCTCGTTAGACAAAGTCGGACGGATAAACGGAATGGCAGCTTTCCACACCGACTGCACGGCAGTAATTTGTTTTTTGGATGCTTCGCTGGTGCTGTACAAAATATCGAACTCAAGCGGATGGTCATCGTTGTAGCCTGCTTCGTTCAACAGTTTGCGTGCGGTTTCGATGCGTTTTTCAGGCGTCCACTCTTTCCACTCCGGATAAACAGGAATCACGCCCTGCATTTGCGGCGGCGTCAATTGGAACGCAGGCGTATCGCCACGGCCACCCACTTTGACGACGATGTCGCGGCGCGTCAGCATATTGAGTGCCTTGCGGACGCGCGGATCGTTAAACGGCGCCGCTTCGTGGTTCGGCTCCAAATACCAGCTGCACAAAGAAGTTGTACGTTTCACTTGTCCCGGAAACTCAATATCCGCCACTTTGACCTGATCGCTGGGAATACCGTAAGTCACATCAATTTCATTGGCGCGATAACGGTTGTACTCGCCGCTACCTGACAAGAAAACCGCCTTCGGAATGGCCACTTTGTCTTTATCGTAATAATTGGGGTTGCGTTCCATATTGATGTGGCTGTTGACTTTCCAATCCTTTAACAGATAAGCGCCACTGGAAACATAATGACCGGGCTGCGTCCACTTGTTGCCGTATTTTTCGACAGTGGCGCGGTGCACCGGAAATGTGAATTGCTGAATCAGCATATCGGGGAAATAAGGCACGGGCGCAATCAGCGTAAATTGCAGGGTCTTCGCGTCCAATGCCTTGACGCCCAATGTCTCAGGCTTGGCTTTACCGTTTAATATATCTTCCGCATTTTCCACTTGGGCATCGACCAAATAGCTGCCGAAAGGTGCGCCGGTGGCCGGATCGGCAAGACGACGGAAGCTGTACACGAAATCTTCGGCAGTAATCGGATCTCCATTGCTCCATTTGGCATCACGCAGATGGAAGGTCCAAATACGCTCGCCCTCGCTCTCCCATTTTTCCGCCAAAGCAGGAATGGTTTTACCTTCGGCATCCGTACCGACCAAACCATCCATCAACTGACGGATAATCGCACCGGCCGCCATATCGCCGCTCATCTGAGGATCCAGCGTACCCGGCTCAACGCCGTTGCTGACCACCACGCGCTCATAATCGGTACGTTTAAATTCAGGAGCAGGCTTGACATCACGGCTGCACGCCGACAACGCGAATACGGCAGCCAATGATGCAGCCAACAGCGGATAGGTTTTTCCGGCCATATTTCATTCCTTCTTTTGGGTATTCTTCTTTTTCAGACGGCCTGATTATTCAAACTACACTTAACTACAAATATTTGAGGTTTTTAAACCCAGTTAAATCCTCTATTTCCAGATATAAAAATAGTGTTTAAAACTACCTATACCATCGAAATAAAAGCAGCCGTCCAAGATTGTTGGCAAATTAACACAAAAATACGTAACTGAAAACTATTTTTCAATTTATCCTACGATAAGTTACAAATGTATTGATTTTTTATAATTTGTCAAATAAGATTATCCGAATTTCCCGTCCCCAATTAAGAAAAAGACATAAAAGGAGAACAAAATGAACAAGTTATCTTGTTTTATTGCCACTACCCTCATCGGCTCTTCCATAAGCTTCGCCCACGCCGAACCTAAAATGAGCGGCACCATCTACATCATGACCGAGGTCGAACACAACAATAAAACCGGTGTAACCAATACAACCATTTCCGATAAAAGTTCCAGTCTTTATCTCTCCGATGAAGTACGACTCAACGACGACTTATGGCTGAAATGGCAACTTGGCTCCTTTATTTACTTCGATTCCGACCGCTGGGGCGGCTGGGGTACTGCCGACTCATACGTCGCGCTCAACAGCTACAAAAACCTTGGCACCGTCAAAATGGGTTACATCAGTACGCCCATGAACAGCATTTATCTGAACCCGTTCGACACCAACAGCCCAATTTTAGAATTCGGCAAAATTTCCCGCTTCGGCCAACGCCGTGTTTCCATGGCTTATGAGTCGCCTTGGAAAAACGGTTTCCAATTCAAATTCAACGTTTCCCCCGGTTCCAATGCCGCGCGCAACAACAATGACTGGAATCCGGACAAAAAACGTGACGGCGACTGGGTCTTCGGCTGGGGCGTGGACTACTACCACCCAAACAACGGCTTTAACGCCCACTACGCTGCCGAATACGCACCCAACGACTCCCCAACCGAAACCAAAGACTTCCAAGCCCATGCATTTATGGCCGGATACAGCAAAGACAAAATCTCCGTCGATGCCGCGTTCCAATACGCCAAAAATACTTGCGACGGCTTCAGCTGCTGGGGCGTATGGAAAGATGCGGCAGGCAACGTAGCCGGTTCTTACGACAAAGAAATCAACAACACCAAAGAATTTATGGTGTCCGGCTCATACAAAGTGGGCAATTTCAAACCTCAAATCGGCTTTGCCTACGGTAAAAGCTCTGTCGGCGAAGACTACAAACACGTCGCCGTCAGCACCGATTACAGCTTCTCCAAACGAACAACCGCCACACTCGGTGCCGGCTGGTTGAAAGAAAACGTCAATCCGAAATACGAAGAAGATTTGCCGAAAAAATCTTCTTACGCCGTGGGCATGGTATTCAAACACCGCTATTAATGCCTGACAGATTAAAGGCCGTCTGAAACAATTTGTTCAGACGGCCTTTTCTACATCCTATAATTAAACTTGCAGCCCACCTTAAAAATCATTACATTGCCCACACTCAAGCAACAAAAACGTCATCATGAATGCCCACCGCACCCTCATCATCTCCGTTTTTATCGTCGCCAGCTGCGGCCTCGCTTACGAGCTCATCATCGCCGCTCTCGCAAGCTATCTTTTGGGCGACAGTATTTTGCAGTTTTCCTCCGTCATCGGGCTTTATCTGTTTTCAATGGGTATCGGTGCCCACCTGACCCAATACATCAAAGATAAAGACGTGTTGCACCGCTTCATCGAAATCGAACTTCTGGTCGGCATCATCGGCGGCATTTCCGCGCTGGCATTATTTGTGGCCTTCGGTTTATCCGCCGCCCCGTTCCGTACCCTGCTCTACGCTTTTGTACTGATTGTCGGCATGGTTGTCGGCATGGAAATCCCGTTGGTCATGCGCGTGTTAAACCAAAAAGGGGCGGAATTTAAAGAACTCGTTTCCAAAGTCCTGACCTTCGACTACTTGGGCGCACTTGCCGTCTCCTTATTATTTCCGCTCCTGCTCGCCCCAAAACTCGGTATGGCGCGTTCAGCCTTGTTGTTTGGCATTTTCAACGCCGCCGTCGCCTATCTGACCGCGCGTGTATTCAAATCCGAATTACCCCGCTACCACGCCATCCGTACGCGTGCGTTTATCGTATTGACCGCGCTCATTACGCTCTTCGCCTACGCCGACCGTATTTCCTTTAAAGCCGAACAAAGCTATTTCGGCGATCCTGTCGTCTATCAAAGCCATTCGCCCTACCAACGGCTGGTCGTTACCCGCTGGAAAGACGACACCCGCCTCTATATCAACGGCAACCTGCAATTTTCCTCACGCGACGAAGCACGTTACCATGAAGCACTCGTTCTGCCTGCCATGCAGATGGTTCCCAATGCCGAACGCGTCCTGATTCTCGGCGGCGGCGACGGATTGGCGGCACGCGAAGTCTTAAAATATCCGCAAGTCAAAAATGTTACTTTGGTCGATCTCGACCCCGATATGACCGCTACTTTTAGAACCTCCGCCACCTTAAGCGCCCTCAACCAAGGCTCGCTGTCCCATCACAAAATGCACGTCGTCAACGACGATGCCGCCAAATGGCTGGAAGGGTCGTCTGAAAAATTCGACGTTATCATCATCGACCTACCCGACCCGTCCAATTTCTCGCTTGGTAAACTTTACTCCGTCCCCATGTACCGCCTCGTTGCCCGCCATCTTGAGCCGCAAGGTAAGATTGTTGTGCAATCGACTTCGCCTTATTTCGCACCCAATGCCTACTGGTCGGTCGTTGCTACCCTCGAGGCGACCAAATTGAATACCGCGCCCTATCATGTTTACGTCCCTTCCTTTGGCGAATGGGGATTTGTGTTAGCAGGATTTGACCAAAATTTCCCCATTCCGCAAAAATTCGACGTACCCACCCGCTATCTCAATGCCCAGACCGTTGCCGAAATGTTTCGCTTTCCGCCTGATATGGCAAGGCGCAAGGTTGAAGCAAATTATTTAAACAACCAAATTCTCGTCAGTTATTTTGAAAGCGATTGGAACAATGTGATGCGATAGAATATCTAAAGGCCGTCTGAAACATCTGTCTTCTTTTTATCCCCGTTCAGACGGTCTCATTACCCGTTTACCCTTTTTCACACAGCATTTGCTTGAAAAAATAAGGTTTATCTTTATCTAGATAGAACACAATCGACACTATCCGTTGAATGAAGGAACAAACTCTTATGCAGTATTTTGGAATCGGTTTTTTGGTTTTAATCTTTTTGGAAATTATGTCCATCGTCTGGGTTGCCGACTGGATAGGTGGCGGCTGGACGCTGTTTGTGATGGCTCTCAGCTTTATCAGCGGTATCTTTATGCTGCGCCATACCGGCATTTCCGGCCTTTTGCTCGCAGGCGCAGCCGTCCGCAGCGGCCAAAACATTTCCCTCTATCAGATGCTGTGGCCGATTCGCTATACCGCCGCCGCGGTTTTCCTGCTCAGCCCAGGCTTTATTTCAACCGCTGTCGCCCTGCTCTTACTGATTCCGTTTAAAGGCAACGCGGCCGTTTCTTCTACGCAGTCTTTCCAAAGCCGTCAGACTTATAGCTCCGCCAAAGATGATGAAGACATTATCGAAGGCGAATATACGGTTACGCGCACCAGCAAAGCCGACAAACCGCAAGACTATATCGAACACAAACCCGATTGACGACTTCCTTTATAAAAGGCCGTCTGAATTAGGAATACCTCAAAAGTGTTTCATATTTCAGACGGCCTTAGTCATTTCCAGGCTTTGAAAATGTAAATATCGGTTTGTAATTCGGTTATTCCGCATAAATCATTTAAAATAAGCAACTATTTTGATTCTAAAAACGACACGGTATCCAATGAACGTTCAACGTCTTTTCCCTCTCTCCCTCAGCTTGATTACCGCCGCTGTTTTATCGGCGTGCGCCACCCAAAACACACCGACTGCTTCGAAAACCGAAACCGTCGTTCAGCCTAAATCTACTTCTATTCCTTCACGCCGCGCCGACAGCGAATCCAAAGTTCTGTCCGATTACAGCCAATACCAAAGCGCCATCGATGCTGCCAAACGTGGCGACGATGCTTGGGTACAACAATTTTTATCCCAAGCCAGCGACAGCGCAATGGCTGAAAACGTCCGCAACGAATGGCTGAAAACCTTGGGCGCGCGCGGCCAATGGGATTTGTTCCGTCAAGAATTCAGCAAATTGAACGCTGCCGGCGTCGCACAAGAAGTGCAATGTTATGCTGATTTGAGCAGCGGCAATTACAGCAAAGCCGCCGAACTGGTTCGCGTGACCAGCAAACTGCCTGCCGGCTGTACCCGCTTGGTTGAAAGCGCGGCAGCTTCAGGCCGTCTGAACACCAACGACGCATGGCGTCGCGTGCGCGGCTTGTTGAGCAACAGCCAAACCACAGATGCACGCAACCTCGCCGCCGCATTGGGCAGCCCCTTTGAAGGTGGCGCACAAGGTGCGACCGAATACAGCCTGTTGAGCGTAATCGGCAAAGATGCACGCAAATCCGCTTCTGCCGCAGCCACCCTGTCCGACATGGAACCCGGCCTCAGCCTCGAACAACGCAGCTTTGCATGGGGCGTATTGGGCCACTACCATGCACAAAGCCAAAACATGCCGACTGCTTTGAGCTACTACGGCCGCGTTTCCGACCGCAAGCAACTGACCGACGAACAATTGGAATGGTACGCACGCGCCGCTTTGCGCCTGCAACGTTGGGACGAATTGGCAAGCGTGATTCAGCATATGCCTGAAAAACTGCAAAAAGACCCGACATGGCAATATTGGCTGGGCCGCAGCTTTGCCGCACAAGGCAAAAGCAGCCAAGCCAAAGAAATGTATGAAAAAGCCGCCGCTTCCGGCCGCAATTTCTACGCCGTAATGGCAGGTGAAGAACTAGGCAGCCGCATCAATACGCGCAACAATGTTTCCGATGCCGATGCCAAAGACGTCCGCCGCATGAGCGAAGACGGTGCCATCAAACGCGCATTGGTTCTGTTTAAAAACAGCCAAAGCAACGGCGACTCTAAAATGCGCCGTCAGGCACAAGCAGAATGGCGTTTTGCCACCCGCGACTTTAACGAAGACAACCTGCTGACTGCCGCACAAGTTGCTTTTGACAACCAGTTCTACGACATGGCAATCAACAGTGCAGACCGTACCGACCACAAACTCAACTACAAACTGCGCTACCTCTCTCCGTTTAAAGACCTAACCGTCCGCTATGCCGCACAGGCTGGTATTGACCCGGCATGGGTTTACGGTTTGATTCGCCAAGAAAGCCGCTTTGTCATGGGCGCACAATCCAGCGTCGGCGCACAAGGCCTGATGCAGGTCATGCCTGCGACCGCCCGCGAAATCGCCGGCAAAATCGGCATGAGCAGCAGCGAACTCTACACCATGGACGGCAACATCCGCATGGGTACTTGGTACATGGCAGATGCCAAACGCCGCCTGCAAAATAACGAAGTGATGGCCACCGCAGGCTACAACGCCGGCCCAGGCCGCGCCCGCAACTGGCAGGCTTCTTCTCCTTTGGAAGGCGCCATCTACGCCGAGACCATCCCATTCACCGAAACCCGTGATTACGTGAAAAAAGTCATGACCAACGCGACTTATTACGCGTCATTGTTCAACGAACCGCAAACTTCGTTGAAACAACGTATGGGTACGGTTCCCGGTCGTTATTAATACGAGATAGGCCGTCTGAAAAGTGAGACAGAATCAAACGTTCAGACGGCCTGCAACCTTGACAGACTATCGGGTTTATAAGATAATCGCCCGATTGTTTCTGACCGAAAAGGTCACTTGCACGGCAAAAGCCGACTTGTTAGGAGGTGATGTTTACATCACGGCGCGTATCCCGCCCTGCCCTAGGCAAACCAGCGATACAACAACTCCCCCATTATGACAAACCGTCCTCTATTTCTTAAAACGGTTTGATTGAACAAAATTTAAAGGAAATAAAATGCCTGCTATTCGTGTTAAAGAGAATGAACCATTTGAAGTTGCCATGCGTCGTTTCAAACGTGCCGTAGAAAAAACCGGTCTGTTGACCGAACTGCGCGCCCGTGAAGCGTACGAAAAACCAACTACTGAACGCAAACGCAAAAAAGCTGCTGCAGCCAAACGTCTGCAAAAACGTCTGCGCAGCCAACAACTGCCTCCTAAAATGTACTAATTACAGGCCTGCCCTGTGATAAACGACACACCGCAAGGGCAGCTTTGTGGTGTGTTTTGTTTTTTCAGGCGGCCTCTTTATATAAAGTGAGAACATTATGAGCCTAAAAACACAATTAACCGAAGACATGAAAACTGCCATGCGCGCCAAAGACCAAGTGTCTTTAAGCACCATTCGCCTGATTAATGCCGCCATCAAACAATTTGAAGTAGATGAGCGTACCGAAGCCGATGACGCAAAAGTCATCTCCATCCTGACCAAAATGGTGAAACAACGCAAAGACAGTGCCAAAATCTATACCGAAGCCAGCCGTCAAGATTTGGCTGACAAAGAAAACGCGGAAATCGAAATCCTCAACCGCTACCTGCCCCAAATGATGTCTGCAGAAGAAATCAAAACTGTCGTTGAAGCAACTATTGCAGAAACCGGTGCATCAGGCATGGCAGATATGGGTAAAGTCATGGGCGTACTGAAAACCCGCCTGACCGGAAAAGCCGACATGGGCGAAGTCAACAAGGTTTTGAAAGCCGCATTGACTGCTTAATCATCAATAATCAAAAAGGCCGTCTGAAATATTATTTTCAGACGGCCTTTCTTATTGTGCTCATCAAGCAGCAGTTACTTTACCTTCATGACGCAACAAAGTAATCAAATCGCTGATACGTTTTTTCATGGAACGGCGATCGACAATTTGGTCGATTGCGCCCTTCTCCAACAAAAATTCTGCACGTTGGAAACCTTCCGGCAAGGTTTCGCGTACAGTCTGCTCGATAACGCGCGGACCTGCAAAACCAATCAGAGCATTCGGTTCTGCCAAAACCACATCACCCAAGAAGGCAAAGCTGGCAGATACGCCGCCCATGGTCGGGTCGGTCAATACGGAAATAAACGGCAGACGTTTTTCAGTCAGCAAATGCAAAGCCGCGCTGGTTTTCGTCATCTGCATCAAAGAGTTCAAACCCTCCTGCATACGCGCACCACCGGAAGCCGCCACGCAAATAAACGAACAATTATCTGCAACAGCACGGCGTACACCCTGAACGAAACGCTCACCCACGACCGAACCCATAGAGCCGCCGATAAAACGGAATTCAAACGCAGCCACCACGACAGGCAGGCCGTTCATGGTGCCTTTCATAACAACCAAAGCATCGTCTTCGCCGGTTGCTTTGCGCGCAGCAGCAAGGCGATCCGGATATTTTTTGCTGTCTTTAAATTTCAGCGGGTCTGTCGGTTTAATATTGGCTGCAATCTCTTCACGGCCTTCTTCATCCAAAAGCAGGTCCAAACGTTCGCGCGCAGAAAGCGGATTGTGATGATTACATTTCGGGCAGACTTCGCTGTTTTGTTTCAACTCGGTTGAGTAAACCGTTGCCGAACAAGACGGACATTTGTGCCACAGACCTTCAGGGACGCTGGACGAACTGCTTCGGTTTTTAATTTTCGGAGGAAGAATTTTATCTAGCCAGCTCATGAATGACTCCTTAGGATTCAGAATTTAGACGGCCAGTTAAACGTAAGGCCGTCTGAAATAATGGAATAAAAAATATTAGCGAATCGCGTCTTTCAACTCTTTAACCAACGCACCTACTGCTTCGGCCTCGCTACCCGCATGGCTTTCAATCTCTTTGACGATACGGCTGCCGACAATAACGGCATCCGCTACCGCACCAATTTTACGCGCATTCTCCGCATTATTGATGCCGAAGCCGACACCAATCGGAATATCGATGTATTTGCGCAAAAGCTCTATTTTACGCGAAACTTCTTCAGTATCCAAACTTGCAGCACCGGTTACACCTTTGAGCGATACATAATACACAAAACCGCCGGCTACTTTGGCAATCGTTTGAATACGCTCCTCAGTTGTTGTTGGCGCAATAAGGAAAATACAATCAATACCTTGCGCTTTCAACGAGTCATGCAAAGGCGCAATGGTTTCTACCGGAGAATCCACGGTCAACACGCCATCTACGCCTGCCTCGGCAGCCGCTTGCGCAAACGCCTGATAACCCATTTTATGTACCGGGTTCAAGTAACCCATTAACACAACCGGCGTTTTATCATTGGTTTGGCGGAACAAGCGTACTGTTTCCAATACATCGCGCAAAGAAACATGATTTGCCAACGCCCTTTCAGCCGCACGTTGAATAGTCGGGCCATCCGCCATAGGGTCAGAAAACGGCACACCTAGTTCCAAAATATCAGCACCATTAGCCACCAGGCTATGCATCAATGCCAAGGTTGTCTCAAGGCTGGGATCACCCACCGTAATATAAGGAATCAGTGCTTTTGCGCCATTGAGCGCTGAGAAAGTTTGTTGGATTCTGCTCATTTTCTGCTATCCATTTCATCGATTTGAATGTTGTCCGGCAGCCTGTTTATTCTGCCGTTACATTTGTTTTAAAAACCTCAGTCTGCCATGAAAAGGCGGTATCTATCCGCATTATCTAATGACTGGTTCTTTCCAATCGGCAAACAAGAGGCTAAGTATAACATTTACGGCTATTTCATAGAATCATTTGCAATCAAGATTCTGATATTTTGAAAGCAATATAAAACAATAAAGGCCGTCTGAAAATCATTCAAACAGCCTTTATTAGAATCAATTATGCAAATCTTTGTATGCCTTCGCACTTTTGATCAGAATTTTCTTATCGATTATAGCTCGACATGGTGATTTTGTTGTTCAGAACCAAGATGACGCTCCAAATCAGACAAAATCTGCATCAGACCATGACGGACTTCTTCTGCATTGGCAGCAGGATTGCCGTTTGCATCCAAAGCACCACGGCTGAACGTATCGATATATGGTTCAAACGTATCTTTCAGTTTCAACAACTTAACCACATCTGAACGCGTATATCGATCGCCACCGTATCCAATCACAACATTATTTTCATGTTGCCATTGGGCAAACTGAGCCGGACTGATTTGCACCAATTGGCACATTTCATCCAACGTAAAATAACGCTTGGCAGGAATAACCGGATTATTGTTGTTTGTCATAGTAATGCTCCACCATGCCTTTAAGTTTTTGGCTGGCATGGAAAGTTACCACACGGCGTGCGGTAATCGGCACTTCTTCGCCTGTTTTAGGGTTACGACCTGGGCGTTGAGGTTTGTCGCGCAATTGGAAATTACCGAAACCGGAAATTTTAATTTCTTCACCACGCGCCAAAGTGCTGCGGATTTCTTCAAAAAAGAGCTCGACGATTTCTTTGGCATCATTCTTGGTGACGTTGCTGACTTTGTCGACCAAAATATCAGCCAATTCTGCTTTAGTTAGTGTCATGTGTTTACCTTCATTCAAACTGGTGCAATTATTACCAAAATTCTTTTAAAAATCAAGTCTTCACCAAAAAATCAAATATTATTGGCAATTTTTGGCGACAACTTTTATCTTAATTTTAAGCGCGAAGCTGTGCGTCTTTTTCGGCTGCCGCTTTAATCATTTTCGCAACCAAAGGCTCGATGACTTCATCTGTCAGCGTGTTTTCCATATCCTGCAAAATAATTTTAACAGCAACGCTCTTCATGCCTTCAGGCACACCCGTACCGCGGTAAACGTCAAACACGCTGATTTCTTGAACCAGCTTGTTCGCCGCCGCTTTCAGGGCATTTAACAAATCATCATGCGTCACAGCTTCAGGCATTACAAATGCCAAATCTCGGCGTGCAGCTTGGAATTTGGATACAGACTGATAACGGGTTTTCTCACGACCCAATACAGTATCCATATCGATTTCAAATACCAGCGGCGCTTGTGGCAAATCATATTTTTGCAGCCATTTCGGATGCAACTCGCCAACAAAACCAACTACTTTGCCGTCTGAAACAATATTGGCGGCACGACCAGGATGCAATGCCGGATGTTCGGTCTTAACAAAGGATACTTCCTTGTTTTTCAAAAGGCTCTCAACATCGGCTTTCATATCGTAGAAATCCACGTTGCGTGTTTTCTCGCCCCATTGCTCAGGCAGCACGGAGCCATACCACAAACCGCCGATACGTTCGTTTTGAACAAATTGATCAGCCGAATCTTTGCTGAACACACGGGCAATCTCAAATACGCGTACACGGTTTTGCTTACGATTCAAATTGTTTTGCAAAACTTCCACCAAACCGCCGATAAGCGTAGAACGCATGACGGCATACTGCGCCGCCAACGGATTTTGCAGGCGGATAGGATTGGTATTGGCAGCAAAGTCTTGCTCCCATTGCTCATCCACAAACGCATAGCTGACCACTTCGCGGTAACCGCGAGCCGCCATTTCGTTATAAACCGCAAAACGAGGGCGTTTGGTTTCAGGCAAGGCCAACATTTTCAGACGGCCTGAAGTATAGTCGTCAGGAATATTCTCATAACCGTAAACGCGGCCGATTTCTTCAATCAAATCGGCTTCGATTTCGATGTCGAAACGGAAGCTAGGAGAAGTAACACGGAAGCCTTCTTCGGTTTTCTCAGGCTGCAAACCCAAGTGTTGCAAGATAATTTCGACTTGCTCGGCAGGGATTTCAACGCCCAATACCGTTTTCAGACGGCCTAAACGCAATTCGACCTGTTTTGCCTCGGGCAATTTGCCTTGTGCTTCAACCATTTCACCGGCTGCACCACCGCAAATCTGCAACACCAATTCGGTAGCACGCTCAATGGCATCAGCTTGCAAGCGGTAATCCACACCACGCTCAAAACGGAAAGAAGAATCCGAACCAAAACCGTATTGACGGGATTTACCCGCAATAATCTCCGGAGCAAACCAAGCAGCTTCCAGTACGATATTTTGCGTGTCATCTGAAACCGCGCTTGCCTCGCCGCCCATCAAGCCGGCCAAGCTCAACGCACCTTTTTCATCAGCGACCACCAGTGTATTGTCAGCCAAAGTAACCGTCTTCTCGTTCAGACACGCCAAAGTCTCGCCATTTTGAGCACGGCGGACAATCAAACTGCCTGACAGCTTGTCAGCATCGAAAACATGCATAGGCTGACCGATTTCCAGCATCACATAGTTGCCGATGTCCACCAATGCGGAAATGCTGCGGATACCGCTGCGTTCCAAACGTTGTTTCATCCAATCGGGAGTAGCCGCTTTCGCATTGACATTTTCAATAACGCGACTGATAAAACGGCCGCAGTCGGCCGGTGCGTCAATACGGACAGCCTGTTTTTTCTCACTGCCGATAAAGGCCGTCTGAATTTCAACAGGCCTAAACGCACATTGAGTCAACGCAGAAACCTCACGCGCAATACCCTTAACGCTCAAGCAATCAGCGCGGTTAGGCGTAATTTTCAACGTAAACAGCGTATCGTCCAAATCCAAGTATTCACGGATATTGGCACCGACAGGCGCATCTTCAGGCAGAATGTGCAGACCGTCTACACCATCATCAGGCAAACCCAGTTCATTGGTCGAACACAGCATACCGTTTGATGGTACGCCGCGCATTTTAGTCGGCTTAATTTTAAAGTTACCCGGCAAAACGGCACCCGGCAACGAACACGGCACTTTAATACCCGGCTTGACATTTGGCGCACCACAAACAATCTGAACCAACTCGCCCGTACCGGCATCAACTTGGGTAACGTTCAAACGGTCTGCATCAGGATGTTTTTCAACAGATTTTACTTCGGCAACAACCACGCCACTGAAAGCAGGGGCGGCAGTATCGATTTCTTCCACTTCCAAACCGGCCATGGTCAAAAGATGTTCCAGTTTATCGGCAGAAAGATCAGGATTGGCTTGAGTTTTCAGCCACGAATAAGGAAATTGCATATTATTTTCTCTACTATCAGGCCGTCTGAAACAAATTTTTATCAGACGAAATCAGTAATATCTATTCACTTTTCAGACGGCCTATCAAAAGACCATCTGAAATTTATTTAAACTGCTTCAAGAAGTTCAAATCGTTATCGAAGAACAAGCGCAGGTCATTGACGTTGTAGCGCAACATGGCAAAACGGTCGAGACCGATACCGAAAGCGAAACCGGTATATTTTTCAGGGTCGATATTCACATTTTTCAACACGTTAGGATGTACCATACCGCAACCACCTACTTCCAACCATTTGCCATTCTCACCCATAATGTCGATTTCGGCAGAAGGCTCAGTAAACGGGAAGAAAGACGGACGGAAACGTACTTGCAGGTCATCGCGTTCAAAGAAGCGACGGATAAAGTCAGTGAACACTGCTTTCAAATCGGCAAAAGTGACACCCTCTTCTACCCACAAACCTTCGGCCTGATGGAACATAGGCGAGTGAGTGGCATCACTGTCCACACGGTAAACACGGCCGGGAGCAATAATACGGATAGGCGGCTCTTTTTTGTCGAGCATATAGCGGATTTGAATAGGCGAAGTGTGTGTGCGTAAAACGTCTCCGTTTTCAACATAGAAGGTATCTTGCATCGCACGCGCGGGGTGATTTGCAGGAATATTCAAGGCTTGGAAATTGTGGAAATCGTCTTCGATTTCAGGGCCGTCCGCCACTTCAAAACCCATACCGTGAAACAGCTCAACCACACGTTGCAAAGTCAAAGTCACTGGGTGCAAACCGCCATGCTCTTGTGCACGGCCCGGCAAAGTAATATCCAAGGCTTCTGCAGCCAATTGGGCTTGCAGCTTGGCTTCATTCAGGGCATCGCGTTTGGCATTAAAAGCCGTCTGAAACTGATTTTTGCATTCATTGATGTGCGCGCCTATGGTTTTACGCTCTTCAGGAGACATTTGACCCAAAGTTTTCAAAAGTCCGGTCAATTCGCCGGTTTTACCAAGATAGCGTGCTTTAATTTGTTCTAAGGCATTGAAGTCTTGCGCGGCTTCAATAGCGGCAATACCTTCTGCAACGATACGGTTTACATTTTCCATGGTGGTTTATCGTCTGTTTGTTGATGGCAGGCCGTCTGAAACAACAAAGCCGTCTGTTGGATTTGATTACAAACCCGTTCAGACGGCCTTTTGTCTTACTGCGGCCAATCCGTTTGATAAGAGAGGCCTATTTTATCGCAAATTAGTATAAAAAAATAGAGTTTAAAGAAAGAAAATCAACTACATAGGATTTCTTTAAGAAAAGAAAAAAGGAAGCATAAGCTTCCTTTTTAAATAATCTTATCGAATTAAGCAGCCAAAGCAGCTTTAGCTTTTTCAACCAATTGTGCAAATGCAGCTTTGTCGAATACAGCCAAATCAGCCAATACTTTACGGTCGATTTCGATAGCAGCGCGTTTCAGGCCGTTCATGAATTTGCTGTAAGACAGACCATTTTCACGAGCACCTGCGTTGATACGAACGATCCACAGTTGACGGAATTGACGTTTGCGTTGGCGACGGTCACGGTATGCGTATTGACCGGCTTTCATTACCGCTTGTTTGGCAACACGGTAAACGTTTTTACGACGACCGCGGTAGCCTTTGGCTAACGCGAAGACTTTTTGGTGACGAGCACGAGCGGTAACACCGCGTTTTACGCGTGGCATATTTTAAACTCCTTAAGCGTAGGGCAACATTTTAGCAACAGAAGCCAAATCGCGTGAATCCACCATAGCGGTGCCGCGCAATTGACGTTTAGTTTTAGTGGTTTTTTTGGTCAGGATGTGACTTTTGAACGCATGACCGCGTTTTACACCACCGTTACCCAGTACTTTAAAGCGTTTTTTCGCGCTAGACTTGGTTTTCATTTTAGGCATTGGAAAACTCCATTCGTTATTAGATAAGGTATAAGGGGTTTTGAAATAAATTTCAAACACTTGGAACCCAAAATACCACGGTTTTTGCCGCTAATTAAACCTTATTCCGAGCGGCAATCGAAATAAGCCTTGCATTATAGCTTTATTTTTTCTTAGGCGCAATCATCATCACCATTTGGCGGCCTTCCATTTTAGGGAAGGACTCGATTTGCGCCACTTCAGCCAACTCTTCTTTTACGCGTTCAAGCAGTTGGGCGCCCAATTGTTGGTGGGCCATCTCGCGACCGCGGAAACGCAATGTCACTTTGACTTTGTCACCATCGGCAAGGAAGCGGTTGATGTTGCGCATCTTGATTTGATAGTCGCCTTCATCAGTACCCGGACGGAATTTAATTTCCTTGATTTGTACCTGCTTTTGGTTTTTCTTAGCTTCGTCGCGCTTTTTGGCTTGTTGGTATTTGTATTTACCGTAATCCATCAGTTTGCATACGGGCGGTTTGGCAGTCGGGGAAATTTCTACCAAATCGACATCTTGCTCTTCGGCCATAGCCAAAGCTTCACGAACTGAAACGACACCAAGCTGATCGCCTGACTCACTGATTAATCGCACTTCTTTGGCGGTAATTTCACCATTGATTCGTGCTTCGCGTTCTTGAGCGATGATGAATACTCCTATAAAAATTAATGATTGACGAGGGCGTCAGTGATTTCTTGCTGCAATTGTGCAATAAAATCATCTACATTCAAAGAACCCAAGTCTTCTGCTTTGCGGCGTACCGCAACTTTGTTTTCTTGTTTCTCTTTATCGCCGACAACGATTTGATAAGGGAAACGGTATTGGCTGTTGTCACGGATTTTGTAACCGATTTTTTCGTTACGCAAATCCAATTCGACACGGAAGCCTGCTGCCTGTAATTTAGCAGCCACTTCGCGACAATAATCTGCTTGGTTTTCGGTGATATTCATAATCACCATTTGAACCGGAGCAAGCCACAATGGGAATGAGCCTGCATGGTTTTCAATCAGAATACCGATGAAGCGCTCCAATGAACCCAAAATAGCACGGTGCAACATTACAGGACGCGCACGGTCGTTGTTTTCTGTTACATATTCTGCATTCAAACGCTCCGGCAATACGAAGTCCAACTGCAGGGTACCGCACTGCCAAGAGCGACCCAAGGCATCTTTGACATGGTACTCAATCTTAGGACCATAGAATGCACCTTCGCCAGGCAACTCTTCCCACTCTACGCCGCAAGCAGTCAATGCGTCACGCAGGCCTTGTTCGGCTTTATCCCAAACTTCGTCAGAACCTGCACGTTGTTCAGGACGGAGGGACAACTTCACAGCAACATCATGGAAGCCGAATTGTTTGTAAATACGAACCAATAATTCATTGAATGCACGTGCCTCATCGACGATTTGATCTTCGGTACAGAAGATATGCGCATCATCTTGCACAAAACCGCGAACACGCATCAGACCATGCAACGCACCGCTTGGTTCATTGCGGTGGCAAGAACCAAACTCAGCCAAACGCATCGGCAAATCGCGATATGAGCGCAAGCCGTTATTGAAAATTTGCACATGACCCGGACAGTTCATCGGTTTAACCGCGTATTCGCGTTTTTCGGAACTGGTCACGAACATATTGTCTTTATAGTTTTCCCAGTGGCCGGATTTTTCCCAGAAGGTTTTATCCATAATCTGAGGCGTTTTTACCTCTTTATAACCGGCAGCATTCAGCTCTTTGCGCATATGCTGCTCAATCACTTGCCACAAAGTCCAGCCTTTAGGATGCCAGAACACCATGCCCGGCGCTTCATCTTGCAGGTGGAACAAATCCAATTGTTTACCCAGCTTACGGTGGTCGCGTTTTTCCGCTTCCTCGATGCGTTGGATATAGGCTTTTAATTCGTCTTTGCTTGCCCAAGCCGTACCGTAAATACGTTGCAACATTTCATTGTTGCTGTCGCCGCGCCAGTATGCGCCTGCCAGCTTGGTCAGCTTGAAGTTTTTCAAGAAACGGGTATTGGGAACGTGAGGACCGCGGCACATATCGACGTATTCTTGATGATGATACATGCCCATTGCTTCCACTTCAGGCATGTCTTCAATCAGACGCAATTTATACTCTTCGCCGCGATCTTGGAAAATTTGGATGGTTTCTGCACGGGGCGTCATCACTTTAATGACGTCATAGTCTTGTGCAATCAACTCTTTCATGCGCGCTTCGATAGCGGCCACATCATCAGGCGTAAATGGTTTTTCAGTTGCGATATCGTAATAGAACCCGTCTTCAATAACCGGGCCGATAACCATTTTGGCATCTGGGTAGAGCTGCTTGACCGCATGACCGACCAAGTGCGCGCAGGAGTGGCGGATAATTTCCACGCCTTCTTTGTCTTTAGGCGTAATGATTTGAACATGGGCATCTTCGGTAATCGGATCGCAAGCATCCACCAATTTACCGTTAACCTTGCCCGCTACCGTTGCCTTTGCCAAACCTGCACCGATAGACGCTGCAATTTGCGCCACGGTAACGGGTGATTCATATTGGCGGACCGAACCGTCCGGCAAGGTAATGTTCAACATCAGAAAGCTCCAAAACATTAAAAAATAACGGCATAAAGCCGTTATGGAAATTTGGTAGGCACAATTGGACTCGAACCAACGACCCCCACCATGTCAAGGTGGTGCTCTAACCAACTGAGCTATGTGCCTTCATCTAAGTCGCTTATTGTAACGAAGCGTGTTCCCTTTTGCAAGCATCTGTAAATACTTTTCAGACAGCCTGAATATTTTTGTTTGATTTATGTCTCATTTTTTATTTCCTCTATTATTCAGGCCATCTGAAACATTGTTTTGACAAAGATAAAATCCAGCCGTCAACCAACGAAAAATCCTTTATAATCTGCCCTTTCATTTCGCACACACGCGAACGTCCAATCTATTATTACTATGCTCAAATTTACCTTACACAAAAAAGACGGTCATGCCCGACGCGGCACTTTGGAACTGAACCACGGCAAAATCGAAACGCCGGTATTTATGCCGGTCGGCACTTACGGTTCGGTCAAAGCGATGAACCCGCAAAACCTGCATGACATCAAAGCGCAAATCATCTTAGGCAACACTTACCATCTGTGGCTGCGCCCCGGCTTGGAAGTCATCGAACAATTCGGCGGCCTGCACGAATTTATCGGCTGGGACAAGCCGATTTTGACCGACTCGGGCGGTTTCCAAGTATTCTCGTTATCCGATATGCGTAAGCTGACCGAAGAAGGCTGTACATTCCAAAGCCCAATCAACGGCGACAAACTGTTCCTCTCGCCCGAAGTGTCGATGAAAATCCAAACCGTATTGAATTCCGACATCGTGATGCAGTTGGACGAGTGCACCCCGGGCGAAGCAACGCACAGCCAAGCGCAAAAATCGCTGCAAATGAGCCTGCGCTGGGCGGAACGAAGCAAAAAGGCTTTTGAAGACCTGAAAAACCCAAATGCACTGTTTGGCATTGTACAAGGTGCGATGTATGAAGATTTGCGCGAAGAATCGCTGAAAGGTTTGGAAGAGCTCGACTTCCCCGGATTGGCCATCGGCGGCTTGTCCGTTGGCGAACCCAAGCCCGAAATGTACCGCATGTTGCGCGCTGTCGGCCCTATCCTGCCGGAACACAAGCCACATTATTTGATGGGCGTCGGCACGCCTGAAGACTTGGTGTACGGCGTGGCACACGGCGTGGATATGTTCGACTGCGTCATGCCTACCCGCAATGCGCGTAACGGCTGGCTGTTTACCCGTTTTGGCGATTTGAAAATCAAAAACGCCAAACACAAACTCGACAAGCGTCCGATTGATGAAAGCTGCACCTGCTACGCCTGTCAGAATTTCAGCCGCTCCTACCTGCACCATCTGCACCGTGTCGGCGAAATCTTGGGCGCACAGCTCAACACCATCCACAATCTGCACTTCTACCAAGTCATCATGGCAGAAATGCGCGAAGCCATCGAACAAGGCAAATTTGCCGATTGGCAGGCGCAATTCCATGAAAACCGCGCCCGCGGTGTGGATTAATCCTTTAAAAGGTCGTTTGAAATCAGGTTTTAATTCAAACTGCTTTTCAGACGGCCTCAATATTCTTAATTAATAAAGCACAATCATGTCCCGTTTCCATACCGAACCATCCTTAGCCTACACCGCACAAAACCGCACCGCCGTCCTGCTGCTCAACCTCGGCACGCCTGACGCGCCGACGGCTGCCGCAGTCAAGCCTTACTTGAAAGAATTTCTGTCCGATCAACGCGTTGTCGAACTGCCCAAGCTCTTATGGCAACCAATATTGCGTGGCTTGGTATTGACTTTTCGCCCGAAAAAAAGTGCGCATGCCTATGAAAAAGTTTGGTTTAAAGAAGGTTCGCCGCTTGAGGTTTACACACACCGCCAAGCAGAAGCCCTGGCCAAACATTTGCCCGATGTCATCGTCCGTCATGCAATGACTTACGGCAATCCAAGCGTTGCCGATGTTTTGGCGGAACTCAAAGCCCAAGGCGTGGGCAAGTTGCTGGTCATTCCGCTCTATCCACAATATGCCGGCTCTTCTACCGGCGCGGCTTTGGACAAAGTGTTTCAAGAGTTATTGCTGCAACGCAACCAAATGAGCGTCCGCACCGTCTCCCGTTATTACGACGATGCCGCCTATATTCAAGCCATGAAGCAGCATATTGAAGCCTATTGGGCCCAAAACGGACGCGGCGAAAAACTGATGTTGAGTTTCCACGGCATTCCGCAAAAGCATCACGACGACGGCGATCCCTATCCTGACGAGTGCCACCATACTGCCAAGCTGTTGGCGCAGGCATTGGGCTTGTCCGAACAAGAATACATCGTTTCTTTCCAAAGCCAGTTTGGTAAATCCCAATGGGTCAAGCCCAGCACGCAAGCCCTGTTTGATCAGCTGCCGAAACAAGGCACGACCAAACTCGACGTCTTCTGCCCCGGCTTCCTGGCCGACTGCCTCGAAACCATGGAAGAAATCGCCATTATGGGACGCGAACAATTCCACGCCGCAGGCGGCAAAGAATACCGTTACATCCCCTGCCTCAACGATTCCGCCGACTGGATTGCCGCACTTGCACAATTAAGTCGGGCTAATCTGCAAGGCTGGATTTGACCTAAACCAAAGGCCGTCTGAAAAATTCACTTTCAGACGGCCTTTAGCGTTATCATCAAGCTATTAAAACGCAAACCAAGCGTGTAGCCATCAAAAACAACACTACTCAAAAAGGAACACATCATGACTGCACTCCGCCCTATCCTGCTCCTTCTGACCTCACTCAGCATCCCAACCGCTTTTGCCGCCGATGCCGCGTTGATGAGCAAAGGACAAAAGATTTACGAAACCAACTGCGCCGCCTGCCACGGCAAAAAAGGCGAAGGCCGGGGTGCCATGTTCCCGCCTTTATTCCAGTCCGACTATATCAACAAAAAACCGCAAGTCCTGTTGCAAAGCATGACCAAAGGCATCAACGGCCCGATTAAAGTAAACGGCAAATCCTACAACGGCTTCATGCCTTCTACCGCCATCAACGATGCCGATGTTGCCGCCGTTGCCACTTACATCATGAACGCCTTCAATAATGGCGGCGGTACGATTACTGAAGCAGATGTCAAAAAATCTCACGGGAAAAAATAAAACGTCTCTCCCATAAAGGCCGTCTGAATATTTCAGACGGCCTTTTCGATATGGAACACATTTTTGTTTCCATATTTATGGTTATGCAACATCAACAAACATACGCAAAAAACCGTCAAATCAAAAAAAGCATATGCGTTTTGTGTTAAAGTAAACGTTATTTAGCGGCTGTTTTGCGTCCAGGCCGTCTGAAAGGTTTTATGTTATGAACTTTTTCCGCAAGACTGTTTTATTTTTAGTCGTCCTCTCCATATTTGCTGCCTGCGGCTCCTTTATTTCCCAATACGTTTTGGGCATGAACCCGTGCGTATTGTGCATCCTGCAACGCTTGTGCGTATTGGCTGTCGGGCTGTTGGCCATTGTTACGGCATTTAGTTCTCAATCTTCCAAATTTGCCCGCTCGCTCTCGGCATTGTTGATTGCCGCTCCGGCCGTTTATGGCGCAGGTGTCGCCGCCTATCAAATTTGGCTGCAAAGCCTGCCGCCCGGCACCGCCCCTTCTTGCGGCGCACCTTGGACCTTCCGCTTGCGCGACTGGCCTTTGTTCGATTGGTTTGAACCCATCGTTCGCGGCTTTGGCAACTGCGCCGAGCCGGACTATCTATTCGGCGTCGCCCTGCCGGTGTGGAGTATTTTGTATTTCAGCTTCGTGGTATTGCTGCTGCTTTGGGCTTGGTTGAAAACCAGAAAAATCTGATTGGTTTCGATATAAAAAGGCCGTCTGAAATTTCAGACGGCCTTTTGTTCTTTAAACTATTTAATCCAGATTCAACACGGCAGAAGTGTAAACGTCTTGTACGTCGTCCAAATCTTCCAATGCGTCAATCAGTTTTTGCATTTTAACCGCATCTTCGCCGCTCAACTCGGTTTCGTTTTGGGCACGCATGGTAACGTCGCCGTCAACAGATTTGTAGCCTGCAGCTTCCAATGCTGCTTTTACACCTGCCCAGTCGTTCGGTGCGATAACCACTTCGATGGAACCGTCATCGTTGGTGATGACGTCTTCCGCACCGGCTTCCAAAGCCGCTTCCATCAGCGCATCTTCGTCAACGCCCGGTTCGAACACCAAATAGCCTTGATGAACGAAGTTGAACGCTACGCAACCGTCGGTACCCAAGTTGCCGCCGTTTTTAGTGAATGCATGGCGCACATCGGCAACGGTACGGGTTTTGTTGTCGGTCAGGCAGTCTACCATCAAAGCCGCGCCGCCGATGCCGTAGCCTTCGTAACGCAACTCGATATATTCCACGCCTTCCAGATTGCCCGTACCTTTATCGATGGCACGTTGCACGTTGTCTTTAGGCATATTGTTTTCAGCGGCTTTTTCCAAAGCCAAGCGCAGGCGCGGGTTTGCGCCGGGGTCGCCGCCGCCCATACGGGCAGCAACGGTAATTTCTTTAATCAGACGGGTGAAGATTTTGCCGCGTTTGGCATCTTGTCGGGCTTTTTTGTGTTGGATATTTGCCCACTTACTATGGCCTGCCATGTTGATTCCTTTCGTTTTTTCACGCTCTGAGGCGGAATTTGCTTCATTTGTAAGGCGTGCATTTTATCATAAGTTAGCTTTAGCCAAAATATTCAGACGGCCCAAACATTTGCAAAAACAGGCCGTCTGAAAACAAAGAAACCTTTTTTAAAATAAAGAAGCACATTTGCGGCAAACCCTTGTCAGTTTTTCGTTTTAATTCACGAAGGTTTACGGTATGATGACAAAACCGGTCAAAATTGTTAACAACTTAACCGGTATCGAATGGCAAAACGGCCTGCTCGCCGATGTTGCCAACCATGAAAAATGAGTGGGAGTAGTTACCCGTATCATTTTATTTTTATTGTTTTTATTAAAGGTTTTATTATGGAAGAAATATTGTCTGCTCTGGTGGGTGCAGTCAATCAGGTTCTTTGGGACTACCTGCTGATTTACGCCTTAATCGGTATCGGCCTGTTTTTTACCCTGTACTTGGGCGCGCCGCAAGTTACCAAATTGGGGGCGGGTTTTAAAGCCGTTTTCGGCGGCTTGTTCAGCAAAAAAGACAAAGACCACGAAGGCAAATCCCTGTCTCAATTTCAAGCGCTTGCCGTGGCGATTTCCGCGCAAATCGGTACCGGTAACGTTGCCGGTGTCGCCACTGCGATTACTGCCGGCGGCCCGGGTGCCATTTTTTGGATGTGGTTGTCTGCCATTTTGGGCATGTCTACCATTTTTGCAGAAGCCGTTTTGGCGCAAAAATACCGCGTGGTCAGCCACGGCAAATACATCGGCGGCCCTGCGTTTTACATTACGCACGGGCTGACGCCGAAAATCGGTCGTGGTGCGGCGCGTTTCCTGTCCGGTTTTTTCTCCATTGCCTTGATTATCGCGCTGGGCTTCATCGGTAACGCGACACAATCCAACTCTATCGCCTCGGCCATGAATTTGGCTTTCGATATTCCTCCGATGGCTGTCGGCATTGCTTTGGCAGTATTCGCCGGCCTGATCATCATCGGCGGCATCAACCGCATTGCCGGTATCGCGCAATTTGTCGTGCCGTTTATGGCGGTGATTTACATCTTGTGTGCCGTAATTATTTTGTTCAAATTCTCCGACCACATCATCCCGATGTTCCACAGTATCTTTGTTGCTGCCTTCAATCCTGAAGCAGTATTGGGCGGTGCGGCCGGTATCGGTATGCGCGAAGCTGTCCGCTTCGGCGTGGCACGCGGCCTGTTTTCCAATGAGGCCGGTATGGGTTCGACTCCGCACGCTCATGCGACCGCCAACGTCAAACACCCTGTGCAACAAGGTATGGCCGCGTTTATCGGTATTTTTATCGATACGCTGATGGTCTGCACGGCAACTGCGCTGATTATCCTGCTGACCGACGCTAACTTGTCCGGCGAAACCGGCGCGGCAGTTACCCAACTGGCTTTTAACAAAGCCTTTCCAGGTTTCGGTTCGCAACTGCTCGCCGTCTGTCTGACCTTCTTCGCCTTTACCACCATCATCGGCTGGTACTACTTCGGCGAATCCAATATCCGCTTCCTGTTCCGCGGCAAACACTTGGGCATCTACCGCGCACTGGTTTTGGTGGCCATCGTATTGGGTACATTGGGCAAAGTGGATTTGGTTTGGAGTATGTCCGATATGTTCAACGGCTTTATGGTCTTGCCGAACTTAATCGCCCTCTTCCTGCTGCGTAAGGAAATCCGTGCGGTTTACGACGATTATCTGGCGCAAACCAAAGCCGGCAAAGAGTTGACCTACAACTACGAATTCCACGAATTCCACGACAAAAACCCAGATTAACGACAAACAAAAACCTCTCAGCCAAACTGAGAGGTTTTTTATTTCAGGCCGTCTGAAACTACAACACATAAAAATAAATGCTGATAAATTGCGTCAAACTGCCTGCCAAGACAAACAAGTGCCAGATACCGTGGCCGTGGCGGATTTTCGTATCGTTGATAAACCAATAAATCCCCGCGCTATACAATACGCCGCCCAACACCAGCCAAAATAATCCGCCTGCCGAAAGCGACTGTATCAGTGGCCACACTGCCACCACAATCAACCAGCCCATCAACACATAAATCACCATCGACAGCAGCCGTTTCTCGCTTTTACGCCCGATCGTCAGCTCCTGAACAATGCCCAGCAAAGCCAGCCCCCACGACACGCCGAAAAGCGACCAGCCCCAGCCGCCCTGCAGGGTAATCAGCGTAAACGGCGTATAACTGCCTGCAATCAAAAGATAAATCAGGCAATGATCGACCTTTTGCAAAATCGCCTTGGCTTTCGGCTGCGGAATACTGTGGTATAAGGTTGAACCCAAATACAGAAGCAGCAGGCAGATTCCGTAAGTCAGTGCACCGACAATCCGATAGCCGTCCGCCGATTCCACCGCTTTCACCAGCATCAGCACCAAGGCCGCCACTGCCAATAAGAAACCGGCCAAATGGCTGTACGCATTAAATCTCTCGCCGTGATACATAAACCATTCTCATTTCTAAAAAACCAAAGTGTACGCGAAGACAGGCGCTTCGTCAGAGAAATCGGGTTAAAAATAAGTTAAAGCGCAAAGGCCGTCTGAAAACACACTCGGGCAATATAACAAAAACATCTTTGCAACAAACAAACCATTCTTTCCCTTTTTCAGACGGCCTCACTAAAGTATCGGCTATCGCCAAGATTGCAAAGTAGAGAAAAAATGTCCATCCAAAACCACCACCTCGACTGGCTCGAAGCCGAGTCTATCTACATCATCCGCGAAGTGATTGCCAACGCCCAAAACCCGGCCCTGCTGTTTTCCGGCGGCAAAGACTCCGTCGTCTTGCTGGCGCTTGCCGTCAAAGCCTTCCAAATCGAAGGCCGTCCGCTGAAGCTGCCGTTCAAACTCCTGCACGTCGATACCGGCCACAACTACCCCGAAGTCATCCGGTTCCGCGACGACACGGTCGCACGCACCGGCGTACAACTTGTGGTCGGCAGCGTAGAAGAGTCCATCCGCAAAGGCAGCGTCGTCTTACGCCGCGAAACTGATTCGCGCAACGCCGCCCAAGCCGTTACACTGGTTGAAACCATTGAAGAACAAGGCTTTGATGCACTGATGGGCGGCGCGCGCCGCGATGAAGAAAAAGCGCGCGCCAAAGAACGCATCTTCTCTTTCCGCGACGAGTTCGGCCAATGGGATCCTAAAAACCAACGTCCTGAATTATGGTCGCTCTACAATACGCGCCTGTTCCAAGGCGAAAACATGCGCGTGTTCCCGATTTCCAACTGGACGGAATTGGATATCTGGCAATACATCGCACGCGAAAAACTCGCCCTGCCGCCGATTTATTACACCCACAAGCGCGAAGTTGTCGAACGCAACGGCCTGCTCGTTCCCGTTACCCCGTTGACCCCAAAACGTGAAGGTGAAGTTGCCCAAATCCGCGATGTCCGTTTCCGTACCGTCGGCGATATTTCCTGCACCTGCCCGGTTACCAGCACCGCCGCCACACCCGAGGACATCATTGCCGAAACCGCCGCCGCGACCATTTCCGAACGCAGTGCCACACGCATGGACGACCGCGTATCGGAAGCGGCAATGGAAGAGCGCAAAAAACAAGGCTATTTCTAAACCGTTTTTTCAGACGGCCCCTATATATTTCAAACCCGAACAACACGGCAAAGCCATCCGCCCCTGCCGTGTTGTTTGCTTTATTATTCTTGCAAATATCATTTAACAACAAAAGCTTAATCAAAAATCCTGACAAAGCGACAAACAATAAAACATAAACAAACATGGTATAATAAACACTTGCAGGCAGAGATTTAGACAAAAGTCTCAGGCCGTCTGAAGGAGGAGAAACATGAACCGACGCGTTTATATCGTACATGGCTTTGAAGGCAATCCGCACGGCAACTGGTTTGACTGGCTTTGCGCCCAAATCAAAAGCACCGGCGCACAAGCAATCTCCCTCGCCATGCCCAATCCCGACAAACCAAGCACGAGCGCGTGGCAGTTTACCCTAGACCAGCACATTGGTAAGCCCGATGCCCATACCTTCCTAGTCGGCCACAGTCTCGGCTGCATTACCCTCCTTCACTTCCTCAGCCGCCAACAGCCGCAAAAAATCGGCGGCCTGCTGCTTGCCGCCGGTTTTGCCGATACACTGCCACCCCTGCCTGCGCTTGATGCCTACATTAAAGCAGCATCCCCCGACTTCGACATCCTGCGCAAAATCGACATGCCCAAACACTGCTTGGTTTCCGACAACGACACTCATGTTCCGCCCGAACTGACTTTGGACATGGCGGCCAAACTCAAAAGCCCTGTTATCCATATTCCCGAAGGCGGCCATTTGATGGCTTCGGACGGCTTTACCCAACTGCCACAGGCTTGGGAAGCGCTGAAACCCATGTTGACCGAATAAACACGCAATATAATTTGGTTTTCAGACGGCCTTGTATGCCTCCCCTCCCCATAACAGACCGTCTGAACAACAATAAAAAACAACCTGCCCTTTCAAGCAGGTTGTTTCTTTTTATGCCTCATTGACGGCAAATTTAATATTGCACCGTCCATTCAATCTCACCGCCGGCCCTCATCGGTACAAGTTCGCCATCGCCGTAAGGCACGCTGGCAGGAACGGTTTGCGTTTGTTTGACCAATGTGATGGTATCGGAATTTTCAGGCAGACCGTAGAAACGCGGGCCGTTTTTAGAAGCAAAGGCTTCCAGTTTGTCCAACGCGCCTGCTTTCTCAAACACTTCGGCATAAAGCTCGATGGCGGTTATCGCGCTGAACATACCGGCGCAACCGCAAGCATTTTCTTTGGCAGTTTTAGCATGTGGCGCAGAATCCGTGCCGAGGAAGAATTTGTGTGCCTTATCACCGGTAACGGCAGCAACCAAAGCCTGACGGTGGGTTTCACGTTTGAGTACAGGCAGGCAGAAATGATGAGGACGCACGCCGCCGACCAAAAGGTCGTTGCGGTTGAGCAGCAAGTGTTGCGGCGTCACGGACGCGGCCACATTATCGCCTGCTTCCAATACCAGTCGGGCGGCTTCGGCAGTGGTGATGTGTTCAAACACTACTTTAAGATTCGGCACTTGTGCCAAAACCGGCTTCATCACGCGCTCGATAAAGGCGGCCTCACGGTCGAAAATATCGATTTCAGGATCAGTGACTTCGCCGTGAACCAAGAACAAAATGCCCTGTTTCGCCATTTCTTCCAACACGGGAATCAGTTTGAACAGGTCGGTTACGCCGGAATCAGAATTGGTGGTCGCGCCTGCCGGATAGAGTTTGAAAGCCACAATACCGGCAGCCTTAGCCTCACGCACGAGTTCGGGAGTGGCGTTGTCGGTCAAATAAAGCGTCATCAACGGCTGGAAGGTGCTGCCTTCCGGCAGGGCGGCCATAATGCGCACTTTGTAGGCTTGGGCATCGGCAACGCTGACGACGGGCGGTTTGAGGTTGGGCATAATAACCGCGCGGCCCATTTGTCGGGCGGTGTACGGGGCAACGGCTTTGAGCGCGTCGCCGTCGCGCAGGTGTAAGTGCATATCGTCGGGGCGGATGATGGTCAGGGTTTGCATAACTTACTTTCGAGTGGTTTGGTTTGATAATGTTCAGACGGCCTTTATTCGGCGGAATGGTTTCTATTAATTTGATGTTTCAATCGTCAACCGGTCTAAGGCAAAACGGCGGCCTTATTGTCGTAAGAATGATGGGTCAAATAAAAAACAGCCTGTACCGGAAAATGCTCGAACGACGTTGTTTTGACGGTCAGCAAGGTTTCTTTCGGACTGCCGGACGCGCGCCATGCGTAGGAAATCTGACGCATGGGCAACGGGGCTTCCGACAAATTATCGGCACGCAATTCAGCGTTCAAACCTTGCGGCGGATTTTCTGCCAAAGCCAAAAATTGTTTGAAAATCAGATGGTCATTGGCTTTGGCCGTACGCACGCTGCAACTGTCTTCGGTCAGGCTCAAATAATAATCTGCGCCGTTTACCGTTTTCTTCCAAATGCTCAATGCCTCCAAATCCATCATTCCGGCAGGCAAATCGGCCATATCTTTTTTCGACAATAAAACCAGTTTGTTGGCATTGGCGAACTCGCCGACAATGGCGGCATCGCCGTCTGCAGCCACACAGCTTTGGCGGAACAAGTCGGTTACATTTTGGGCATAATCGGCAGCGTTCTGCGGCGAAACACTTTCATTGCCGCATGCACTCAGGCAAACAGCCAATACGACGGCAGACAACGCGACGGCTTTAGACATTTCAGACGGCCTTTATTTGTGTTTCAACACCAGCTTGAACACGCCGTCGGCCTCGCTCGATTCCAACAAAACATGTCCGGTCTGACGGCAAAACGCTTCAAAATCGCCGGGCGCGCCGCCATCGGTGGCCAATACGGTCAGCACTTCGCCCTCCTGCATTTGCGCCAAAGCTTTTTTTGCACGCAAAATCGGCAACGGGCATTTCAAACCGATGACATCCAGAGTTTGTGTATTCATGATGAAAACTCGTCATATTAATCAGAATTAACGTCAATTATACCGCACTTACTTGCACCCCACCCTGCAAGCCCATAAAATAAAGCCGTTTTTCACTTTGGAGCTGTCTATGCGCCGTTTTGCCCTTCTCGCTCTCAGCCTTGCCGCGACTCAAGCATTTGCTTTGGGTTTCAGCCAAAAGGATACGCTGACCAACACGCGTTATCAGGAAAGCCCTGAAGAAGTTGCCGCACGCGAATTTAAAGAACACAAAGCCGAGTTGCCACCCCTGCCCGATACCCAATCGGGCGATTGGTTCAACCTCTACGTTAACGAAACCTACGGCAAGCAGCCCAAAATCCTGCTCAGCAGCCTGCAAATCATGCCTGCGCCTGACAACAGCATCCGCTACGTCTTGAATGTGCGCTCCGACAAAGGCTACGACAACCTCTCCGTCGAAGGCCTCTATTGCGCCCGCACGTCCTTTACTTACAGCAACGACAAGCGTTCGTCTTACAAAGTATTCGCATACGGCGACACAGTAAACCACCGCTGGATCGAGCCGCGCAAAGGCGATTGGAAGCTGATCGGCAATGCGTTCAGCCGCAACGACGCCCTGCACACCGCCCTGTATCAGGCATTCTGTATCGACGGTATGCCGACAACGGTTGAAGGCTTGGTACAACGTTTGAAAGAACGCGGCGGTCGTCACGGCACAACGCTGACCAACCACGACAAATAAACCGCTTTAATCAACAAAAAGGCCGTCTGAAATTTTTCAGACGGCCTTGTCTTTAGAGACAGCTTAGAATTTGTGATACAGGCCCACAGAAGCGGCTTTTTGTTCAACGCCGCCTTTGTTGGCTGCAGTCAGACGGGTTTTGTTGCCGACTTTCAGATACGCCAGTTGGGCAACTACGCCGGTGCGTTTGCTGAAGGTGTATTGGCCGCCGACAACGACTTGGTCGAATTTATCCACCAATTTTTCTCCACTGTTCACGCCCTTGGCAGGCCAGCCGTGCGCGTAAGTAATGCGTGGGGTGACATTGCCCAATTTGTAGCCGACTGTTACCGCTGCATCAACTACTTTCACGGCTTCAGATTTGCCTGAATCGACAGTAATGTCACTACCCTTGTACTCATTAAAACCATCGGTGAAATAGCCTAAATATTCGTTGCCTGTCTCATGGCCTTTGGCATAGTGTACGCCGCCGCCGACAAAGAGATTGTCTTTATCGTAATAAGTTTCGACTTTGGCGATTTGCGCCGCTTTGACTTTGCCTGATTTGTCGGTGTACGCGCCGTTGTAGTGGCCGTAAGCCGCATTGGCGGTAAAGCCGTTTTTAGAGAAACTCACGCCGCCGGTGTATTGGTCTTTGGCCGGTTTGGTGTGCGTGTATTTGTCTGAAGGATTGCGGTTGTCGCGCGGTGCGTAAGACACGTTGAATTTGAATCCGCCGAAATCCGGGCTGTCGTAGCGTACAGCGGCGTTACGGTTGCCGGTACGGGTAAAGATGCCCAAGCCTGCGGCATTGGTTTTGTACATCCATGGATCGATGGTGTCCATTTCGTTCAGCATATTGCTGAGTTTACCGGCACGGACTTTACCGAATTTACCTTGCAAACCAATGAAGGAATCGCGATTGGCAAAACCTTGAGAACCACCGGTAATGGCCGTTTTTTGTTCAACTTGCCAGATAGCTTTCAAATCGCCGCCGAGGTTTTCGCTGCCTTTGAAACCGATACGGGAGGTATTGTCATTGATGCTGGTTGCGGTAGAGCTGGTTTCAGAACCTGCATCACCTTTGATTTTTACTTGACCGACGGTCACGCTGCTTTTGATTTGACCATACAGAATGACGTCTGCAGAGGCAGCCAGCGGCAAACCGGCAATAACCAAAGCGATAATCGATTTTTTCATTATTCTCTCCAAAACAAAGTTAAAATCTCGTGAAAACACGTTTGGCAATATTAATGTTTTCCAACGCTACAAACAACTACTTTCATCTTGATAGACACTTTTATTCATTAGAGTTTAGACTTTTTACAACATTTTTAAATAAAACAGGCCGTCTGAAAGAAATTTCAGACGGCCTTTCCTATTTGCAGCGAAAACGTGACTTGGGTTGTCTTAAAAACTCCGGTTTAGGCAAATGCGGCGCAGTTTAAAGCTATGCGCGACATTATCGGCGGCGAAAACAACCGTCCCGTACAACCTTTAAACGACCGCGAAGTCAATGAAGACAAATAACTTCTAAGGCCGTCTGAAAACAAAAAAGCACCCGGAAACGGGTGCTTTTTCAATCACATCAATCAGGCTTTTTTGTTACCCAACGCGGCTTTCACAAACGCGCTGAACAAAGGATGGCCTTTGCGCGGATTGGAAGTAAATTCCGGATGGAACTGACACGCGAAGAACCAAGGATGATTTGGCAATTCGATGGTTTCAACCAAACGCTCGCGGCCTGCAGATACGCCGCCAATGACCAAACCGGCTTTTTCCAACTGAGGAACATAGTTGTTGTTGACCTCGTAGCGGTGGCGATGACGTTCGCGGATATGTTCGCTGCCGTAGATTTTTGCGGCAAGGCTGCCCGGTTTGAGGTCAACTTCTTGCGCGCCCAAACGCATGGTACCGCCCAAATCGGCAGATTCGTCACGGGTTTCTACGCTGCCGTCGGCAGTTTGCCATTCGTCAATCAGGGCAACGACAGGCGCGGCGCATTTCAAATCAAACTCGGTAGAGTTCGCACCTTTCAAGCCTGCAACATCGCGGGCGTACTCAATCAGGGCAATTTGCATGCCCAGGCAGATGCCCAAGTATGGTACGTTGTTTTCACGCGCATAGCGTACGGCGGCAATTTTGCCTTCCACGCCGCGTGAACCGAAGCCGCCCGGCACCAAAATCGCGTCCATGTCTTTGAGCATGGAAACGTCGCCATTGCTCTTCTCGATGCTTTCGCTGTCGACAAAGGTAATTTGTACGTCGGTTTCAGTGTGAATACCGGCGTGTTTCAGGGCTTCGATCAATGATTTGTAGGACTCGGTCAAATCAACGTATTTGCCGACCATCGCAATTTTGACGGTGTGTTTCGGATTTTGAATCGCGTGAACGATTTTCTTCCATTCGGTCAAATCGGCTTGTTTGACATTCAGCTGCAACTGCTCGGTAATAATGCTGTCGATGCCTTGGTTGTGCAGCATTTCAGGGCATTCGTAAATGCTGTCCACATCGTAGCTGCCCACGATGGCGCGTTCTTCAACGTTACAGAACAATGCAATCTTACGACGCTCGTCCGCAGGCATTTCTCTGTCCATACGGCAGATCAGGATGTCCGGTTGCAAACCGATGCTCAACATTTCTTTAACGGTATGCTGGGTCGGTTTGGTTTTAATTTCACCGGCGGCGGCAATGTAAGGAACATAGCTCAGGTGGGCAAACAATGTATTATTGCGGCCAAGCTGGCTGCGCATTTGGCGGATGGCTTCCAAGAAAGGCAACGATTCGATATCGCCGACTGTACCGCCGATTTCAACAATCGCCACATCATAACCAGCCGCGCCTTCATGGATACGGCGTTTGATTTCATCGGTAATGTGCGGAATCACTTGTACGGTACCGCCCAAATAGTCGCCGCGACGCTCTTTAGCAATCACGTTTTCATAGACTTGGCCGGTACTGAAGCTGTTGCGGCGGGTCATGGTGGCGTTGATGAAACGCTCGTAATGACCGAGGTCGAGGTCGGTTTCCGCGCCGTCATCGGTCACGAATACTTCGCCGTGTTGAAACGGGCTCATGGTACCCGGGTCAACGTTGATATACGGGTCGAGCTTAAGCATGGTCACGTTCAAGCCACGCGACTCGAGAATAGTAGCAATAGAAGCGGCGGCGATACCTTTACCCAAAGAAGATACAACGCCGCCGGTTACGAAAATAAATTTAGTCATGATGTGATACCCATGTTGGAATGTGTGATTTTAACTTGAAGCAGCATATTCTGGCAAACGGCAAAAGCTTCAGGCCGTCTGAAAACAGCGTTTTCAGACGGCCTTATCATACTGATTCTATATATCAGCGCAGTTCGCGGCGCAGGATTTTGCCAACGTTGGATTTTGGCAACTCGTCGCGGAATTCGATGTCTTTCGGCACTTTATACGCCGTCAGCTCTTTACGGCAGAAATCGATCAACTCTTCCTTGGTCAAAGACGGATCTTTGCGTACGACGAAGACCTTAATCGCTTCGCCGGTTTTCTCATTTTTCACGCCGATACAGGCGACTTCCAAAACCTTGTCATTGCTAGCCACCACTTCTTCAATTTCGTTCGGATACACATTGAAACCAGATACCACAATCAAATCTTTTTTGCGGTCCACCAGCTTCAACCAACCTTTTTCATCCATAACAGCAATGTCGCCGGTCTCCAAAAAGCCGCGCGCATCGATTGCTTTGGCGGTTTCTTCCGGACGGTTCCAATAGCCTTTCATCACTTGCGGGCCGCGTACCCACAATTCGCCCGGTTGTCCGATAGGCACTTCTTTGCCGTCTGCATCACGCAATTCGACCTCGGTTGAAGAAACAGGCAAGCCGATACCACCGCTGTAAGCTTCGATATTCAAAGGATTACAACATACGCCCGGGCTGGCTTCGGTCAAGCCGTAAGCCTCCACAATCGGCGTACCAGTAATTTTTTTCCATTTTTCCGCCACGGCTTTTTGTGTTGCCATACCGCCGCCCAAAGTCAGCTTCAAACGGGAAAAATCAACTTCGGCAAAATCCGGACGGTTGACCATCGCATTAAACAGGGTATTCACACCGATGAATACGCTGATCGGCTCTTTTTTCAATTCACCGATAAATCCTTTCATATCGCGAGGGTTGGTAATCAGGATGATTTTAGAACCGGTATTGGCGAAAATCATCAGGTTTACCGTCAAGGCAAAGATGTGGTAAAGCGGCAGCGCGGCGATGACGGTTTCTTCGCCTTCGCTCAGTTGGAATTTAATCCATTCTTTCGCCTGAAGCATATTGGCGCAGATATTGCCGTGACTAAGGACGGCGCCTTTCGCCAAACCGGTTGTACCGCCTGTATATTGCAGCAAGGCAGTATCGTCGCGCGTCAACTCGACTGGCTTGAACGTATTGGCCGCACCTTGCTTCAAGGCCGTCTGAAAAGTGATGGTATTGGGAATGCGGTATTCCGGCACCATTTTTTTCACTTTGCGGATGACGAAGTTCATCAACGCGCCCTTAATCATGCCGAACATCTCGCCGACCGACGCGACAATCACATGTTTGATTTGTGTACGCGGCAACACCAATTCCAGCGTATTGGCAAAGTTCTCCAACACGACAATCGTTGTCGCGCCGCTGTCTTTCAACTGATGTTCCAACTCGCGCGGCGTATAAAGCGGATTCGTATTCACTGCCACCAAACCTGCCTGCAAAATACCGAAAAGCGCAATCGGATATTGCAAAACGTTCGGCATCATAATTGCCACACGCTCACCGCGCGGCAGTTTCAATACGTTTTGCAGGTAAGACGCAAAATCGGTCGCCAACTTGCCCACTTCGGCATAAGTCAGCGTTTTGCCCATGTTTTGAAAAGCAGGTTTATCCGAGAATTTCTCGACACTTTGACGGAATACGTCGCTGATGGAGCTGTATTGAGAGATATCGATTTCGGGGTTGACGCCTTGTTCGTAGCTTTTGAGCCAGAGTTTTTCCATGTTGATCAGTCTTTTATTTAGTCGTTTTTTGAAATCGAGGCCGTCTGAAAGGCTTTATTCAATCTGCCGCTTCGTTTTCAGACGGCCCTTTTATTAAGCAGTAATAATGACAGGCTTGTCGGTGGACATGATGATACCGCCGCCCAAGCACACATCGCCGTCGTACAGTACCGCTGACTGTCCGGGAGTTACCGCCCATTGCGGCTCGTCAAAAACAAGCTCGATGGTTTTATCATCCAAGTAACGCAACGTACAAGGCGCGTCAGCCATGCGGTAGCGCGTTTTGCAGGTATAGCGGCCTTCTTTCGGACGTTCCGGCAATGTGAAACTCAAATCGTTCATAATCAGGCTTTGTGTATAAAGCAAAGGATGGTCATGACCTTGGACGACAATCAGTTCGTTTTTGGTCAAATCCTTGGCCGCAACAAACCATGGCTCGCCTGCGCCGCCGATACCCAAGCCTTTGCGTTGGCCCAGCGTGTAAAACATCAGGCCGACGTGTTCGCCGACTACTTTGCCTCCAGGGGTAACCATTTTGCCATTATTGGTCGGCAGGTATTTTTGCAGAAATTCGCGGAACGGGCGTTCGCCGATAAAGCAAATACCGGTACTGTCTTTTTTGGTTGCGGTCGGTAATTTGAATTCTTCGGCAAGACGGCGGACTTCAGGTTTTTCCAACTCGCCCAATGGGAAAATTGCGCGCTCGAGTTGGAAAGGTTTGAGGCGGTACAGGAAATAGCTTTGGTCTTTGTTTTGATCCAAGCCTTTGAGCAGGTAATGCACTCCGTTGCGAACTTCTTTGCGGGCATAGTGCCCGGTGGCAATGGTATCGGCACCCTGCTCTATGGCATAGTCCAAAAAGCATTTGAATTTAATTTCAGCATTGCACAAGACATCCGGATTTGGCGTGCGGCCCGCGCTGTATTCTTTGAGGAAATAGGCAAATACGTTGTCTTTATATTGCGCAGCAAAATTGACGATGTCGATATCGATTCCGATGATATCGGCAACGGCAATAGCATCAAAGGAATCTTGTTTGATGCTGCAATATTCGTCGTTGTCGTCATCTTCCCAGTTCTGCATGAACACGCCACTGATTTGATGGCCTTGCTGTTTGAGCAGGGCTGCGGTAACGGATGAATCGACGCCGCCGGAAAGGCCGACGATGATGTTTGTTGGTGTGTTGGTAGTATTCATGAGGGGAATGTGGGTTTCAAATATATTTTTTAAAGCTTGATTTTAGCACATTTTGATTTAACGACAGAAAAGGCCGTCTGAAAGCCCAATGACTTTCAGACGGCCTTTATATGCAAATTCAAGCAATTAGTGCTGATGCGCGCCACCGTGACCATGGCCGTGACCGTGATCCATGCCGGATTGTGGTGCAGTTTTCACTTCCAGCTCGACAGTTTGAGATTTCGCGTTTTTGAATTTCAGGGTTACAGGTACTTTTTCGCCTTCTTTCAGCGGTTTTTTCAGACCCATGAACATAACGTGGTAGCTGCCTGGTTTCAGCTCGGTTACGCCTTTTGCAGCCAAAGGCACGCCGCCTTTAACTTCGCGCATACGCATAACGCCGTTGTCGTTAATATGGGTGTGTACTTCAACGCGTTCTGCAACAGGGCTGCTGCCACCTACCAAGAAGTCTTGTTTGGCTTCATCGTTTTGGATTTTCATGAATGCGCCACCCATTTTCATACCTTCGACAGTGGCACGTGCCCAACCGTCTTCAATATGGATACCGGCTGCAGATACGGAAGTTGCCAAGCCTGCCAGAATCAGGGTTGCCATTAATTTTTTCATGTTTTGCTCCTTGTGTTTGCCAAATGGCTGGGATATACAGTCTTCATCTTACAACCAAAGGCCGTCTGAAAACTTTGATATAGATTAATTAATACTATCTAATCCTAACGAATTACCATATTACCACATTTTTAAGCAGTTAATGCAATAATCCAAACAATAAATAACATGAACAAAGCCATCAGTTGCGTGGCCGAACCGGCATCTTTGGCACGCTTGGCCAGCTCGTGTTTTTCAGTAGAGGTATGGTCAACGGCTGCCTCGACGGCGGTATTAAACAATTCGGTAATCAATGAAATAAACGATGCGACAACAAGCACCATTTTGGTGACCGAGCCGAAATCAAGAAACAACGCCAAGACAATTAAAATCAGGTTCAACCAAAAAACTTGGCGAAATGCGCTTTCATAACGATACGCGGCAGCCAGTCCGTCTTTGGAATAACCAAACGCGTTGATAATGCGCTTGATGCCGCTTTTGCCTTTTTTCTCAGAAGCATAGGAAGATGGTTTCATCATATACTCAACATTAGAATGCCGTCTGAAAAGAAACGGTCGGGTCAATTTTCAGACGGCCTTTGGATTTATTGTTTTACCCAAGATGCCACGGCATCTGCGAACATGGCAGCAACGTCGAAATCTTTTTGCTTCATGATCTCTTGGAAGCCGGTCGGGCTGGTTACATTGACTTCGGTCAGGTTGCTGCCGATGACATCCAAACCGGCAAGCAAGATGCCGCGGCGTTTCAATTCAGGCGCAAGGGTTTCTGCAATTTCACGGTCGCGCTCGCTCAATTCCTGTGCCACGCCGCGACCGCCGGCAGCCAAGTTGCCGCGCGTTTCACCGTTTTGCGGAATACGCGCCAAAGCATACGGAACAACTTCCCCGCCGATAATCAAAATGCGCTTGTCGCCATGTACGATTTCAGGAATATAGCGTTGTGCCATGATGGTGCGTGAATCAAGCTGCATCAGGGTTTCAAGGATACTGCCGATATTGGGGTCGGATTCGGTCAGGCGGAAAATGCCCATACCGCCCATGCCGTCCAACGGTTTGATGATGATGTCGCCGTGTTCTTTCAAAAAGGCACGGACATCGGCGGAACGTGTGGTAACCAAAGTGGGCGCGGTAAACTGGCTGAAGTTCAAAATCGCCAATTTCTCATTGAAATCGCGCATTGCTTGTCCGCTGTTAAATACTTTTGCACCCTGCTGCTGTGCCAACGTCAAAAACTGGGTTGCGTACAGATATTGCATATCAAACGGCGGATCAGTGCGCATAATGACCGCATCGAAATCTTTCAAGGCCGTCTGAACTTTTGCCTCTGCTTTAAACCATTCATGATCGTCATCGTTCTTCGCGCCGACAAACTCAAATGCCGCCGCCTGAGCCACCACCAAGCCTTCACGGACGGACAATTCTCCGCTCAAGGTATGAAAAAGCTGCCAACCGCGCTTTGCCATTTCACGCATCATGGCGTAAGTAGTGTCTTTATAGGTTTTAAAACTTGCCATTGGATCGGCGATAAACAGGACTTTCATCAAAATTTCCTTGTAAATAGACGATATAATCATACCTTGTATTCTGCCTGCCTGAAAAGGTGGCAAAATATAGAAAAGGCCGTCTGAATCCTATTTTCAGACGGCCTTGAGGCTTTTAGGCGGCTGCCAAATGCAAGAGTTCGGCGGCATGGCTGCGTGTAGTATCAGTAATAATTTCGCCACCCAGCATACGCGCGATTTCCTCAATGCGCTGATGATGGTTCAACACGCTGATTTCGCTGACGGTTTGCTCCCCTTCGCTATGCTTGCGGACCTGCCAATGGTTTTCACCGCAAGAGGCGACTTGAGGAAGATGGGTTACCGCCAAGACTTGATGTTTTTTACCTAAGGCACGCAAAGCTTTACCGACCATTTCGGCGACGCCGCCACCAATACCGGTATCCACTTCGTCGAAAATCAATGTCGGCACTTGCGTGTATTGGCTGGCAACCACTTGCAAAGCCAAGCTGATACGCGCCAATTCGCCGCCGGAAGCCACTTTATTCAAAGGTCGGGACGGATTGCCTTTATTCGCCGCCACTTGGAATTGTACCTGCTCCAGACCATGTGCGGTCGGCGAAGACGGCAACAAGACGATGTCAAAACGTGCGCCCTTCATGGCCAAATGTTGCATATGCTCGGTGGTCTCTTCGCCCAAACGACCAGCCGCCTGATGACGCATGGCGGAGAGAATATGCGCGGCTTCGTGGTATTCGGCAAGATTGCGTGCGACTGTATTTTCCAAGGCTTCCAAATCGGCAGCCGCGTGCAGGTTTTGCAGGCGCTCGTCAATTTCTGCCAACTTTTGCGGCAACTCTTCCGGCTCAATGCGGTATTTGCGCGCCATGCTCATCAATTCGCCCATACGGCTTTCTTGTGCGGCTAATTCATTAGGATCGATGTCGCTGCGACCGGCCACATCACGCATATTGGCACTGATTTCACCCAACTCAGCTTCAATACTTGCCAGCATATTCAGACTTTCGGCAAAGCGCGGCTCAATGTTTTGCAGATTGCCCAGCAGTTTTTGGCATTGGTAGATTTGACGTTGGATGCCGTTGTCTCCGTCTATACTGTCGCTCACCTGCTCGGCGGTTTGCAGCAACTCGGCCGAATGCGCCAGGCTGTCGTGGCTTTGGCTTAAGGTTTCCCATTCGTTGGGTTTGAGCTCCAATTGGTTCAATTCATTAAACTGCCATTCCAAACGCTCGCGTTCGATGGCCATGGTTTCTGCCTGCTCTTGCGCTTCTTGCAGGGCTTTTTTCGCATTGACCCAATTTTGATAAAGCTGTTTGACCGTTTCTGCCTGCTCTTTGCTGCCAGCAAATGCGTCTAACAACTCGCGTTGCGCAGACTCTTGATTCAACGAATGATGGGCATTTTGGCCGTGAATATCGATTAACTGCTCGCCAATAGCTTTCAGCTGCGCCAATGTTGCTACCTGATTATTGATATAACTGCGACTTTTACCCTTGGCATCGATAATACGGCGGATGCTGAGCTCTTCGGCATCTTCTTCCAAAAGGCCTTGCTCCTGCAGCTGCGCTTTCAGTTCAGGCAAACCGCTGATATCGAACAAAGCCGACAACTGCGCTTCTTTGGCGCCGCTTCGCACTTGACTGTAATCGGCTTTATCGCCCAACAACAGGCCAATCGCATCCAGAGTAATCGATTTGCCTGCGCCGGTCTCGCCCGTCAATACGGTAAAGCCGTTTTGAAAATCAAGATTCAGGTTTTCAACAATGACAAAATCACGCAAAGAAAGTGCCAACAGCATTGCAGTATTCCTTAGTAAATTACCCGCAACTATGCGGAATAGCTTTAGATAAGCTGATTATAACTAAGATTTTTTATAGTTTAAATCAGATTTTTCTTATGGTTTATCTAAGATATTTATTTTAAACAAATTATTTTTTAAGAAACTGCTAAACGCACCACGCCATATTGTTACCCTGGCTGGCTTATTCAATGATATAAAGCGTTCATTTAATGCTATAAAACGCTAGAATAACTAACATAAAGGCCGTCTGAAACACGATTGTTTCAGACGGCCTTTACATTCAAATCAGTTAATCAGTCTGCTTCCTGATTCTACTGCTTCTTCAGCTTCCTCATCGCCTGTCGGCGGCGTTTCCATCAAATCAGGCAACACCAGCTCGCCCAATTCAGTCAGCGGCGGCAATTCTTCCAAACTTTCCAAACGCAAATCGCTTAGGAATGTTGCTGTTGTCGCCCACAAAGCCGGACGGCCGACAGAATCACGGTGGCCGATGACTTCAATCCAGCCCCTATCCTGCAAGGTTTGCATGACATTTTGCGACACCGCTACGCCGCGTATGCCTTCGATATCGCCACGCGTTACCGGCTGCTGATAGGCAATAATCGCCAGCGTTTCCATCACGGCGCGGGAATAACGCGGCGCGCGCTGCTCTTGCAGGCTGCCCAGTCGTTCAAAGGCAGCTTGGGCGATTTGGAAACGCCAGCCCTCATGGGTATGCACCAGTTGCAAAGCCCTGCCCTGCCAACGGGCCTTCAGTTGCGCCAACACATCAATCAACTTGTCTTGCGACAATGGCGGCACGCACAATTCTCGCATGGCTTTTTCGTTTAAGGGTTCGACTTGCGTCAACAGCGCCGCTTCAATCAGCGCATCGGGAGAAAGTTTTTCAGTCATAATAAAATCAATGTTCAGACGGCATGAACAACCGAAGGCCGTCTGAAAGATAATATGGTCAACGGTTTGTTATGCGCTCAAATGCGCTTTCAGTTTTTCTTCGTCCAAAAACCAATGGCAAATTTCAGTATCGCCATCCAGCAAAACTGGCACCAGCTCATTGTACTTTTCTTCTAAAACCGGATCAGCATCAACATCGACAATATCTAGCTCAAATCCAAACTGCTCCTGATAAGGCTTTAATTGTTCGCGCATTTTGTGGCACAGGCTGCAATATTCCCGAAACATCAAGGTCAGTTTCATGGCGGTTACTCTCGGAGGGACAAAAGCGGCCATTGTATAGCAAAATGCCGCTAAACTATACAGGCATGACAAAGGCCGTCTGAACAGGCGCGAAACAACGCCTTCAGACGGCCTTTGTGTGTATTCTGAAATTAAGACTGAACGTTAATACCTGCAGTCACGGTATTTTGGGCGCTGCTTGCAGTCAAAAACGATGCAGCCAATTCGCCGCAGCAACCGCAACAAGTCGCCACGCCCAATTGAGCCTGCAAATCGCTCATGGTGGTTGCACCGGCGGCGATGGTCTCTTTGATGTCGTGGTCAGTAATGGCGTTGCAGATGCAGACAAACATGATGTGCTCCAATAATTTTGTTACCCTCTGTAATTGAGAGTAGGATTTATTCTTGAACGTAAATATAAATAAAAACGGTTTGCATTGCAATATTGGCATTGTCCTTTTGTTTTGAAATTTTTCTATGTAAATTTGTATTTTGATTGTTATTTTATAAATAGTAAACTTTATAACCGTTCAGACGGCCACGATAACAAAAGGCGGCATCTTCGAAATGCCGCCTCTATTCATGAACGGGAATGGTGTTCATCGACCATGTTTTTCAAACGAATATTAGCAACATGGGTATAAATCTGTGTGGTGTTGATATCGGAATGTCCCAACATCATCTGGACCGAACGCAAATCGACGCCGTGATTAACCAAATGCGTGGCAAAAGCATGGCGCAAACCGTGCGGACTGAGCGAAGCAATACCGGCCGCTTCGGCATATTCTTTGACTATCATCCATGCAAGTTGACGGCTGATGCCGCTGCGTTTCTGGCTGACAAACACTTCGTCGCAGATTTTGTTTTTCAGCAACAACGGGCGCGATTCGTTGCAATAGCGTTCCACCCAATATGCCGCTTCCTGACCCAGCGGAACCAGACGCAATTTGTTGCCCTTGCCTATGGTACGGATACTGCCGCGATGTAAATCGATATCGCTGAGCGTCAATTTGACGGCTTCGGTCACGCGCAAACCTGTTGCATACATGACTTCAAGCAAGGCTTTGTCGCGCAGTCCATGCGGCGTTTCCACATCCGGTGCAGCCAGCAGCGCGTCGATTTGAGCTTCGGTAATCAGCGTGGGCAGTTTGCGTTCCGATTTCGGCGCCTTGAGAAAACGGGTGGGATTGTCTGCTCTTTGGCCTGTTTCTTCCAACCAGCCGTACATACGCTTGCAAGCCGACAATGCCCGCGCTTGGGACGTGTTTTTTTCCCCTTCCGCATACACGGCATCAGACAGGGCAAACTCATCGGCACTCAACCAATCCTGCCCGCCCTCGGCCAACCGCGCGGCGACTTTGACCAAATCACGGCGGTAACTTTGCAGCGTATTGTGGCTGAGCCTGTCTTGCAGCCAAAGGGATTCAAGCAGCTTGTCTATTAAATCGTCCATATTCATCAAACTGTATTGAAAGGCCGTCTGAACGGCATGACTTTACATCCGTTCAGACGGCCTTAGGTTTTCAAAGCCCTATCAAGAGACTTGAGAAATTGTATCCAACACTTCCTGCGCGTGTCCGGCCACTTTGACTTTGCGCCATTCATGAGCGATTTCGCCGTTTTCGTCCAGCACAAAGGTGCTGCGCTCGATGCCGAGGGATTCTTTGCCGTAAAGCTTTTTCAGCTTGATCACGTCAAACAGCTTGCAGACGGTTTCTTCTTTGTCGCTCAACAATTCAAACTGGAAGCCTTGTTTAGTGCAGAAATTCTGATGCGATTTGACACCGTCGCGCGAAATGCCGACAACGGTATAGCCCAATGCTTTGAATTGCTCCAATCGGGCATTGAAATCCAAGCCTTCGGTGGTACAGCCGGGAGTACTGTCTTTAGGATAAAAATAGACAACCAACGGCAAATGTTCGGCGGAGTTAAAATCGCTGCCGGAAGAAGATGGGAGTGTGAATTGATATTTTGACATATTATTCCTTTCAGACGGCCTAAACCTAGCCTTCGTTTATTTTTCGCTTAAATTCAAATAACTGCGCGTACCTTGAAAATCTTCCAATGCGCGCAACAAAAGCTGGAAGTGGTCGTCATTGCCGGCCAAATCCAACTCATCAGCATTGACGGTCAGCAAAGGCGCGCTTTGATACAAATGGAAGAAATGACTGTATTCGTCATGCACCCGTCCCAAATAGCCTTCAGGAAACAAGCTGATAATGCCTTCGTGACGTTTTTGCAGGCGTTTGCGGTTGTTTTCGACGGCGGTTTGCAGATAAATCACCACATCGGGTTCCGCGTATTGCGGCAAAATACGTTGCTTCATATCGGCAAAAAGCTGCTGCTCGTCATTATTCAAAACGATAGGCGTAAAAATACGGTCTTTTTCCAATAAAAAGTCAGCCACAACCATTCCGCCTTGCGCACATTGGTCTTCAATAATATTCACGCTTTCAGCGCGGCGCGTCAGGAAGAAAAGCTCGGCAGCCAAACCATTATTGGAAACATTACTGTAAAACTTCATAAGAAACGGATTATGATCCGGATTCTCCGACAACAGCAACGCGCTGAAATGCTCTGCCAAGCGGCGGCTCAAAGCGGTCTTGCCGCTACCGATGGCGCCTTCGACAACAATATAACGAGGATTCATAGTAACTCTTTGTAATGTGTTTCCCAACAATATTTTATAGCAAAAAAGGCGTGTCCAACACGCCCTTTCTTGTTTTAGTCCGTTTTTCAGACGGCCCTTATTCTTTCAACAGGAGAATACCCTGCCCGCCCAAAGCCTGAGCCAAATCAGCCGCACGGCCATACTCGCCCAACTCGAAATCCGGAAGGATTTCGGCCAAAGGCAACATAACGAAACTGCGCTCATGCGCGCGCGGATGCGGCAAGGTCAGATGCGGGTCATCGCTGCGGATACCGTCAAAATCAATAATATCCAAATCCAAAGTGCGCGGCGCATTACGGAAGGTACGTTCGCGCCCAAATTCGGCCTCGATGCGGTTTAACTCTGCCAACAACGCTACGCCGTCCAATGAAGTTCTCACCGCACAAACGGCGTTCACAAAATCGGGCTGATCATCATAGCCAACCGGCGCAGTCAGATACAGGGAAGAAGCCTTTTCGAGCCGAATATGTGGATGCGCGGCCAATTCAGCCAAAGCGGCGCGAACCTGTTCGGCAGGATTGGCGAGATTGCTACCCAAAGCGATAACGGCAAAATGCGGATACATTTCAGACGGCCTCTTTTAAAACGGCAGCGTTTTGGTTTTGGCAAGGAAAACAATCGTGGCAACACACGACATGGCTAAAACATAGACGATATAGAATTTTGGCGAACGCGGACGCGAACGCATCATAATCATGCCCAACACAATATAAACCAGCAACAGCAGGATTTTCATGCCGAGCCACGGCGCATTGAACGGCGAAAAATGGGTAATCTTCATCAGCCACAAGCCGGTAAACAGCAACATGGTGTCGTTCAAATGTGGCATGGCTTTCCAAATGCCAGCCAACGGCTTCTCAGGATGACGCCAGAGCAGGAAAAAACGGATGTTGAACAACAGGATGGTAATGGCAACGAAAATCTGATGGCTGTATTTTACAAACAGATATTGCATGGCAGTTTCTTATGTTGAGGGTTGAAAAACAAAGCAGCTATTTTACCGCAAACATCTATTTCTGACGCAACTTTTCAATCGCCAGCAGATAGGGAGGCGCATTGCGGCGGTTGACAAAGCCATAGCGTAACACGGCAAATGCTTCCTGCGGCAAAGTTTCCGCCCATTGCACAATCGCTTCAGCCTCTATTCGGCCGGCTTCATGTCCCGGATACAATACCGCTACGGCCAGCCCGCCCTCTTTCAGCAAACCCAAAGTATCCGTCAGCGCACGGATGCTGCTTGTCGCCTCAGTCGTACAGCTTTTATCGCCCCCCGGCAGCCAACCGAAATTAAATACTGCGGCATCTAAAGACTCGTCGATATAAGATAAAACGTTTTCATGACCGTCATGTATCAGGGCTACCCAACCATCTACGCCATTTTCTTTCAGACGGCCTTGAGTCTGCTCCAGTGCTTTGGATTGCACATCAAACGCCCACACCCTACCCGTCTCTCCAACCGACTGCGCCAACAGCAAAGTATCATGCCCGTTTCCGGCCGTCGCATCCAAAGCGCGGCCGCCTGCTTTTAAGGCTTGTCGTAACAAGGAGTGGGCAAAGGGAAGAATGTTCTCAAGCAGCATGATAAAGGTCGTCTGAAAATAAAAATACCCTACCGCAAAAGCGGTAAGGTATTGAAAAACAGGAATGCGTTACATCATTTATTCGGCAGGTTGTTGCACTGTCTCAACTTGAACCGGAGCAGCTGCGGCAGCGGCTTGAGGTTGTTTGTTTTCGTGTTGCAGGCTGACTGCGCGTGCAGGAACGATTGTTGAGATAGCGTGTTTGTAAACCATTTGAGTGACGGAAGTATTACGCAGCAGAACAACGTACTGGTCGAATGATTCCACTTGGCCTTGCAGCTTGATGCCGTTTACCAAGTAGATTGAAACCGGAACGTGCTCTTTACGCAACGCATTCAAAAAAGGATCTTGTAACATTTGTCCTTTAGCTGTCATATTCTTGAGCTCCATTATTATGATTGTAAAGACGCCAAAATCGGCGTTTGATGGGATTGTAGCCCCGAATAGGATAAATTACCAACTATTTTTTTCTATCACACCGTTTAGGAATCCAGCAATAAGGGAACTTCACGTCAAACCGACTGTTTCATTTCCATATTCACAACAATCCCCAATTCAAATTTGATGTTTTTTTAAATTCGACAAACCCTATCAAAAATATGCCATGAAGCTCTAACAATCTGTTTTTCATTATAAAAAGGCCGTCTGAAATTGTTCAGACGGCCTTTGTGTTTATTTGCTGAATTGTTTTTTCACGCTGACTTTGGTTTTCTTCTTGAAGCGGTTTTTCTCTTCCTTGCGGCCTTCGCGTTTCTCAATACGGTTGCTCAAGCTGACACGGCGCAGCGGTTTTTTCTTCGGTTTGTCTTCCGCATTTTCATACGGGTTTTCCGAAACATTGTATTGAATTCTGAGCGGCGTACCTTGCAGATTGAAGGCTTTGCGGAACGTTTGGGTCAAATAGCGTGTGTAGCTGTCGGAAATGGCGTGCAGCGAATTGCCGTGTACCACAATTACCGGCGGATTCATGCCGCCTTGGTGGGCATAGCGCATTTTCGGACGCACCAAGCCAGCACGCGGCGGCTGTTGACGCTCGATCGCGCTTTGCAATACGCGCGTGATTTTCGGCGTCGGCATCTTAATCATCGCCGCATTGTAGGCAGCCTGAATACTTTCAAACAAACCGTCTATACCGCGCTCTTTCAACGCAGAAATAAAGTGGAACTTAGCAAAATCAAGGAAATACAGTTTGCGGTTGATATCGCGTTTCACTTGCTCGCGGCGCTCTTCGCTGATGCCGTCCCATTTATTGACCGCCACCACCAAGGCACGGCCTGCTTCCAAAGCGAAACCTGCAATCGTCGCATCTTGGTCGGCGATATCTTGTTGCGCGTCCAATACCAAAACAGCAACATTTGCCGCTTCAACCGCCTGCATGGCTTTGATAACGGAGAATTTTTCCACCGCTTCATCCACTTTGCCGCGACGGCGCACACCTGCGGTATCGATGATGGTAAACGGTTTGCCTTCACGTTCAAAATCGATATGGATACTGTCGCGTGTTGTGCCTGCCATATCGAAGGCAATCACGCGCTCTTCGCCGAGAATAGCGTTTACCAAGGTCGATTTACCGACATTTGGACGGCCGATTACAGCAAAAACAGGATGTTTCGCTTCTTCCTCTTCCTTTTCAGGCTCGGGGAAGGTTTCCAAAATATCTTCAATCAGATAATACACACCATCGCCATGCGCACCTGAAATAACATAAGGGTCGCCCAAAGCAAGTTCGTAGAACTCGGAGGCAAGTACGGCCCTATTGCCGCCCTCGCCTTTATTCACGGCCAAATAAACAGGACGCGGGCTTTGGCGCAAACGGTCGGCAATGATTTTGTCTTGCGGCGTCAAACCGGTGCGGCCGTCCACCAAAAACACCACTGCATCGGCTTCATCGACAGCCTGCAAGGTTTGTTTTGCCATTTCGTGCAAAATGCCACTGTCCACAACCGGCTCAAAGCCGCCGGTATCGATGACCAAATAAGGTTTGCTGCCGACTTTGCCATGACCGTAATGTCGGTCACGCGTCAGGCCGGGCAGGTCATGCACGAGCGCGTCTTTGGTGCGCGTCAAACGGTTGAATAAAGTAGATTTGCCGACATTGGGGCGGCCGACAAGCGCGATGGTTGGTTTCATGATTGAGTCTTTCTGTGTCAAGTGCCGCCTAAAAACGGGAGCGGAACACAAGCAGGTGTTTTAAAAACACGGTTGATAAGGATAAGTGTAGGCCGTCTGAAAAGTCATTGCAACTTCAGACGGCCTTGATTTCAAACAAACTTATTTCAAGCTGTCGATTTTCATTTGTAGCAATTCGCGGCCTACTGCGGTTTGCGGCATTTTGCTCAAAGCAGCTTCGTAACTTTGTACGGCTTCTTTGGTTTTATTTTGGGCAACGTAAACATCGCCTTTAGTTTCCAGCATCAAAGGCTCGAAATCAGCCTCAACCTGAGTATTCAGGGCATTGATGGCGGCATCGTATTTTTTTTGCTGCAACAGGACAACGCCCAAACGCTGGGCTGCCAAAGCTTGAACCAGCGGTGCATTTTGGTTTTTCAGCACCCAATTCAAATGACCTTCCGCCACATCATAACGGCCGGCATCAAACTCGGTTGCTGCTACCATCAAAGTAGCTTGGGCTGTCGAAATGGAATCAGGATAGTTTTTTTGCAATTCGGCCAAATCGGCGTTGATGGCTTTTTGGTCGGTTTTTTGCTGCGCCTTTTCCACCATTTGCGCCAATACGGCGGCGGCTTCCTGATCTTTTGAAGCTTTTTGGCCTTGGTAAATGGTGTAACCCAAATACCCCAAAGCCGCCACAATCAGCAAGGCAAAGATCCAACGGCCGGTTTTTTTCCAAAAATATTTAAAGTTGTCTAACTCTTGTTGTTCTTCCAAATGGGCTGCCATTTATGCGTTCTTCCATTGTTGTAAAGTGTCTGTCAAATCAGCGGCGGCAACGGTTTGTTGTTCGCGTTTGCCCTGCATATCTTTCAGGGTAACCGTACCGTTTACCAGCTCATCCTGAGCTACAATCAGGGCAAAGCGTGCGCCACTGTTGTCTGCTTTTTTCATTTGCGCCTTCAGGCTTTGATAGCCGGAATGCTGCATTACATTGAAACCTTGAGCGCGCAAGGCTTGCGCGTATTTCATCACCTGCAAGTCCGCACCTTCGCCTTGGTGCATTGCATAGACATCAGGCGCGGCGTTCACTTCCAGAGAGCCGTATTCGCTCACCAAAAGCAGCAGGCGCTCAATACCCATCGCAAAGCCGATAGACGGCGCAGGTTTACCGCCAAGCTCTTCAATCAAACCGTCGTAACGGCCACCACCGCACACAGTCGCCTGCGCGCCGAGTTTGTCGGTCGTCCACTCAAAAACCGTCTGATTATAATAATCCAAACCGCGGACCAAGCGCGGATTTTCAATATATTGAATACCCAAACCATCCAACATCGCCTTGAAGCGTGCATAGTGGTTTTGCGAAGCCTCGCCCAAGTAATCTACCAGACGCGGCGCCGCGTTGCAGATTTCCTGCAAATCAGGGTTTTTCGTATCCAAAACGCGTAAAGGATTGGTTTTCAGACGGCGTTTGCTGTCTTCGTCCAGTTGCGCTTCATAGCGGGTCAAATATTCAACCAATGCAGCACGGTGTGCCGCACGTTCCTCACGGTTGCCCAAGCTGTTGATTTCCAAAGTCAGGTATTCGCGAATACCCAATTTTTCCCATAAGTCGGCAGACATCGCGATGATTTCCGCATCAATATCCGGCCCTTCAAAACCCAAAGCCTCGATACCGACTTGATGGAACTGACGATAACGGCCTTTTTGCGGACGCTCGCGACGGAACATCGGCCCCATATACCACAGCTTTTGCGGGCTGTTGTAGAGAAGGTTGTGTTCGACCACCGCACGCAAACAAGAAGCCGTACCTTCAGGACGCAAGCTCAAACTCAAAGAATCGTTTGAATCGGAGAAGGTGTACATTTCCTTGCCGACCACATCGGTTTCCTCGCCGATGGAGCGGACAAACAAACCGGTTTGCTCGACAATCGGCGTACGGATTTGCTGATAGCCGTAAGCGCGTGTCCAACGGCCGACCGTATCTTCAAACGCCTGCCAAAACGCAGCCGTCAGTTTGAAATCTTTTTGTTCGACAGGTAAAAGGTCGTTCATACCTTTTACAGATTGAATTTTTTGTGCCATTTCAATATGGGATAAGCGAAAATCAAATAGTTGGGCATTATAGCTGATTTTTAAGGGTTTGTGAGGTTGGGAACAAATCAAAAGGCCGTCTGAAAAAGTTTTCAGACGGCCTTTGACTCACTCTACACGCCGTAGCCTGATTTGTTTGACTGCAAATTCCGTCTGCCGCTTGGGATGATGTGTAAAAAACAATTTATTTGAAATCGTCTCCGCTTTTTTCGGTACAACAGCCAAAATCTTACCTGCCAAATTTCCCTCACGAGTTTTCCAAGCATCCAAAAACTGCGCCCTGCTCATGGAAACATGACCCAGCGACGGGTCGGCAAGCAAAACCGTATTGCCGTCTATACCGCGCAATACCGAAAAATGATCGTCCTTGCGGTATTTCAAATACACGATGACGGGGATTTTCAACTTCGCGAGCTGCTCGAAAGACAGGGCATAGCCTTTCGCCTCAAAACCCAAATCGGGCATGATGCGCTGCATATCCTCAAACGACGCGCGCATTTGCTCCTTATCCAGTTTTTTCAACACTTCTTCCTCCGTCAGCTTTTGCCCGTAAAAATTGTTCAAAAGCGTCGCCACCGAAGCCGCCCCGCAGGAAAAATCCAAATCCTGTTTTACAATATTGAAATCGCGCCTCTCTTTCCAACTTTGCACTTTGATTTTTCCGTAAACAACAGGATTATCGTTAAACATAGGTGCAGCATTCAGAAGACCGGATAAAGAAACGGCAATCGGCACTGACAGACAAATACGTTTTAATATCATCATACCTTCTAAAGATATATGTAAGAGGTCGTCTGAAAAAGCTTTCAGACGACCTCTTACATAATTATTCTTAATAGTATAAATAGTAAGGGATATAACAGGTATTAGGGGCAAACCATGTTGCACCATGACCTACTGCCCTTACCGCTTCTTAGACAGTCTTTTTACGAATACCATCATCAGGATTGTCCAAAAAAAATATTTGATAAATATATTGCAAGATATTTTATTCCAATTTCATCCGAAACAGAAACTAATATATTTTTAATTAATACATAGCCGATTATTACATTTATTATTCCTATAATATATAAGGATATTCCCAAAATTTTTTTTGATTTTATTTTAGGCATATCTTTTATCCATACTAAAATACAGCCCAATGTCGAAAAGAAAATAACAGGAAACACTACCTTACCTCCTCTTACTTCCAACCAAACCGATAGCAGGCTTGGTTGGAAATTGGTTTATTTATTTATAAACATTATTTCCATATCTTCCGATATAAAAAAAATACTTATCAAACTTCTCAAAATTAAGTTCTATTTTTTCTATATTATTCAAATCAGTATTATCTCCTATGATACGGAGAACTACATTTCCTAACAGGCAAAGATTATGAACTACATGAACCAGTTCGGTGGAAGGTGTATATACACCTTGCAACTTAATATTATTTTTTTGTGCATTTTTTACCTGTAAATTAAATTTTTTGGAATTTTCTTCGTAGGAAAGAATCGTCCCTTCCGGAAAAATGACTGTCCTGCACAGTAATTTGTCCGCATTATTATAATGCAGCGTATTTTTTGAAAAAAATAATTTATTATTTGGAAATTTTCTTATAATTTCAGAGCTTGACCAACGGCTATTTTTTTAAAAAAGAAATCTGCTCGTTATTAGTACTATCAATTTCAACTTCAATTATCATCACCACCCCTCATAAAATACACAATATGATTGGGCAATTATTGCCCAAGCCCGCAACAAATTCTAATTATTTTGGAGTCTTAGCCAATTGGCGTCCATAAAAAATATGAGCCCTCGAACTACTGGGGTAGCATATCTTGCAGCAACAAAAGTACCTATCCTAGTTAAATACCCAAGTGCCACCAACGGCGCCATGGCCCCTTCAGCCTCCTTCATCTCCTTCTGAGAAAGCTCCGCCAACTGCATAGGCGTATCTGCCTGCGTGTGGAACACTTGGCTTTCAAATGTCTGATTGTCGAAGCTGTTTGCCATTGCGGGAGCAATCATCGTCAGAATCATCATGGCTGCGGTGATTTGTTTTTTTCATAACAAATTCTTGGGGAGGAGATAATGTTCCATCAAAATCCTCCTAAAAGGCTGCCTGAAATTTCCAAGCAGCCTTTTTTGTTTGCTTATTAATCGGATAGTGCGACAAATATAAAGTAGGCGGCAATAATTGCCGTAACGGCAGCCATAACTGTTTTATTTTCTTTATCAAACCAAAGCGAGTTTAGAAACATGGCCATCAAGAAATATGATGGTTTTTCAGTTTTTCCGCTGCTTTCTTGAATTAGAAGATAAAATATAAATATGGCAGTTATACTGATTGCTGTTTTTATTAAAATATATTTATTTTTCATCATCTTGTATGATTTTCAATGCAAGTCTCAACAATAAAATTCGAAATAAAATAGAGAGATGTTGATATATCAGATAAATACACAAAACAATCAAGAAAACTATTGGCGGCATGTATAATCTTGAATTTCGTTTTTTGATGAAATTAAAATAATGAAATATATACTTACCATTATAATGGAAGTTTTAGCCTCCTGATTGCAGTATTTCAAATCCAAGATAAATATTAAAAAATTATTAAAATTAAATGATTAAATTGTTTTAATAGCCATATCGATTAGCTTATTATTCAAATATCTTATTTAATTTTATTTATTATTTCCCCAACTTTTTCGGCAATAAATAACAAAAAATAGCATAATAAGATAACAGAACAGGAAAATAAAAATAAATCTTTCATTATCTTAGTAATAAAATTCCAAAGATTTTCCTTATTTCCATCAATAATAAAAATTATCAGGTCATGAATAAAGAATACTGCAAAGAAAATACTTCCTGCCGTTAGAGATATTTTTAATCTGCTTATTTTCCCTTCGCTATATTTACCTGATAAATAGCCTAAAAAAGCTGCAATCAAATCATCCATTTTAAAAATTTCTGTAAAAACAGGTAATGTCTTTAATTCATTACCTGCTTGTTATGATTTATCTACGCCATACGCGATTTGCACCATTGTTGGCAAGTGTGCTATTTACTCTCCATATGTTTGCTCCTGCATTTGTCAGGCTGGGAATAAATTTGACTCCTCCACTGGCAATTGCCCCCGCAGTACCAAATGATGCGTCAATGACAGCACCTGTTGCTACGTTATCTGCAAATTTGGCATTGTCCCATTTGTAATGACCTTGATAGACGCCCCATGCATATAGCCGGCACCTCCCCATATGCCTCCTACGATACCACCGGCTACCCAAGGAGCAACAGCCCCCTCAGTGTCTTTCATTTCCTGCGGCGATAGTTCCGCCAACTACATCGGCGCATCTGCCTGCGTGTGGAACACTTGGTTTTCAAATACCTGATTTTCCATGCTGTTTGCCATCGCCGGAGCGGCAATCATCGTTAGAATCATCATGGCTGCGGTAATTTGTTTTCTCATAACAACTCCTTTGGATTACAACGTTGGAAAATCAAAAACTGCTGAAAATGTATGCTGTACGCCCAATTTCAGTTCGGAACTGGTTTGCCCTGAAACGTTGAAACGTGCGGATGCGTTTAAAGCCGTGGTTTTGGTGAAACCGAAACCTGCACCGAGATGGGCGTAGATGGATGTATTTCCGGAGCATTCCCGTTCGCCGTCCAGTCGGTCGGGCTTCCTGCCCAGCCATTGGATGTCGCCCGTGAGGCTGATCCTGTAGTTGGCGGCAAATGAGATGTTGAAGTTGAGCAGCCAATAGTTGCCCGATATGAAAAAGCTGCCCTCCCTTTTTCTCTCAAGCGATGGCTGCAGATAACGCCACAAATAATCAAGCAAAAATAGATTTAGTCAAAAAGGTTTACCTGACCAAAGTGGATTTAGGCTCTGAACACAATCGTGTTACCACGCCTGAACTACAAAAAATTATCCGACAATTCAATAAATTCGACACAAATATCCGTAAGCAACCCGATATGGAGATGGGATGTGACATGCCGATACATTACTACTTGGGTTTTGGTCAGGATCATCCTGACAACTTCCATAAAACTTTGCAAGTCAAGGTCACTTCTCCCCATACCGTCCGGGCAACATTTAAACAATTTGACGGCCATAGGGTCGGTGCAGATTTCACGTTGAAATGTACAGAAAACCGTTGTTTGATAGATGATTTTAAGATGATTGGCGATCAAACCGGCATCAAAACCGATTACAAACTTGTTTTGCGCAAACAAAAATGTGAGTGAGCCGACAAAACAAAAGGGCTGCCCAAACAAATGGAGCAGCCCTTTGATTTTGAAATCAAGGTCGTGAAGGATGCGGATTTAAGCGGACAGGCGGCAAATTAGGTTTTCCGTATTGGGAAACGGCTTGTCTGTCTGAAGCCACTTTTCCTGACTGCATGACGCCGCTATCGTTGCGTATTGGATGTGCGGCATACTCGTCTTGATTTAATTGTGAAACTTCTTCATTGACTTCATGCTCTGCCACAAGTTCATACTCATTATCGTATGCCTTACTCTTGCCAAGCCGAACTTCCCCTCCCGCCATAGCGGATACGGAAAACGCGGATAACATGATGATTATGCCGATTTTTCTCTGCATAATATTCTCCTTTTCTCAAATATTGCTTCTTTATCATTTCTTTAATTCATGCCATAAAAGCAAGTTCAAACAAAACCAGTTTATCTGATTCCATTTATAGAGGCTATTTAAACACAAAACCTGCATCAATACATATCCGTTATTAGAAGTTTATTTTCCATATAAACAAGGCCGTCTGAAAAAATCCTAAAAACCGAGTACAATCCGCCGCATGAAAAAACGTACCAATCCCCTACCCCTTTTAAACGGTGTCAAACCCAGCTACTTGGTTTTACCGCATGAAAAGCAGTTTTACGGCTTGCCGCTGCTGCATTTTTTATGCGCTCATTTTCCCTTTGTCGGCGAAGAAAACTGGCGGCGGCGGCTGAACAGCGGTTTTGTGGTGGGTGCGGATGGCGTGCCGTTTGATGAAAATACCTTGTTCGAACCCGGCAAGACGATGTTTTATTACCGTGAAACCAGCCGTGAGAGCGAGCCGCGTATTCCGTTTGAAGAAAAGATTTTGCATATTGACGAGCATTTGATTGTAGTGGACAAACCGCATTTTCTGCCCGTCATCCCCAGCGGCAGGTTTTTGCGGGAAACCTTGCTCACGCGCCTGCGTCTGCGGCCGGAATTGCAGCATTTGAATGTTGAAGACATTACGCCGATTCATCGCTTGGACAAAGATACGGCAGGCGTTATGCTGCTTTCGCTCAACCCTGCCACGCGTCGTGGTTATCAGACCATGTTCCAAGAAAAAACCGTCCGAAAAACCTATGAAGCGGTGGCGCCGACGCGGACGGATTTGGACTATCCGCTGGATATTTCGTCACGAATGGAACGCGGCGAAAAATTCTTTCTCACGCGGGAAACGGAAGGCGAACCCAATGCCCACACGACCATCGAGCTTATCGAAAACCGCGGTGCATTCAGCCTCTACCGCCTCACGCCGCATACAGGAAAGAAACACCAGCTGCGCGTGCATATGATGAGTTTGAATATGCCGCTGATGAACGATGCGCTTTACCCTACCCCATTGGCGGCCGGTGATGAAGACTACGACAAACCTTTAAAACTTCTGGCTAAAAAAATAGAGTTTACCGATCCTGTCAGCGGAGAAATCCGCGTATTTGAAAGCAGCTTTACGCTTTAAATTATCCAATCCAATGAAAAAGGCCGTCTGAAATTTTTCAGACGGCCTTTTTGTCACAGAATCATTCGATTAGTGATGAATGCAGCTGCACTCTTTGTTCATATCAATCACCATACGGCCGGTAATTTTACCTTCGCGCATTTCTTGGAAGATGGCAGGCGCTTCATCCAAAGCACGCAATTCGACTTTAGGCACAACCAAACCTTCTGCGCCGAATTGGAATGCTTCTTCCAAATCTTTGCGGGTACCGACCAGAGAGCCGACCACTTCGATGCCGTCCAATACCAAACGTGGGATAGACAAGTCCATAGACTCAGGTGGCAAGCCGACTGCAACGACACGGCCGCCGGCGCGGACACAATTAACGCCTGAATTGAACGCTGCAGCGGATACGGCTGTTACCACGGCTGCGTGTGCGCCGCCGGTTTTTTCTTGGATGACTTGAGCCGCATCTTCTTTGGCGGCATTGATTACCAAATCAGCGCCGGTTTCTTTGGCAAAAGCCAGTTTGTCATCGTTGACGTCAATGGCAACAACGTGCGCGCCAAACACTTTTTTCGCGTATTGAACCGCCAAGTTGCCCAAACCGCCTGCGCCGTAAATCGCAATCCATTGACCCGGACGAACGCCGGAAACTTTAATCGCTTTATAAGTGGTCACACCGGCACAAGTAATGCTCGAAGCTTGCGCAGGATCCAAGCCCTCAGGGACTTTGACCGCGTAATCGGCACTCACGATACAGTGGGTCGCCATGCCGCCGTCGGCAGTATAGCCTGCGTTCAATACAGAGCGGCACAAGGTTTCGCGGCCGGTATTGCAATATTCGCAAGAACCGCAGCTTTGGAACAGCCATGCGATGCTGACACGGTCGCCGACTTTCAGATTTTTCACACCGTCGGCAACTTCTTTAACCAAACCGATGCCTTCGTGTCCCAACACGCGACCCGGTTTGTCGCCGTAATCGCCTGCCGCAACGTGCAAGTCGGTGTGGCACACGCCGCAACACTCGACTTCCACCAACGCCTCGCCATATTCCAGCGGACGCAGTTCGCGTTCAACAACTTCTACATCACCTGCTACATCTTTATTTACTACCACAGCATGCATTTTCATGAGAGAGTCTCCTAGGGTGTTGAAAAACTGTTTAGCTATGAATGAGAATACTCCCCATATCCGAAGCCGTCAACCCATAATCTTTTTAAAAACAAATAGTTATAATGTTATATCATAACAGGATCTATTTAAGCCGTATAAATCTTTAAATACATTAACAAATGCAATTTCATTTCAATCAAATCCTTTATTTTTCAGACGGCCTGCTACATGAAACAACATTGCAAACGTAAATTTTGAGAACATTCTCATTTTTAGTACTTGAACTTAAAAAGAAAAAAGCATAAGCTGTTTTTATGGCGCAGAAACACGCCTTCCCACTCATTAAGGAGACAGCATTATGGCAAAAGATTTAAATGTGTTTGATAAAGAATATGGTCTTTTAATCAACGGCGAATGGACGAAAGGTAGCGAAGGCAAACTTTTATCCTCTTACAACCCTGCTAATGGCGATGAGTTGGCCAAGTTCACAGACGCAACCGATGCTGATGTCGATGCTGCCGTAGCCGCTGCACAAGAAGCGTTCAAAACATGGCGTAAAACCACGACTACCGAACGCGCGGCCATTTTGAACAAAATCGCCGATGTAATTGACGAAAACGCCGAATTGTTCGCCCTGCAAGAAACCTTGGACAACGGCAAACCGATCCGCGAAACTCGCGCCGCCGACGTACCATTGGCTTCCGACCATTTCCGCTATTTCGCCAGCGTGATCCGCGGCGAAGAAGGCACTGCGACCCAGCTTGACGCCGAAGACCTGTCCATCGTTTTGCGCGAACCGATCGGCGTTGTCGGCCAAATCATTCCTTGGAACTTTCCATTCTTGATGGCCGCATGGAAAATCGCTCCGGCATTGGCCGCAGGTTGTACCATCGTCATCCACCCTTCTTCCAGCACTTCATTGAGCCTGTTGTCCCTCGCTCAAAAAATCAACCACCTGCTGCCTAAAGGCGTGTTGAACGTGATTACCGGCCGCGGTTCCAAATCCGGCGAATACATGCTGCACCACAAAGGCTTCAACAAACTGGCCTTTACCGGCTCAACCGAAGTCGGCCGTCGCGTCGGCATCGCCGCTGCCGAATTACTGATTCCGTCCACTTTGGAGTTGGGCGGCAAATCCGCCAACATCTTCTTCGACGATATGCCTTTCGACAAAGCCCTCGAAGGCGCGCAAAAAGGTATTTTGTTCAACCAAGGCCAAGTTTGCTGCGCCGGTTCTCGTATCTTCGTTCAGGAAGGTATTTACGATAAATTCGTCAATGCCTTGGCGGAAGAGTTCAAAAAAATCAAAGTCGGCCTGCCTTGGGAAGACGACACCCAAATGGGTTCGCAAGTCAATGCCGGTCAACTCGAGACCATTTTGAAATACGTCAAAATCGGCGAACAAGAAGGTTGCCGCATCATTACCGGCGGTAAAAAAATCGAAGGCGAATTGGGCAAAGGCGAATTTGTCGAGCCTACTTTGATTGAGGCCAGCAGCAACGAAGCCCGTGTTGCCCAAGAAGAAATCTTCGGCCCTGTTGCCACCGTGATTAAATTCAAAACCGAAGAAGAAGTCATCAAAATGGCCAACAACAGCGAATACGGCTTGGGCGGCGCAGTTTGGAGTACCGACATCAACCGCTGCCTGCGCGTTTCCAATGCATTGGAAACCGGCCGCGTTTGGGTAAACTGCTACAACCGCCTGCCTGCCGGTGCACCGTTTGGCGGCTACAAAACTTCAGGTATCGGCCGCGAAACCCACAAAATGATGCTCGCCGCCTACACCCAAGTGAAAAACATCTACATCAGCACCCGTGAAGAACGCGAAGGCTTCTATTAATCCGCCGTTCCACATTAATCTGATTTAGAAAATATAAAGGCCGTCTGAAACCTGTTTCAGACGGCCTTGTTTTATTCTGTTTCTCAATAAAGCTTCATATCTTTCTCAAAAAAAGCCCCATTACTTTCTCTCCGGCCACCGCCAGCAAGGCTCCGGCCACAACCACCATGGCACCCACATAGCTGACGAGATTCATATCCGAAGCGGCAAAATAATCGGGGGCGAGATGATGGCCGATGGTGGAAAATATCATGGTAAATACAGGTATCAGCGTGGTAACGATACTGACTTTTGAAGCGTCCCAATGGTTGAGCGCTTCACCGAATGAACCGTAGCCGATCAGCGTGTTCAGGCAGCAATAGATAAAGCAGCCCCATAAAAACGGATTGCCGATATGGGCGATTTGCGACGGTTCGGCAAACGGCAGAAAAACAAAGCTGCTGCAAAAATAAATCATGAGCAGGATTTGTTGCGAATTGAAATGTTTGGACAGAAGTTTTTGCGCCACGCCGTAGCACACCCAAATCATGCTGCCCGAAGCCGCCATCATCACGCCGACCGCGTAGCTGCCCAAGCTGAAAAGTTCGCCGAATTTATCGTTGAAAAACATGACCAAACCCGTCAGCAAAAGCATCAAGCCGATTTTTTGCCAATGCGTAAAGGCTTCTTTAAACACGCCAACGCCGACCAAAATCATGGTAAAGGGCGAGAGTTGCCACAACACCTGCGTGGTTGTCGGCGAAATATAGTGCAAACCCATGGCAACGAGCACAAAGTTGGCGGAAATGCCGACAATACCCAGCACCAATAAAAATAAGGTTTGCTTGGAAAATTCAGACGGCCTCGGCAGCTTGCCGGTCAGTCCCAACAACGCAAACAACACCAGCGACGCCACTAAAAAGCGTATCCACACCAGCGTGGGCGCATCGACGGCTTTTAAGGCCTGTTGCGCCGCTACCGGCAGCGAGCCCCAAGTCATGGTGGCAAGCAGCGCCAATGAAAAGCCGAGCCAAGTTTTTTGTTTCTTCATTTTTCAGACGGCCTTTATTTACGCGGCTTCCCAGTAGTCGATATAAAGCTGCAATTCGAGATTATTCCGCCATTCGTTGGCAACGGGACGGTACACTGTACGGATGTATTCGGGAATGTCTTCGCTGCAACGCCAGAACATGGCTTCAAATTCGTAGCCGTCTTTTTGCAGCCAGACTTTTTTATGTTTGCCCTCCGCGCCCAGAGGCTGCTGGCGGACAACGTGAAATTCATCGGTAAAACTCGGCGGCGCGAAGCCCTGCCCCCAAACGTGTCGGGCAAGGTTTTGCGCCTGTTCCAGCGTAATGTCGCGTGCGGGCAGGCTGCCGTCGGTGATGAAGGTTTGCGACAAATCGTCTTCGCACACCATCTCGCGTACGGCTTCTTCAAAGGCCGTCTGAAACGCAGGAATATTGTGTTCGAGTATGCTCAAACCCGCCGCCATTGCGTGTCCGCCGAATTTCAAAATCAAATCGGGATGGCGTTTGGATACCAAGTCCAAAGCATCGCGCAGGTGCAAATTGGGAATGGAGCGTCCCGAACCGCGCACTTCGCCGTTGTCGGCAGGCGCAAATACGATGGTCGGACGATAAAAACGGTCTTTGAGGCGGCTGGCAACAATGCCGACCACGCCTTGATGGAAGTCGTCGCGATACGCCACCAACGTCGTCTGACCTGAAGGCAGGGTTTCAGGAAAAGCATTCAGCGCGTCTTGCAGCATAGACTGCTCGATTTCGCGGCGCTCGATATTGAGGTTGTTTAACTGAGCCGCCAGTTCCTGCGCCTCGGTGTCATCTCGCGCCAACAGACAGGCAATGCCGACCGACATATCGTCCAGCCGTCCGGCCGCGTTGATGCGCGGTCCCAACGCAAAGCCCATATCAAACGGCTGAGCCTTGCGCCAATCTCGTCGCGCCACGTCAAACAAGGCGCGGATGCCGGGGCGCATTTTGCCCAAACGCATCCGTTTCAACCCTTGAGACACGAGGATACGGTTGTTGTGGTCTAGAGTGACGACGTCGGCGACGGTACCGAGTGCGACCAAATCCAAAAGGTCGCCCAGATTCGGCTCTTTCAGGCCGTCTGAAAAATAATTGCGGCGGCGCAGCTCGGCACGCAAAGCCATCAATACATAAAAAATTACTCCCACGCCCGCCAAGCTTTTACTTTGGAAACCGCAGCCTTTTTGGTTTGGATTGACGATGATGCAGTCGGGCACGGTCTCGGCAGGCAGATGGTGGTCGGTCACAATCACATCCAAACCCAACTCCTGCGCACGCGCCACGCCTGCAATGCTGGCGATACCGTTATCCACCGTCACCAACAAATCCACACCTTGCTCGGCAGCGAGTTCGGCGAGTTCGGGCGTTAAGCCGTAGCCGTGTTCAAAGCGGTTGGGCACGAGAAAATCCACTTTCGCCCCCATCGCCGCCAAACCGCTCATACCGACGGAACACGCCGTTGCGCCGTCGGCATCATAGTCGGCGACAATCAGGATTTTTTCCTGACGCTCAATCGCATCCGCCAAACGTCCGGCGGCGGCTTCACAGTTTGTCAGCGATTGATACGGCAAAAGCGCAGCAAGCTTGTCGTCCAACTCGGCCGGACTTTGCACATCACGCGCAGCACACAGCCGCGCAATCAAAGGATCGGTACCGGCAGTGAGCAAGTCGTTGAAAACAGTCGGATTAATGGAACGTGTTTGAATTTTGACGGACATAGTGTGTGGGATTAAATAGAGAAAAAATTAATTTTTTGAAACATTTATTTTAAGGAGGAGGCCGTCTGAAACCTGCAATCCGTTTTCAGACGGCCTTGGATATTATTTGCGTGAAGCATCGATAATTTCACTGACTACGACATATGAGCCTGCTATCACTGCGCCGACTGCGTCCAAAGCCAATGTAAATGGCGTTTTCAGGATATTCCCCGTCAACTTCCAAACGTCGGTGCTTTTTTTGGTTTCCGTATAATAAATTCTGACCGGGACGGCAGTGTCAAAACGGCGGTCTTCGGCAACATTTTTCGGCGTCGCATAATAATGACCTTCGGTAGAAATACACCGTGTGTAGACAGTTTTACCATCGAGTTCAACCGGCTTGAACGCCAACTGTTTTAACTTGGCAATCTCGGCAGCTTTTTGAGTATCGTAACGCAGGCAGAAATTCGAGCGAAAAGTTTGCGCTTCAGGAGATTTCAATTCAACCGGCAAAGCCTCATACACCTGTTTTGGGTTTTGCTGAACCATTTGAAAGCGTTTACTCAGCTTAGCGCCCAAAACTGCCTTCAACTTGGCCGAATCTTTAGGATTAACGACAAACCAATATTTTTTGCCCATCATGACCAAGCTGCCTGTTTCCAGTTGCGTATTGTCTTGGGCAACCACGCCAAATGCTTGAATATTGTCTTTAGCGACGGTTTTTTCGGTTGTGGTTTGATGGAAAGGGCTATTTCTTTCCCAAAGATCGGTAGTACATCCATTGAGGGTCAATACACCAACCAGCAAGGCGATTGCAGAGTGGCGAAATTTCATGGTCATCCTCCTTCGGTATTACGATACAGGCCGTCTGAAAACCGCAATCCGTTTTCAGACGGCCTTAAGGTTTATTCTTCCCAATCCTTCCCTTCTTCTGAAACGTCGGATTGACCGGCCTCCATCACTGCTTTAATTTCTTGGAACAACGCGCGGAAGTTTTTCGGCGGTTTGTTTTGTTCCTGCTCTTTTTTGGTGTTGCGGATCAAGGTACGCAATTTGCCGGCGTCGGCTTGCGGAAAATCGGCCATAAATTGGGTAATCGCGCCATCGTCTGCCAACAGTCGTGTACGCGCCTGCTCGACACGTTGCAAAAAGGCATTATGTGCCGTATTGTCGCCGCGCAGTTTGGCCAAATAAGCTTCGATGGGCGCAGGGTCGATATCGCGCATCAGGCGGCCGATAAATTGGGCTTGGCGTTTGAGCGCGCTGTTGGACGTGATTTTTTTATAGGTGGCAATGGCTTCGAACAGCTCTTCGTCCAAGCCGATTTTTTTCAGCGTATCGCTGGAGAGCTTGGTCAATTCCATACCCAAAGCCTGCAAATCGTTCATCTGCTTTTTCATTTGGGTTTTGCTGACCCATTCGTCTTCTTGTTCAAACATTGTGTTTCCCTGATTTTCTGAATCTGCCTATTTTATCAGTTTTCAGACGGCCTTTCCGTGCGATTTTTGCAGAGGCCGTCTGAAACGGTTAAAATGCCGCAAAACCCTGTCAGGAAACCTTTTTATGCTGTTTAACCACACACCGGACGAGCTGTTGCGCTTGTGCGGACACACGCTGGATTTGGCCAAACAATCCGGCGCCACCGCGGCCGAAGCCGATTTCAGCGAGTCGCTCGGTCAAAGCGTCAGCGTGCGCTTGGGCGAAATCGAACAAATCGAGTTCCAACAAGACAAATCTTTAGACATTACGGTCTATGTCGGCCAACGCAAAGGCCGAGCCAGCACTGCCGACTTTTCCGAACGCGCCCTGCAAGATACGGTCAAAGCCGCCATCGATATTGCACGCTATACCGCCGAAGACGATTGCGCCGGCCTTGCCGACGCTGCCTTGATGGCAACCCATATCGGCGACCTCGACCGCTACCACGAATGGGATTTGAGTACCGAATCCGCCATTGATTTGGCCAAGCAATGCGAACAGGCCGCTCTGTCAACGGACAAACGCATTGAAAATTCCGAAGGCGCATCGGTTCATACCGGCCATTACCAATATGTTTACGGCAACACCCACGGCTTTGCCGCACACCAGCAAAGCACGCACCACAGCATTTCTTGCAGCGTGGTCGCCAGCGACGAACACGGCATGCAGCGCGACTATTGGTATGATTCTTCCTGCCGTCAAGAAGACATGGACGCGCCCGAACTCATCGGCCAAACTGCAGCCGAACGGACTTTACGCCGTCTGAATAGCTGCAGCGTTCCGACCGGCAGCTATCCCGTACTGTTTGATACCACTGTCGCAGTCGGCTTAATCGGCCACCTTATCGGCGCACTCAGCGGCGGCGCGCTCTACCGCCAAAGCAGCTTCCTGATTGACAGTATCGGCAAACAGGTGCTTCCCGAATTTCTCAGCCTTCGCGAAGAACCGCATATCCTGCGCTCGTTCCGCAGCACTTATTTCGATGCCGAGGGCGTGTCCACGCAGCCGCGTTTTGTGGTGAAAGACGGTATCGTCGAAGGCTATTTCCTCAGCAGTTACAGCGCGAAAAAACTCGGTATGCAGACAACGGGCAACGCCGGCGGTGCGCACAATCTGTATCTGAACCACACCCACGCCACGCAGGCCGACCTGTTGAAAGAAATGGGAACAGGTTTGCTGGTTACCGAATTGATGGGACAAGGCGTCAACGGCATTACCGGCGACTACTCGCGCGGCGCGGCCGGTTTTTGGGTGGAAAACGGCGTCATTGCCTATCCGGTTCAGGAAATCACCATTGCCGGACGTTTGCAGGATATGTACCGCGACATCACCGGCGTGGCAGACGACGCATTACGCCGTTCATCCAATCAAATCGGCTCCATCTTGGTTTCTAAAATGACGGTTGCCGGCAACTGATTGAACTAAATATACAAAAGGCCGTCTGAAAGATATCTTTTCTTTTCAGACGGCCTCGCCGTTATCTACTTCCATAAAAAACACATCATGCATATTGTCGTTATCCCCTCTTGGTATCCTTCTTCCGAAACTGACGTGGACGGAATCTTTTTCCGTCTCCAAGCCCAAGCCCTGCAACGTGAAGGCATGAAAATCGGCATGGTCGTACCCATGTTCCGCTACTTGAGAAGTCAGCCGAAAACCATCTTCTCGCGCTTCTACGGCCTGCGCCGCCATCAGCAAGGCGGACTCAACACTTACGCCTACGACAGCATGTATTTCTTCCCGCGCTGCCCGGTTGTCGACATCGACCGCATCCGCTGGGTCAATGCAGGCATGAAAGCTTTTGAAGCCTATATCGCCGACAACGGCAAACCCGACGTAATTCACGCCCATTGCGTCAACTATGCCGCCATTTTGGCCTGTGCCATCTTCAAAAAATACGGCATTCCCTATGTAATTACCGAACACAGCAGCGCCATTTCACGCGGCCTTGTCCGAAAAAACCAATGGCCGTCCATGCACGAAGCCGTGCGCCACAGCGCGACCCGATTCGCCGTCAGCCGTGATTTCTGCCGCATTCTCGAAAAAACCTACGCCGGTACAGACTGGCAATACCTGCCCAATATGCTGGGCGGCAATTTTGAACAGGATTTCGAGTTCCCCGAAAAAAACAATCAAGACTTCACCTTCTGCAGCGTCTCCCACCTGCGCCACCTCAAAGGCCACGACCTGCTCCTGCCTGCTTTTGCCGAAGCACTCAAAACCTATCCGCAGCTCAAACTCAAAATCGGCGGCGGCGGCGTAGAAGAAGGCCGTCTGAAACAACTGGCAAGCGACTTGGGCATCAACCACGCCGTTACCTTTACCGGCGCATTAACCACCGACCAAACCCTGGATCTCATGCGCCACAGCAACGCATTCGTCCTCGCCAGCCGTACCGAGACCTTCGGCGTCGTCTATATCGAAGCACTGTCGCAAGGTTTGCCCGTTATCGCCACACGTTGCGGCGGCCCCCAATCCATCGTCACATCCGACAATGGCCTGTTGGTACCAATTGAAAACATACCGGAACTGACCAAAGCTTTGCTCACCCTCTACGAAAACCATGCACACTACGATCCCGTCCGTTTGCGCCAAGATTGCCTGCAACAATTCGGCAGCCGTGCCATTGCGCAACACCTGATCGACACCTTCCAAAAAGTGCTTAATAAATAGGCATAAACCATACAGGCCGTCTGAAATCCTTCAGACGGCCTGCCTGCTTCCAACAAGACAAATCTAGTGTAAATTTAAGACAATAACTAAACTTTTTGATTTAAAATCAGTCGAAGGAAAAATTGTTACCTACAATAATATCCCACATATATTATGCGCTATTACGGAACGATTACTCGCTGGAACAGCAAGCGCGGCTTCGGAGCCGCTACCATAGAAGACACAGGCCAAGAAATCTTTCTTGCCCTTGCCGCCTTCACCACCCTTACCCGCCTTCCGGCCGAAGGGCAACACATCTCCTTCAACATCACAGAAGGCCGACGCGGCCGCAAAGAAGCCGAAAACGTCTGCTTCGCCCTCGATTGCGCCGACTGCTTCGATGTCCTCGTCCCTCCCCCTGAAAAACCCCTCGCCGGCAAACAAGCTATCGTCGGCCTGATTGCCGTTATCTTCGTCTGCAGCATTTTCGCCGTCTTGTGGTACGGCCTCCACTTTTCCGACAACACACCGGAAGAGCCTGTCGTCAAAAAACAAGAAACCATGGTTCACGAAGTAGCCGCCAAAATCGAAGCCGAACGCAAAGCATGGCGCGATGCCGTCAACGGCAACAACCAACGCTCGGGGCAACCTCAACGCTCCAAAGATAATACTTCAAAACAATAACGCTGTATCCAATACAAAAAGGCCGTCTGAAAAAATGGGAAGATGAAATTATAGATTTCTTCCTCATTCTTTCAGACGGCCTTTGTTCTTACCTCAATTCGGCTCCGCCATTTCCAACGCCTGTTTGATGTTCACGGCGACGACGCGCGAGACGCCTTTTTCCTGCATGGTTACGCCGACGAGCTGCTCTGCCATTTCCATGGTCAGGCGGTTGTGGGAGATGTAGAGGAACTGGGTTTGCGCTGACATTTCTTTGACCAGATTGCAGAAACGCGAGGTGTTGGCGTCGTCCAGCGGGGCGTCGACTTCGTCCAGAAGGCAGAAGGGGGCGGGGTTGAGGCTGAACAGGGCGAACACGAGGCTCATGGCGGTGAGGGCTTTTTCACCGCCGGAGAGGAGGTGGATGGTGCTGTTTTTCTTGCCGGGCGGGCGCGCCATGATGGACACGCCGGCGGTCAGGAGGTCGTCGCCTATCATCTTGAGGGTGGCTTCGCCGCCGCCGAACAGGGTCGGGAAGAAGGTTTGGACTTTGCCGTTGACAGCGTCGAAGGTTTCTTTGAAACGCTCTTTGGTTTTGTCATCGATTTGGGCGATGGCTTCTTCCAAAAGCACGATAGCGGCCTGTACGTCTTCGCTTTGGCTGCGGTAGTAGCCGTCGCGTTCGCGCGCTTCTTCGAGTTCTTGCAGGGCGGCGAGGTTGACGGCGCCGAGGGCTTCGATTTGCTGGGTGAGGCTGCCGATGCTGTTGTTCAATACTTTTGGTGATTCTTTCGCCAACGCTTCGAGCGCGTCCAAATCGGCGGCGCGTTCAGTCAGGTTTTGATGGTAGCGTTTGGCGTTAATCAGGGCTTCCTGCTGCTGCAACAGGGCGGTTTGGGTGGCGGCCTGAAGCTGCGGCAGCTTGGTTTGCAGGGTTTGCACTTTAGCGTATTGCTCCCTGCCCTGCTCCTGAATCTGCGCGAGTTTCTCCTGTACAACAATATATTCTTCGTCCAAGGTCTGTACGGCTTCGCTTAATTCTTCAAGCTTGATGTGCTGCTCGTCGTTTTGGAACTCGGTTTCATAGGCGAGGGCAAGCTCTTGCTGGCGTTCCTGCCAGTCGAATGTTTGCTGTTCAAGCTGGGCAATTTGCTGTTGGTAGTTTTGTTTTTGCTGGTTGAGCTTGTGAACGGCGACTTCCGCCAGCCCGTATTGTCGGTTGGCTTCCAACAGGGCAAGCTGCGCCTGTTTCAGACGGCCTTGCTGCTCTTGGCGGCTGTGTGCGGTGGTTTGCTGCTGGTGTTCGAGTTCAGCGGCGGCCTCTTGCAAGGTAACGATGTCGTCTGCAAGGCCGTCTGAAGTATGTTGCAACACGGTCTGCTCTTCCGCCAACTGCGCCAGTTCGCGCTCGATGTGTTCGCGGCGGATTTGCCCTTGGTTGGTGCGCGCTAAAAGTTCGGCGGCGCGTTGCTGCGCTTGGCTGTATTGGCGCGTATGCTGCTGTTGCTGCTGCATCAGGTTTTTATGTTGCACTTCGGACGAGCGCACGGTTGCCTCCGCCTGTTTGAACGAGGCTTCGGCGGCGGAGAGTTCGGGGGCGAGGTTTTCCAGTTCGGACGCAATGCCGTCGAGACGGGCTTTTTGGGCAATCAGGCTTTCCTGCGCGGGTTTGGCATAGAGCAGGACGCTGACTTTATCGACCTGATGGCCTTCGGGCGTGAGCCAGATTTGGTGGGCGCCCAAATCGCTTTGATGCGCGAGGGCGTAGCTCAAATCGGGCGCGCACAATACGCCGTCGAGCCAGTGGTGCAATGCCGTCTGAAACGGCGGCTGCGCTTGGATTTGGTTCAACAATGCCTGTACGGGCAGGGATTTTTTGAAGCCGCCGGAGAGGTCGTCTGAAAGCCATGCCGCCTGCCCCTGCGGCAAAGGTGCGGGGGGAACGAAGCCGTGCGGCACGGCGCGGGCATGCAGGCGTTCAGCAAGGATGACGGACAAGGCGTGCTGCCACTCGGCGGGCGCGGTGATGTGTTGCCACAGCTGCGGCGCGGCGGCGTGGTCGGTTGCCTGCCAGAAGTCGGCGGCTTCCTGCTGTTGCGACAGGATTTGCGACAATGCCTGCTGCTGCGCCTGCAAGGTGATGTGTTGCTGCTTCAGGCTTTGGAAGCGGTTTGAGGCCGTCTGAAACGCCTCGCGGGCGGCGTGTAAGGCTTCTTCGGCGGCAATGATTTGCTCTTCGTAATGCTCTTGCTGGCTTTGCAACAAGGCGGCGGCTTCCTGCGCGGCTGTGGTTTCGGCTTCGTCGGGCAGGTTCAGGGCTTGGTTTTCCTGCTTCAGACGGCCTTTGCGCTCTTCGTGCTTGGCAACGGTTTGTTCGGCATGGGCAAGCTGCTGCTGCTTCAACGCCAGTTCGCGGCGGATGCGGTTTGCCTCGTCCTGCTGGGTTTGGAAGGCGGCGTTAAGCGTGGCTTGGGCTTCTTCCAATTCGGGCAGACGCTCTTCGTGTTCAGCAACCTGCATCGCCCATTCCGCCAATTCGGTTTGCTTTTCTTCGACGTATAACTCGTTTTCTTCCAGCTTGACGCAGATTTGCTGCTGCTCTTGATGGATGCGCTGCAACTGCGCCTGCGCCGCCTGCTTGTCGCGTTCGATGCGTTGGTGCAGGTTTTGCTGATGGCGGATTTGTTCTTCCAAACGGGCAATCTGCTCGCGCAACACGCCGCGTTTGTTGCTCAATTCGTGTACCGCCTGCTGCTGCGACTGCTCGGCGGTCTGCAAGGCGTGTACTTCGTCGTTTAACGCCTGAACCTGCGCGGCGGTTTCGTCCTGCTGCGCCTGCAAAGACTGATGCTGCGCGGTCGCCTTGTCGGCGGCGGCAAGCGATTGCTGCCATTGCGCGTAATCAAGCAAATCCTGTTGTTGGTTTAACTGCGCGGTCAGGGATTTGTAGCGTTCGGCGGTTTCCGCTTGTTTTTCCAGCTTTTCCACCTGACGCGCCAACTCGTTCTGCAAATCGCCCAAACGCTGCAAATGCTCGCGCGTGTCTTTCAGACGACCTTCCGTCTCCTTGCGGCGTTCCTTATATTTGGACACGCCCGCCGCCTCCTCGATATAGGCGCGCAACTCCTCCGGCCGCGCTTCGATGATGCGCGAAATCATCCCCTGTTCGATAACGGCATAACCGCGCGCGCCCACGCCCGTACCCAGAAACAAATCGGTAATGTCGCGGCGGCGCACGGTCTGATTGTTGATGAAATAAGTCGATTCGCCCTGACGCGTCAGCTGCCGCTTGATGCTCACCTCTGCATACTGCCCCCACGCCCCCTGCAAACTGTGGTCGCTGTTGTCAAACACCAGCTCCACCGAAGCTCTCGGCGCAGGACGGCGCGTTGCCGCACCGTTAAAAATCACGTCCTGCATACTCTCGCCGCGAAGCTGCTTCGCCGAAGCCTCTCCCAACACCCAGCGCACCGCGTCAATCACATTCGACTTGCCGCAGCCGTTCGGCCCGATAACCGCAACAAGCTGCCCCGGAACATGAATCGTGGTCGGGTCGGTAAAAGATTTGAAGCCGGAGAGTTTAATGTGGGTAAGGCGCATGGCAATGTTTCGAATCTGAAAAGAAGGCGTATTTTAACGGAAATACGCTGATCCGTTGAGAGAAAAGCATCCATAAAGTCCGACTGCTTTTTTATCTTCAAAAGGCCGTCTGAAAAGTTTGTTAAAAAGAAACAGACTAGTATTGAACTCACTAAACTATTTAAAAGAAATTCATATAAAACAATTAACTAAAAAAACACCTGCCCAACCACCTGCCCTTTGATTAATTTTTGTACAGAAATGCAAACAATCTGTTTATTTTTTTATGATTTATGGTTATTATCGGGCTTTAAAGGTTTAAAAATCAGATAAACGATATCTCCGACCTTTTCATCAAGCGAATAACGATACAGGGAATCTCATGTCAAACATCCAAACCAAACTTAAAACCATCGTTTTTACAGCCATCAGCGCAGCCATCTTGTCCGCATGCGGTGGTGGCGGAGGCGGCGGTTCATCTGCTTTAAGCACCGGCGCGACTCCTACCAATAATACCGGCAACTCTACTGGCAATAATGGCAATCCTGCCAACAATAACAGCAATGTCAACACTCCGAAAGCGCCGTCTACTACGCTTACCAACAGTGCCGACAACCTCGCCAAACTGACCGATGAAGATCCAATCGATCCGGCCAACGTTACCCAGCCTTTGCACACACATTTCATCTCCTCCAAAGGTGCACAGCAATCCAACCCTAACGTACAAATCCGCAAAGATGCCGCAGGCAAAATGTTCCAAACAGACAATCAAGACCGTAACCAAAATGGCCTGATCAGTTCTATTGACTTTAACAGCAATGATGAAGTCAAAATGGACGGCGTTGTGTTATTTAACAAGACCACTGATGGCAACGCAACCCAAACTACATGGACAAGCTACGCTTCTGTTATTGCCAAAGTATATTCAAAAGGCAATACTCAAACTGATGTCAGCGAACAAACGGGCAAAGAGAAAAATACCGAATTCGCATACGGCAAATCAACTTTGGATGAACGTATTGTTGAACTTTATAAGAAGTTAGAAGCTGAAAAAGAAAATCTAAAAAAAGAACAAAACTCAGAGTCTGGCCAAGTTGATCATGACAAAATAAAGGAAATTAAAGCTAAAATTAGAGACTTAGACGCTTTATACCAAAAAAATCTGCAACATCGTACTGGTCTGGCAACCTTTAATAAAATTGACAGCGATAAGTTAGCCTACTTCCGCACTGATAAAAATGGCTTAGTCTTCGATAAACAATTCGATGGCGTTTATGTTATCAACTTTGATGACGGCACCAAAATTGTGTTGCATGATCCTTCTGCGGCCGGCTGGACATATCAAACCTTCGCGTATTACACCGACCCTAAAGGACATGTATACCAAGGCTACCAAAGCCTGGGCGATGAAACTGTCTTCACAACCCTGCCTGCTAAAGGAACAGCCACCTACAAAGGTATTTCCACTGCCTATGTGGTTACCGACAAGAACAATCGTCAGTTGACTTCCAATGTCATGGCTATCGTTGATTTCGGCCTCAAAGGCGTCCGTTTTGAAACGTCAAACTCACACTTCCATACTTTAGAAAATGGTAAGCGCGTATCCAAAGCAGATAACAACTATGATTTCAAAGGTACGGCAAGCTGGAAAGACGGCAACCTCTTCTCCGGTAAAGTCAGCACGGCCGATGACAAGTTAAGCGGCAACCTGAACGGCAAATTCTACGGCCCCAATGCTGCAGAAATTGGCGGCACTTACGGCTTGAAAAACAAAGATGCAACCGAACACTTAATCGGTGGCTATGGCGCGAAACGTCAATAACCCTGCCTAAACAAAAGGCCGTCTGAAGTTTCAGACGGCCTTTTTATTTTCAACTTAGATTACACCGATACGGCTGCTTTGATATGCGGATGCGGATCGTAGCCTTCCAATTCAAAGTCTTCAAATTTAAATTCAAACAAGTCTTTGACTTCAGGGTTGATTTTCATGGTCGGCAGGTTTCGGAAATCGCGGCTTAATTGTAGCTGGGCCTGCTCGATATGGTTACTGTACAAATGCGCATCGCCAAACGTATGGATAAACTCACCTGCTTCCAGTCCGCATACTTGGGCCATCATCATGGTCAACAATGCGTAGCTGGCGATGTTGAACGGTACGCCAAGGAAAATATCGGCGCTGCGTTGGTAAAGCTGGCAAGACAGTTTGCCGTTGGCAACGTAAAACTGAAACAGCGCGTGGCAAGGCGGCAAGGCCATTTCATCGACCAAAGCCGGATTCCATGCGGACACAATCAGGCGGCGCGAGTCGGGATTTTTCTTGATTTGTTCCACCACGTTGGCAATTTGGTCGATATGGCGGCCGTCGGGTGCAGGCCAACTGCGCCATTGGTAGCCGTAAACCGGGCCTAAATCGCCGTTTTCGTCCGCCCATTCGTCCCAAATGGAAACGTTGTTCTCTTTCAGGTATTTGATGTTGGTATCGCCTTTGAGAAACCAAAGTAGCTCATGAATAATCGAGCGCAGATGCAGTTTTTTGGTGGTTAACAGCGGAAAGCCTTCACTCAAATCAAAACGCATTTGGTAACCGAACACGGAACGCGTGCCGGTGCCGGTACGGTCGGATTTGTCGATGCCATTGTCGAGAACATGGCGCATAAGGTCGTGATAGGCTTTCATGTGTTTCCTTAGTGTATGTGTTGTGGGAATTTCGTGTGTATTGTACCGAATTTTCAGACGGCCTGCCTCTCTGTCTTCAATGGGGCGACCTTCCCCATATTCGCGTAATACACTCATTAACAATGTTGACAATTTAGCGCTAATTTACACAAATTTTTGAGCTGAATTAAATTTTTACAAAAAAATTTTCAATATTTTCTAGTTTAATTACTAAGCATTTTATTTTTATAAAAATCTATTTTATGAAATATTTTTAAATATTTTTAATTAAATTTAAAATATAATTCCATTTTTACAAATTGGTAAAAAAATAATGTCAACAATCTAGGTAAAATTTTTCTTGGCAAGTAAAATTTTTACGGCTATATTTCAAAACATAAATATTGAAATATCTCACTCAATAGGAGTAGAAAAATGACCGACCTGAACACTCTATTTACCAATCTCAAACAACGCAACCCCAACCAAGAACCCTTCCATCAAGCTGTTGAAGAAGTGTTCATGAGTTTGGATCCGTTTTTAGCAAAAAACCCAAAATACACCCAACAAAGCCTGCTTGAGCGTATTGTTGAACCGGAGCGCGTGATTATGTTCCGCGTTACTTGGATGGACGACAAAGGCCAAGTCCAAGTCAACCGCGGCTACCGCATTCAAATGAGCTCCGCCATCGGCCCTTACAAAGGCGGCTTGCGCTTCCACCCTACCGTCGATTTGGGCGTGTTGAAATTCCTTGCTTTTGAACAAGTCTTCAAAAACGCGCTGACCACCCTGCCTATGGGCGGCGGCAAAGGCGGTTCCGACTTTGATCCTAAAGGCAAATCCGATGCCGAAGTAATGCGCTTCTGCCAAGCCTTTATGACCGAACTCTACCGTCACATCGGCGCCGACACCGACGTCCCTGCCGGCGATATCGGCGTAGGCGGCCGCGAAATCGGCTATCTGTTCGGCCAATACAAAAAAATCCGCAACGAATTTGCTTCCGTCCTGACCGGCAAAGGCCTCGAATGGGGCGGCAGCCTGATTCGCCCTGAAGCCACCGGCTACGGCTGCGTATATTTTGCCCAAGCCATGTTGGAAACCCGCAACGACAGCATCGAAGGCAAACGCGTGTTGATTTCCGGCTCCGGCAACGTGGCGCAATACGCTGCCGAAAAAGCCATCCAACTGGGTGCAAAAGTATTGACCGTTTCCGACTCCAACGGCTTTGTCCTCTTCCCTGACAGCGGTATGACCGAAGCGCAACTGGCCGCTTTGATCGAGCTGAAAGAAGTACGCCGCGAACGCGTCGCCACTTACGCCAAAGAACAAGGCCTGCAATACTTTGAAAACCAAAAACCGTGGAATATCGCGGCCGAAGTCGCCCTGCCTTGCGCCACCCAAAACGAATTGGATGCAGATGCCGCCAAAATCCTGCTGGCAAACGGTTGCTATGTGGTTGCCGAAGGTGCGAACATGCCGTCAACTTTGGGCGCGGTCGAACAATTTATCAAAGCCGGCATCCTCTACGCTCCGGGCAAAGCCTCCAACGCCGGCGGCGTAGCGACTTCAGGTTTGGAAATGAGTCAAAACGCCATCCGCCTGTCTTGGACACGTGAAGAAGTCGACCAACGCCTGTTCGACATCATGCACAACATCCACGAATCCTGCCTGAAATACGGCAAAGTCGGCGACAAAGTGAACTATGTCAATGGTGCGAACATTGCCGGTTTCGTCAAAGTTGCTGATGCCATGTTGGCGCAAGGTTTCTAAACCCCTATCCAGCCAAATCAAAGGCCGTCTGAAATATTTCAGACGGCCTTTTTCTTTTCATGAAAATTTTATACGCCCAAATAACCTTCCCTGCTGGAAAGCCATCTTGCCAGATGTGCTTCGACGATTTCAGGGTTTTGTTCAATCAGCAAAGGGGCAATTTCGCGCGCTTGTTCTAAAAGGTGTAAGTCTTCTTCAAGATTGGCAAAACGCAGCATGGGAACGCCGCTTTGACGCGCGCCGAGAAATTCGCCGGGGCCGCGGATGTTGAGGTCTTGGCGGGCGATTTCAAAGCCGTCGGTGTGTTCGTAGATGACTTTCAACCGCGCTTTGGCGAGTTCGCTCAAGGGTTCAGCAAACAGGAGGACGCACACGCTTTCTGCCGCGCCGCGCCCTACCCGACCGCGTAATTGGTGCAGCTGCGCCAAGCCCATGCGCTCGGCGTGTTCGATGACCATCAAGGCGGCATTGGGCACATCTACGCCGACTTCGATGACGGTAGTGGCGACCAATACGTTCAGACGGCCTGCGGCAAACTCCGCCATGACTTCAGCTTTTTCGGCGGCCTTCATGCGCCCGTGTACCAAGCCGATGTTGAGTTCGGGCAAGGCTGCCTGAAGCTGCTCGAGGGTTTCGGTGGCGGTTTGCAGTTGCAGAGTTTCGCTTTCTTCAATCAGCGGACAGACCCAGTATGCCTGCTGCCCTTTGCGGCAGATGTTGAGAACGAAGCCTTCGACTTCGGCGCGGCGGACGTTGTTGACGAGACGGGTTTTAATCGGGGTACGCCCGGGCGGCAATTCGTCGATAACGGACACGTCTAAGTCGGCGAAGAAACTCATAGCAAGCGTGCGCGGGATGGGGGTGGCAGACATCATCAGCTGGTGGACGTCGCGCCCTTTGTTTTTGAGGGCGAGGCGTTGGGCGACGCCGAAGCGGTGTTGTTCGTCCACAATCACCAAGCCGAGATTTTGAAACTCGACGTCGTCTGAAAACAGGGCGTGCGTGCCGATGGCAATTTTGACAGTGCCGTCAGCCAGTTTGGCTTTGGCTTCGTCTTTGGCTTTTTTGCGCTGGCTACCGGAAAGCCAAACGACTTCAAGCCCTAAAGGCTCAAGCCATTGTTTGAACTTGATGAAGTGCTGTTCGGCAAGGATTTCGGTCGGCGCCATTACAGCCACCTGCGCACCGGATTCGATAGCAGTCAAAGCAGACAAGGCGGCCACAATGGTTTTGCCGCTGCCAACATCGCCTTGCAGCAGGCGGTGCATGGGGTGGGTTTGCGCCATATCGTGGCAGATTTCGGAAACAACTCTTTCTTGCGCATCAGTCAGGGCAAACGGCAAAGCGTGGCGCAGGGCTTGAGTCAATGTGCCGTCGCCACCCAATGCCGTGGCCGAGCCGCTGACGCGCTTCTGCCGTGCCAAGCGCATAGAAAGCTGTTGCGCCAAAAGTTCGTCAAATTTGAGCCGTTGCCATGCAGGCAGCGTGCCGTCTGAAAGTTGATGAATGGTGAAGCTTGGCGGCGGCGAATGCAAAAGGCGCAGGCTTTCGGCAAGGTGCGGCAATTTCAGACGGCCTAATAAAGCATCAGGCAAGGTGTCGTGCAACGGCGTAACGTCCAAGGCCGTCTGAATAATACGGCGCAAAGTGGGTTGATTTAAACCGTTTACGGTCGGATAAATCGGCGTAAGGCTTTCTGCCAAACCGCTGCTCTCGGCATCGCGGATTTTAGGATGAATCATCTCGTCGCCGTGAAACCCGTGCTTGATTTCGCCCACGGCGCGGATGCGCTTGCCGACCGCCATCTGTTTCTGGTTGCTGGCATAAAAGTGGATAAAGCGCAGAAAAAGGACGCTGCCGGAACCGTCGGCGATTTGGACAATCAGCTGCTTGCGCGGCTTAAATGTCACTTCCTGATGAATGACTTCGCCCTCAACCTGACACGGCACGCCGATTGGTGCATCCTTAATCGGCATGATGTGCGTCTCATCCTCATAACGCAACGGCAGGTGCAACACCAAATCCCATGCGGTATGGAGGTTGAGTTTCTCGAGCTTCTTAGCGGAAACATCGGTAATTTTGAGCTGTTTTTGGGTTTCGGGCGTCATCTTAAAAGGCAGCTGATTTAAAGTTTGCTGTATTTTATCCGAAAACAAAAAGGCCGTCTGAACGCAATGTTTCAGACGGCCTTCAAAGCTGAATACTTGAAACAAATGAATATTTGAAAATACGCCGGCTATCGAATCAACTTCAGCCATTGTTAGAAAACAGCTTTCAAAAAAGAAGGATGTTCAATCCATACTTTTATCAGGAATTTGGCCAATAATGTTCACATACCAAATAATGATCCATTCGCTCTAGAAATGCCAATCCAATTTCAATTTGACTGTCCGCGGTTCGCCATAGAAATTGTTTTGACCTCGCGTACGGTTGTAGTTGTTTTCAAAATACGTCCTGTCAGCCAGGTTCGTTCCGATCAGGCTGATTCTGCCGTGTTTGTGAAAGTCATATTGAACAAAGCCATCTATAAGTCCGTAGCCTCCTTGGCGAATATTGTAAAGGCTACTTGTGCGACTTTGCGCGGATATTCCACCACCCAAGGTCAACTTAGTTTGAGGCAAGCGGTAGCTTGTACCGAGGCGGAACATATGTACCGGCGTGAAGTTACTGAAGTTATATGGGTCGGCAGTCGTGTTTTTCTCCAACCGCTCCGCATTGACTTCTGCAGCATTTTTATACTTACTTTTGTTATATGTGTAGCCAACAAAAATACGCCAGTTTTCCGACAATTCGCCAGCCAATTCAAGTTCTGCACCGCTGCTCTTAACCTTACCCACAGGTTTGGCGATGGTTTGGAATGAACCTCCGTTACGACTAGTATCGGGAACAAATCCGAAATCGACAACGGTTCGGTTTTTCTGCTGTAAAACAAATAAGGCAAGCGAAGCATTCAGACGGCCTTGCAAGAACGACCCTTTCCAACCTATTTCATAGTTAGTCCCGATGAGTGGTGGAAGAACGGATTTGCTGGTTACATCAACGTTATCCTGTTGTTTAAAAATCTTAGTATAGCTGGCATACAAGCTTTGTTGCGGTGTCAGGTCGTAGGTAATGCCTGCATATGGCGTGAACCTATGACTTTGCATTTTTGAGGTGTAGTGTTCTTTGTCGATTTTGTTACTGCTCTCAGTTTGAAATGCCGTAGCAGGCTGGCCATAGCGTACAGGCATTTCTTTGGCTTGTGTGGTTTCATAGCGCGTATAGTGCATACCGCCCAAGAGATGCAGACGGTTGGTTGCATTAAAGCGGGTACTGACAGTCAAAGAATGTGTTTTATTCGTGTTAAGGTATTTCGAATAATTGTATAACGCCGGAACATGATCATCTGCAACCTGAACAGTTTTCCACAGCGGCGTTTTCAGATATTGGTTTGCCCATTTCAAATTTCCCTCTTCATCCCGCTCCTGTATTTTGTTTCCATTTGCATCCAATTCGTAAACAGGATCTTGCACCATTACGCGCTCACCATTGTCGTTGACTGTCCAGACAGGCTTACCCTCTGCATCCAAACGAGGAGTATATTTGGTCACATGCGCGCCACTGCATTCCGGCACATAGATCTTGTTATTACCTTTTTCGTTATAAATATGCCAATCTGGTTCGACAATACCTTTTTCTAAAGGATTACGCTCCGGACCATCGGGATGAATGCCGCAACTGCCTGCACCTGCATAACCTTGAGGACGGACAAAATAACGGTTTTGATATATTTCCGTATAAGCAGAACGAATTTTTTCATTGTTATACGCATAACCGACAAAGAAATCATGTTCACGCCCAAGCAGGCGGTAATTACCTGTCAGATCCAGCTTAAAGCCCCATTGCACATCGTGTTTGGTATAGTGCAACGGCATGAAGTTGTAACGGCGGTTGTATGTGTGGCGAAGATTGTATGCTGAGTCGTATAGACGGTTGGGAAACAGGCCTTCTGCATTGTTAATAATTCCTTGCTTTGCAAGCTCCTTATCAATAAACTCTTTTTTATCTACTTCTACACCCGGATCCTGCCAGTCGTTGCATAGGAAATCCAAACCAATGTCCTGCATACATTGATCGAAACCTGCCCGACGTGCTGCCGCCCTTTGGGAGCGATATTGTTCAAAAGCAGATGAATCGAAATGATGGGCAACATAATCTGCTTTTTTCTCTTCATATGTTTTCGTGACGCCATCACGATATTCTTTTAATTTTGCCAACGCCTTGTCTTTAGGCTCAAAAGGGATAACCTCTCCCTTTTCAGTTAGGAAACCCGTTGCCGCAGATGCTGAAATACCTGCCGCGTGTTCGTTTTTCAGAAAAAATTGTCCGACTTTGGCATCTGAATCATTACGCGTATAAGAAATTTCGGCATTGAGTTGCCATCCATTGTCAAAGACATGTTTGAAACCGGAAAAAATATTGTATTTATCAGCATTCAGGCGTGACCATGAGGTTTCACCCAAATAAGTATTACGTGGCAATTTCAAAGGATTGTTACAGGCCGGACTGGAGCTGAAGGCCGCAGTTTTTTGATCCTCACAAGGTAAAATCACGCCGGCAAAATCGGGAATATCTTTATTTTTCTGATAAGTACCCCCAAAAGTCAGCATACTGTTATCACTCAAATCCGTATCGATCACGCCATAAACCATGTCTTTCTTGTTCCATACACCCTCTTTAAAAGAACGGTGGTCCTCATGAACACCAACCAGCCTACCGCGTACCGTATGTTCATTATTCAAGCTTCCAGATACATCCAAAGCCAAACGCTTGCTGCCCCTATGGTCAGTGCTGATTTCACCTGTATGCTTAAACAGAGCTGCTGGCCGCTTACGGATTAAATTAATGGTTCCACCCGGTTCTGAATTGGACTGAGTAAGACCGGTTGCACCTCTGACAACCTCAATGTGATCATAAACAGCAAGGTCTGTACTGGGTGAGACATCGATTTTTGCCGTATAACCCGAACGTCCAGACACATTAGTGGTAATACCGTCTTCACCAATCTGATCAACATAGAAACCACGAGACAAAAAACGAGTTTGTAGGCCCGAATCCCGAACCACGTTGATTCCCGTAGTGTTTTTCATTGCATCTTCTAAAGAATATATTGCTTTATCATCTAGCTGCCGACGCGTCATTACGCTCACCGACTGCGGCGTATCCTTGCCTGAAATACGCAACCCAGTCGCCGTTGCCATCGTTCCGATTGTATAAGACTGACTGCGCTCGGTATTCCTTTGTGCCTGCCGTTTGCCACTGACCTTGACCGTATCCATATCTACATGTTCAACTTCTTGATGTCCTGTATCTGCAAAAACAGTTTGGCAAGGCAGTACTAATAACAAACAAATTGTTTTCATTTGAAAATCAGGTTTCACAACTATTTCCTTAATTAATAGAATCTACTTACCTACTTGATAAAAATTATAATTTATTAATTTTAAATGATATTTAATCTATAAAATTAAAATATAATAGTAATGATAGGCGGAATCATTATATACCTGATGCATTAATATATGAACTTTTTGTTATAGATTTTTTCTTATATCCTGATTTTTAGATAAAAAAAGGCCGTCTGAACACAATGTTTCAGACGGCCTTAATTTAGGTATAACGCGATTAAGCGTTAGCTCCCTGTTGTTCTTGGTAGATTGCTTCGAAGTTGATCGGAGCAAGCAGTACAGGTGGGAAGCCGGCGCGGGTTACGCTGTTGGAAATGGCTTCGCGTGCGTAAGGGAACAGGATGTTCGGACAAGCAACGCCCAACAGCAGTTGTACGTCTTCCTCAGGAATGTTTTCCAAACGGAAGATGCCGCTTTGGGTAACTTCGTTCAAGAACATGGTGCGCTCTTCGTTCAGTTTGGCAGTCACGGTCACGGTAACGTCAACGCTGTAGAAACCGTCTTCCAGTTTGGTGTTGCCGGTAGAAACGCGCATATCCACTTCAGGCGCGCCTTGTTCCAAGAAGATTTGTGGTGCGTGAGGCACTTCCAAAGACAAGTCTTTTACATACAGACGCTCAACGCTGAATACGGGTTGCAATTCTTCGCTCATTTTATTTTCCTAAGTTAAGGGTTAAGGATTCAGTAATTCGTCCAACTTGCCTTCCTGCTGCAAGCGGTACAAATCGGTAAAGCCACCGACATGGGTGTCGCCGATAAAAATCTGCGGCACGCTGCGCTGGCCGGAAAGCTGCTGCATTTCGGCAAAAACTTCCGGATTGCCGTCGATGCGGATTTCGTTGATTTCTTTCACACCCACCGCCTGCAACAGCCTTTTCGCCATGGTGCAGTATGGGCAATATGGACCGGTATAAACAGTAACGGTTTGCATGATTTCTTCCAGAATACCAATGTTCATGACTATATGGGCATAGGTGCTATTTTACAAGTGTTCCCGCCGTACGGTTGTAAAAAACATTCAGACGGCCTTCTGACCATAAACATTTGTGCAGATGCGGAAAAACCATAATTAAAGTATGATAAGCGCTTTCGCAGAATGACTTTTGCCATTTGTTTTTTGGAGAAGAACACATCGCAAAAGTTTTTCTATTCAAAATCAGGTATCCCCATGCTTTCAGGAATCCCCATCCCCAAGGACGCCGTGCGTCCGCCCGAAACTGTCCTCGTCAACATCACGCCGCAAGAAACGCGTGTGGCTGTTTTGGAAGAGAACAATATCTGCGAGCTGCACATCGAGCGCAACAGCGGTCATAGCTTGGTCGGCAATATTTATTTGGGCGTCGTCAAACGCGTCCTTCCCGGCATGCAAAGCGCGTTTATCGATATCGGTTTGGAACGCGCCGCGTTTCTGCACATCGTCGATGTCCTCGAACAACGCCGCAACCCGGACGAAACCCAACGCATCGAACACATGCTCTTTGAAGGTCAGTCCGTCTTGGTTCAGGTCATCAAAGACCCCATCAATACAAAAGGCGCGCGCCTTTCTACACAAATCTCGCTGGCCGGCCGTTTCCTCGTCCATCTTCCGCAAGAAGACCACATCGGCATTTCCCAACGCATTGAAGACGATGCCGAACGCAGCAGTTTGAGGGAGCGTCTCAACAATCTGCTGCCCGAAAACGCCTGCCACGGCTATATTATCCGCACCAATGCTGAAAACGCCTCCGATGACCAACTGCAATCAGACATCAACTATCTGACCAAAGTGTGGGAACACATTCAAAAACAGGCAAAAATTCAGCCGCCCGAAACCCTGCTCTATCAAGATTTGCCATTAAGCCTGCGCGTATTACGAGATATGTTCAGCCTCGATACGCACAAAATCCTGGTCGATTCCACCGAAAACCACCGCCGCATGACCCATTTTGCCGAACAATACGTTCAAGGTGCATTGGGCAGAATCGAGCTGTTCAAAGGTGAACGCCCCCTATTTGAAACCCACAACATCGAGCAGGAAATCGCCCGCGCCCTCCAACCGCGCGTCAACCTCAACTTCGGCAGCTACCTCATCATCGAGTCCACCGAAGCCATGACCACCATCGATGTCAACACCGGCGGCTTTGTCGGCGCGCGCAATTTTGATGAAACCATCTTTCGCACCAACCTCGAAGCCTGCCACACCATCGCCCGCGAACTTCGCCTGCGCAATCTCGGCGGCATCATCATCATCGACTTCATCGATATGGCGCAGGAAGTCCACCGCGAAGCCGTCCTGCAAGAGCTTGCCAAAGCCCTCAGTTTCGACCGCACCCGCGTCACCCTCAACGGCTTTACCAGTCTGGGCCTTGTCGAACTGACCCGTAAACGCTCGCGTGAAAACTTAAGCCAAATCCTCTGCGAACCCTGCCCTTCCTGCCAAGGCCGAGGCCGTCTGAAAACGCCGCAAACCGTGTGCTACGAAATCCAACGCGAAATCGTCCGCGAAGCGCGCCGCTACGATGTCCAAGCCTTCCGCATTTTGGCTGCTCCGAATGTCATCGACTTGTTCCTAGACGAAGAATCGCAATCGCTGGCGATGTTGATAGACTTTATCGGCAAGCCGATTTCGCTGGCAGTCGAAACCGCCTACACGCAGGAACAATACGATATTGTGTTGCTATAAAGATAAAAGGCCGTCTGAAAACTTTTCAGACGGCCTTCTTGTTTGAGCAAATAAAGATTACGGTTTCACTACTTTACCGTTGATTTTGACGGAAGTCAGTTTCAAGTTGTAGGTTTTGCCGTCATCGGTATAACTGATTTGCGCAGGGATATTGTCGATATCGGAAGCAAACGAGTAAGTCACGGTATCGTCGCCACGGCGGACGCGATATTTGCTCACAGGCGTTGTACCGCCGTTCAGTTTATAGCTTTCGCTGCCGATTTTGTTCATGCTGCCGACGGTGTACAGTTTTTTACCGTTGGTAATTTTCAAACCTGACGGCAGGCGCACGTCATTGGCGGCCAGTTGCCATGCCAAAGTGAACAAGTCCATGGCCGGGCCGGATTTTTCGGTTTTCAAATCACCTGCTTTACCATAAGTGATGTTGCCGCCGGAGAATTTGGCCTCGGCATACACTTTGCCGCCGCGTACATCTTTGTAGTAAGACGGATTCAAGGTCGTGCCGTTAATGCTGCCGCCGGATTCAAAGCGGATATTGTAAAGCGGTACTTTGATGGTAGAGACGATTTTGTATTGGTTGCCGCTGCGTGTGAAGGTCATGGTCGCAGGAATACCGTAGCTGCCTGAGTATTGCAAAACGGCAGATTGCGGCAATTCAGCGGCTTGCGCGCCGATGGAGGCTGTAAGTAGGGAAAGTGTCAGCAGGGTTGTTTTAATCGGATTCATGATGTTTTCCTTGTGTGTATGGTGTTTTAATCAAGCCAGCAGGCTTTGACCGGCGGCATTGCGTTGTGCATTCAAAACGCGGTTGCCTTCGATTTTCAGACGGCCTGCAACAAAATCGGCAACGGCTTGCGGAAACAGCTGGTGTTCAACCGTCAGCACGCGTGCGGCAACGTCGTCGGTGGTATCGCCGTCCAAAATAGGCACAATGCCTTGCGAAATAATCGGGCCGCAATCCAGCTCAGGAGTTACGAAATGGATGGTGCAGCCTGCCACTCGGCAACCTGCTTCCAATGCGCGCTCATGGGTATGCAAACCGGTAAAGGAAGGCAGGATGGACGGATGGATATTGATCAGACGGTTTTCATAATGGGCGCAGAATTCCGGGGTTAAAATGCGCATAAAGCCCGCCAATACCACCAAATCCGGCTGATAGGCATCGATTTTTTCCATCATGGCCTGATCAAATGCCAGACGCGAGTCGAAGTTTTTATGGTTCAAACTGTCGGTGGCAATACCACGCTCTGCCGCCCATGCCAATCCGGCTGCGGTCTCGCTGTTACTCAATACGGCTGCAATGTTGGCATCGGGAATATCGGCATTCACAATCGCCTGCATATTGCTGCCGCGTCCGGAAATAAGGATGACGATATTTTTCATCATAATTCCTTGTTGGTTTGGAACAAAGGCCGTCTGAAACGGAATTTTTTCAGACGGCCTTTTATCCGTTGTTTAAGGGCGTAAGCCTTGATTCGGATTATTGAACTTTTTGTACGTCAACTTGTACTGGTTGTTGTGCGGCAGCATCAGGCGCGCCGACTTTAACCAGTTTCACGTCGAATACCAAAGTGGCGTTCGGGCCGATTTTATCGCCGGCGCCCACTTCGCGGTAAGCCAATTTAGCCGGGATGTAGAATGTTGCTTCGCCGCCTTCTTTCAAGAGTTGGATACCTTCAGTCCAACCTGGAATGACTTGGCTTACAGGGAAGCTGACTGGGCCGCCGTTGGCTTTGCTGCTGTCAAATACGGTACCATCAATCAGACGGCCTTCGTATTCAACGGTAACCATGTCGTCTTTAGTCGGTTTTTTACCTTCGCCTTCTTTGGTGATTTTGTATTGCAGACCGGAAGCGCTGGTTTTCACGCCTTCTTTAGTCGCGTTTTCTTTCAAGAACGCTTCGCCTTTTTCCAAGTTTGCTTTGGCATCTTCAGCACGTTTGGCAGCCGCTTTTTCTTGTTGCTCTTGCAGGAATTTCATCATCACTTCCTGAGCTTGGGCTTCAGTCATTTTGACTTCTTTGCCTTCAAACATGGCTTCCATGGCTTCGGTGAAGACTTTCAAATCGATTTCTGTACCTTGGTCTTTCATTTGTTTCAATGAACGGCCGATGTCCACACCCATTGCGTAGCTGGCTTGTTGGGCAGTAGAACCGATGGCGGAAGCATCTGCAGTCGCATTTGAAGCTGCGGAAGCTGCAGGAGCATCTTTGGCGGCAGTGTCTTTTTGTTGGTTGCAAGCAGTCATCGCCAACAGAGCAGACAAAGCCAATGCGCTGAATTTGAAAGTTTTGTTCATGATTATGTCTTTTCCGGAAAGGTCAAAAAAGGGGATTATAGCTGAGTTTGATTGAAATGGAATCAAGGTGGATTAAAATTTGTAAAGGCTCTTATTAAAAACATCAAGGCCATCTGAAAACAGGTTTCAGACGGCCTTGTCTTAGCTATCAGTCAACCGATTAATACCAACCGCGCAGTTTCATTGCTTTTTCAACACGACGGATACTCATCATGTAAGAAGCGGTACGCAGGTCAACATCGTATTCTTGAGCCAAGTTCCAAATATCGCGGAACGCACGGCGCAGAACCACGGTTTCTTTCTCTTGAACTTCGTCAAACTCCCAGTAGTAGCCTTGCAGGTTTTGTACCCATTCGAAATAAGATACAACCACACCGCCGCAGTTTGCCAAAATATCAGGAACAACCAATACGCCGTTTTGACGCAGGATAACGTCGGCCTCTGGAGTAGTCGGACCGTTTGCGCCTTCAACCACGATTTTCGCGCGGACTTTACCGGCATTTTCAGAAGTCAGTTGGTTTTCCAGCGCGCAAGGGGCGAGTACATCCACTTCCAGAGCCAAAAGTTCGGCATTGCTGATTTCTTTGCCGTAGCCGGCTTCGTTGGTGATGAAACCTTTGGTTTGGAATTCTTTAATGATTGCTTCCATATCCAAGCCGTTTTCGTTGTAGATGGCAACGTCAACAGTAGATACGGCAACGATTTTCGCACCGGCTTTGTGTGCATAGTAACCGGTGTGGTAGCCCACGTTACCGAAACCTTGAATGGCGTAAGTGGCACCCTTCACGTCTTTACCCAGTTTTTCCAAAGCTTGGACGGCGGCGAAGTTTACACCATAACCGGTGGCTTCGGTACGCGCCAAGGAGCCGCCAAACTCAACCGGTTTGCCGGTAAATACGCCCGGCGCGGAATGTTTCACCACGTTTTCATAGGCATCAACCATCCAAGACATGATTTTGCCGTTGGTGTTCACATCAGGGGCAGGAATATCGATTTTCTCGCCGATCAGCGGAGAAATGGCTTCGGAATAAGCGCGAGCAATGCGTTCCAATTCCGCTTCGGAATAGTTACGCGGATCCAAAGTAATACCGCCTTTACCGCCGCCGTAAGGAATACCGGCCACGCAGCATTTGATGGTCATCCAAATAGACAGTGCTTTGACTTCGTCCAGATTTACATTGGGATGGAAGCGCACGCCGCCTTTGTAAGGGCCGACGGCATTATTGTGTTGTGAACGGTAGCCGGTGAAATTTTCTACTGTACCGTTGTCGAGTTTGACAGGGAAGTTGACTTCCAAAACACGTTGCGGCTTTTTCAAGATTTCAAATACTGCCGGGTCGGCATTCAGGCGATCACAGGCAATTTTCACTTGTTTTTGTGCAATTTCAAACGGATTCAGTGTTTCTTTAACAGCAGATGCGGACATGTATTTTTCCTTTTCATACACATGATTAGACGAGAGCCATACTTGTTACTATATACAAAAACAGGAAAAAATGTAATAGCATGTAGTCGATAAAAAGCAAATCCATTCATTTATATATAAATTTAGTTTGAGGCCGTCTGAAAATATCGGCACGCCGACCAAAAAATTTTCAGACGGCCCAGTATAAATGCTCATCAAACTATTCAAAAAAGCACACAAACCCTTTGTTTTTTAATGCCTACCAAATCACCCTTTTTGTTGACAAAATCCTTTCCACATTGCCAACAGACTGACAGACTTACACCAGCAAAAATTGTTAACAATTTAAACAAATATCCCTTTAAAGAATCAGCAAAACATCGGCAAATCAGGCAAACAATGTTAAAATAACCGCTTAAATAATATGACGGAAAGCTACTCAATGACCACTGCTGCTTTAGAACACGTTCAAGCCGTTGCCTTTGATTTGGACGGTACCTTATGTGATTCCGTTCCCGATTTGGCCGCAGCAGCCCAAGCCATGTGTTCGCACTTGGGTTTACCTGTTTTGCCTACCCAAACGGTTGAAAGTTATGTCGGCGACGGCATCAGCAAGTTGGTTCATCGCGTCATTACCAATGATCGTGAAAAAGAAGCCGATCCTGAAATCTGGGAAAAAGGTTTTGTGTTCTTTATGAAATATTATCGCGAACACTTGAGCGACTTTACCCGCCCCTACCCTGAAACCGAAGCCGGTCTCGGCCTGCTCAAGTCTTTGGGTATTCCATTGGTTGTCATTACCAACAAAAATGAAATTCTGGCAGCCGAGCTGCTGAAACAGCTCAATCTCGACGACTATTTCAGCCTGGTTCTCGGCGGAGACAGCCTGACTGAGAAAAAACCCAGCCCATTGCCGCTTCAACATGCGGCCGAAGTTCTGGGCATCGACGTTGCCAATATGCTGATGGTAGGCGACTCCAAAAATGACATTATTGCTGCTAAAGCGGCCGGTTGCTTCAGCGTCGGCGTAACATTCGGCTACGGCGACATGACCTTGCTCTCTCAAGACAAAGCGACCAAACCTGATTTGTTGATTCGAGCCCTGCCTGAAATCTACGAAAATCTACAACCGCAAAAAAATAAAGACGAAGAATAATTCGGCTTTATTTTCAGACGGCCTTTTCGGCTATTTTTCCAATCAGGCCGTCTGAAAATGTAATTCAATGTAGTCACTTCACCTCCACCATATCCCATGAGACCCCCTAAAACCTTACGTGCCCACGCCTTGGATATTCTTTCCCGTCAGGAAGTCAGCCGTGTCGGCTTGAAACGTAAACTGGCCCCACACGCTGAAAGCGAAGAAGAATTGGAAAAGGTTTTGGACGAATTCGCCGAACGAAATTGGCAATCCGACCAACGTTACGCAGAAGCCTATATTCACAGCAAGAGCAACCGTTACGGCACGCTCCGCCTCAAACAAGCCTTGGCTCAACAAGGTATTGATGCAGATGACTGTCGGGAGTTCCTACCCGACAGAGAGGACGAGCTGCAAACCGCTATTTCCGTCTTGCGTAAAAAATTCAAGCAAGAAGCTCAAGATTTGAAAGAAAAACAAAAACAGGCGCGTTTCCTTGCCTATCGCGGCTTTGGTGCCGACACCATTCAGACGGCCTTAAAAACCGCGTGGAATGAAGACGAAGACTTCTATCAATAATCATTCCCACTTGAATCTTTGCTTCTATCGGCGTACTCTTACGCTTTTATTCAATAATTCAATCAGAGCTTCATTATGTCCGACAAACCGCACGATACACCTAATCCCCTACTCGAAGACGAACGCAAAAATCCTGTTTACCGCTTGGGTCAGGCAGTAGCCGGATTCATGTTGCTGGTTTGGGCCGGCGTTTTGGCCTTGGTTTTCTTCTTGGTTTTCCGTTTTTGGTTGAATTAAACCCAATCCAATTACAAAAAAGCCATAAACCCTCTTAAAAAAGCCAACAGCTTTTATTTGTAAACATCAAAAAGGCCGTCTGAAAACACTTTCAGACGGCCTTTGCTTATAACGAGATCATCCTCGAATCACTTTGCGGATATTCGGATTGGCATGCATTGCATGAATAATCTGATTAACCTGATCCAAGTCTTTGACTTTAATTGTGAATTTAAATTCTACAAAACCTTCCGTTCCTGCTTGCGCTTTGGTTGGCGTATCGACAGATTCGATATCCGCACCGGAATTGGAAATCGCTTGCGCCATTGAAGCCAACAAACCATGCGCATCTTCGGATTTGACGTTGAGGATGGTTCGGTACGTTTGATTGCGCAAACTGTCCCAACCCGCATCGAGTTGCTCTTCCGGATCAGCTTTGACCAAAGTTTGACAGGTATCACGGTGGATAATCATACCCTTGTCTTTGACCAATAAGGCACGGATCGCATCGCCGGGAATCGGATGGCAACATTCGGCAAAATGAATCCGGCCGGTTTCCTGATCGTTGACTTTGATCGGGCTGAGTTTGACCGTGCTGCCAAAATGTTGGCCTGCCAACTCGGCAATGTGCATGGCAACGTGTACCGGCAAAGTATGCCCCATCCCGACATTGTAGAGGACCTCTTCAAACGAGGTTTGTTTGGTATTCAAATCGGCAAGGTATTTTTCTTTGAGGTCGTCTGAAAGCAGGATATCTTTAGGCAACAGGCTGGATAAAGCTTTTTGCAGCAGGTTCTCACCCAAAACAACGGCATCGTGACGATTCAGATTTTTAATGTATTGGCGGATGGCGCTGCGCGCACGGCTGGAAACGGTAAAGTTCAGCCATGCCACATTAGGCTTGGCATGCTCGGAAGTAATGATTTCTACCGTATCGCCGGTTTTCAGCTTGGTGCGCAACGGCATCATGACGTTATTGATACGCGCGGCAACGGTTTTATGACCGATATTGGTGTGAACGGCATAGGCAAAGTCAATCGGCGTTGCACCTTTCGGCAAGGTAAGGATATCGCCTTTCGGGGTAACGATATAGACTTCGTTGGGGAATAAATCGACTTTGACATGCTCCAGAAACTCGATGGCATTTGAGCTGCTGGCTTGCAGGTCAAGAATATTTTTCATCCATCGGTTCATATGGAGGACGGCTTGGTCCGGAGTGTTTTCACCGGATTTGTAAATCCAATGGCCGGCAATACCGCCCTCAGCCACAGCGTCCATTTCACGCGTACGGATTTGCACTTCGATCGGCAAACCGTAAGGGCCGACCAAGGTTGTGTGCAAGCTTTGATAACCGTTGCTTTTCGGAATGGCGATATAGTCTTTAAAACGGCCGGGCTTGGGGTGGTATAAATTATGCAATGCACCCAACGCGGCATAACAGGCAGGAATGCTGTTTACAATGACCCTAAAGCCGTAAATATCCATCACTTCGGCAAAACGCAGCTTTTTAGCCAGCATTTTTTGATGGATGCTGTACAAGTTTTTCTCGCGGCCTTTGATTTTGGCTTCAATATTGATACCGACCAAACGCTGACTGAATGCACGCAACACTTTGCCGACAACATCGCGGCGATTTTTGCGGCTGTTGTCCATGGCTTTTTTCAGGGTTTCGTAGCGTCTTGGGTGGAGGTTTTGGAACGATAAGTCTTGAAGCTCTTGATACGCATTGTTCAGGCCAATGCGGTTGGCAATTTGAGCATAGATTTCGAGGGTTTCTTTGGCGATGCGGCGGCGTTTTTCCGGACGCATAGAGCCAAGGGTGCGCATATTGTGCAATCGGTCGGCAAGTTTGACGACGATGACGCGCACGTCTTTAGTCATGGCGAGGATAAGCTTGCGGAAACTTTCCGCCTGATGCTCGGCATGATCTTCGAATTTGAGCTTTTCCAGTTTGGAGAGGCCGTCTACCATTTCGGCAATGGTATCGCCGAATTCTGCCGCCATTTCGACTTTGGTTACGCCCGTATCTTCCAATACATCGTGCATAACGCCTGCACAGAGGCCTTGAACATCCATGTGCCAAATCGCAAGCTGCGTGGCAACGGCAAGGGGATGGGTGATGTAAGGTTCGCCGCTTTTACGGGTTTGTCCGTCATGGGCGTGGAAAGCGTAGGCAACGGCTCTTTCAAGCTCGGCCTGCTCATTGGTATTGAGATAGGATGCGGTGCGAAACAGAAGCTCGCGCGCTTCTGCTGTCAGCGGGTCATAGGGGGCGGTAGGCAGTGGGGCTGGCATTTTCAGACGGCCTTTTATGGCTATTTTTTAAGCCGTCAGACTGTATCGGTTGTGATATCGCACCGATACAGTCCGCGCGGCGGTTTTATCGGTTTGCCGGTTGGTTTATTTGTTGCGGGTCAGCAACTCGGTTCCGATTTGTCCGGCTGCGATTTCGCGCAGGGCGGTTACGGTTGGTTTGTTGTTGCGAATGTCGTCAACCAAAGGCGTGTTGCCGTTTTCGAGCTGGCGTGCGCGACGGGCGGCAACGAGGGTAAGGTCGAAGTGGTTAGGGATTTTACCTGTGCAGTCTTCAGTAGTAATACGTGCCATGTTTGCTTGCTTTCTTTCTATGTTTCAAATAAACGGTTATTTTCGCTGTTTTTTACGAATTTTCCAACAGGTTTGAGATAAATCCCTGCTGGGCGGATTTTTTCAGACGGCCTGCTTTAATAATGTGGAACAAATCGGCTTCGGCACGATCCAAATCGTCATTCACGACAACGTAATCGAACAAAACGGATTGCTCAATCTCATGACGGGCTTTTGAAAGGCGTGTTTGAATAACTTCTTCGCTGTCTGTACCACGGCCGATCAAACGTTGCGCTAAAACTTCAAAGGAAGGCGGCAGGATAAAAATACTGCTGGCTTCAGGCAACGATTTACGCACTTGCGCCGCACCTTGCACATCAATTTCCAAAATTACGTCATAGCCCTCTTCACTCAGCGAATTCACGCCGGCAATGCTGGTGCCGTAATAATTACCGAACACATTGGCGTGTTCCAAAAAGGCTCTTTGCTCAATCAGTGATTCAAATTCTTCTTTGGGAACAAAGTGGTAATGCACACCATGTGCCTCACCCTCACGCGGCTGGCGCGTGGTATGAGAAATGGAAACACGGATGTCGTCATGATTTTTCAACAGGCGCGACACTAAGGTCGTTTTACCTGTGCCGGAAGCGGCAGAAATGATGTAAATATTGCCTTTTTTATGATTTTGCATGGTGGTTCAGCCGATGGTATGTACCTGTAAATTATAACACAACACAATGTTTCTCGGAATTTCAGACGGCATGTTGCAAAATTTGGCTATTGTATCGATTAATTTGGCAAGTCCGCATATGACCGCTACAATATCGCGTTAAAAACTTTTTGATTTCGGAATGTCGAGATGTTGATTCATCCTGAAGTAATGGGCGTAGAAGCTTTGGCGGACAAAATCCGTAAAATTGAAAACTGGCCGCAAAAAGGGATTTTGTTTCATGACATTACTCCCGTTTTGCAAAGCGCAGAATATTTCCGCCTGCTGGTCGATTTACTGGTTTACCGCTATATGGGGCAAAAAGTTGATGTCGTTGCGGGCTTGGATGCGCGCGGCTTCATTATTGGCGCAGCTTTGGCCTATCAGCTGAATGTCGGCTTTGTCCCTATCCGCAAAAAAGGCAAACTACCGTTTGATACGGTTTCTCAAAGTTATGCTTTGGAATATGGCGAAGCAACGGTAGAAATCCATACCGACGCCATCAAGCCGGGCGCACGCGTTTTGTTGGTAGATGATTTGGTGGCAACTGGCGGCACAATGCTGGCAGGTGTCGAACTGATCCGCAAACTGGGCGGTGAAGTAATCGAAGCGGCTGCCATTTTGGAATTTACCGATTTGGACGGCGGCAAAAAAATCCGTGAAAGCGGCGTGCCGTTATTTACCCTATGCCAAAACAAAGGCTGTATGTAATAAAAAACCGCAAGCTGCTCAGCCTGCGGTTTTTTATTGTCAAAATTATTCGAGAACGTATCCGTCTGTATCCCAAAAAGTTTTTTTCACCAACTGGTCGTCTTTATAAACCAACTCGGATTTCTTCGCACCATCATCATACCAATCCAAAATAATGCCGCTACGTTTGCCGTTGCGAATACTCAATTCAGACACAACGCGACCATTTTCATCCCAACTGATGATCTCCGTCGGTTTGTCATTGCTCATCATCATTTCAGTTTTCGGACTGCCGTCTGAATACCATTGTTTCCAATGGCCATTGGCTTTATCGTGCTTAAACTGAATTTCGCTTTCTTTCACGCCATTTCGGTAATAGCGGGAACCCACTCCCTCACTCAGGCCATTTTGATAAGGCATCACCGCAGATTTTTTGCCGTTTGGATACCAGTTGACCCATTCGCCATGCGGTTTGCCGTTGCGATAGCTGCCAACCATCTTTTTCTGACCGTTGAAATGCCACAGGGTCAGCGTACCATTATCCAACGCCGGCACAAAAACCTTAATCTGACCGGCAGGTACTTCATAAGGATCAGAATATTTTTTCATCGATGGATAGTAAAAATCCTGCACCTGCGCCTTGCCTGCCTCAATCTTGTATTGGCGGACATAAGCAACCGAAGGCATGGTCGCCGTCAGTTTACCGTTTTGATTGAAATAAACGGTATGTTGCTGGGCAAAGGCGGCAACGGGCATACTGAACAAGGCAGCAGCCAACAGGCCTGATTTTAAATAATTATTCATAATATGGAGTTTGGCAGTATATGTTCTACAAAAAGTCAGTAATAAAAATCCACTGACATTAGAAACTATGACAAATATTATAAGCCATAGTTTCAAAGCCTGCTTGGATTTCATATTCGGTATACCATAGGCATTTGTATTTTCTTAAAATATTAAATATTTTATAAAACAAAGGCCGTCTAAAACCTTTTCAGACGGCCTTTGTTTTATTCATATCAAAATAAACTACTCTTCGCCCAATAATTGCTCGCGGGTCAACAGGAATACAAACCCATCGCCACCGCTGGTTTCCAACCAAGTAAACGGTAATTCGGGATAAGCCGCTTCCAATACCTCACGGTTGTGACCGATTTCAACCAACAATACACCTTTCGGATTCAGATATTTTGCCGCTTGCAGAATGATTTGACGTGTAGCGTCCAAACCATCTTCGCCGCTACCCAAAGCCAATTCCGGCTCGTGCAGGTATTCATCAGGCAACGCTTCCACAGATTCCGCGTCAACATAAGGCGGATTGGAAACAATTAAGTCGTAGGTTTCATCCAAACCTTCGAATAAATCGGTATGCACCAAGCTGATACGGTCTTCCAAACCATAATCTTCAATATTGATGGCAGCCACTTCCAGCGCATCCAAGCTCAAATCAACGGCATCGATTTGTGCGTCGGGATAATGATGCGCCATTTGAATGGCCAAACAGCCGCTACCGGTACACAAATCCAAAGCTCGATGCACCAATTCATCGTGTTCAATCCAAGGACGGATACCGTCACCAAGCAATTCGTAAATGAAAGAACGAGGCACGATAACGCGCTCATCGACATAAAAATCAAACTCGCCCTGCCATGCCTGATGCGTCAGATACGCAGCAGGAATATGCTCAACTGCGCGGCGCTCGATAATGGACAACACTTCCTCCTTCTCACTTTGCAACAATTTGGCATCCAAATAAGGCTCCAACATATCCAAAGGCAGGTTCAAAGTGTGCAAAATCAGATAGGCTGCCTCGTCATGGGCATTATCACTCCCGTGTCCGAAAAACAGTCCGGCATCATTAAAACGGCTGACAGCAAAACGCAATAAATCGCGAACAGTGGTCAGCTCTTGAGCAGCTTGGTTGAACATAATGTTTTGTCTTGTCGATTTAAGAATATTGAAATTATAACAGAAAGGCCGTCTGAAAACTTTTCAGACGGCCTTTGATTTAATTCAGCTTAAGATTATTTATCGCGGCTGAATACGATTTTGGTAGCTTGGATAGCAACGCAGACAGCACCACCGATGAAGATCAAGTCAGCAGCGGTACGAACCCAACGCAGGGTATCCAGAATTTCCATTTGCAGGAATTCTTCGCTACGTGCATACCACAGACCATGAGTGATAGAAGCGTAAGCTTGAATCACGCCGACCGGCAACAGGCTGATAGCAATCATACCCACCAGGCCGCCATTCAGCAGCCAGAAGCCCCAAGTCATCAGTTTGTCGTCAAATTGAGCATTAGGTTTCAGGTAGCGTGCAACCAGCAATACGAAGCCCAGAGCCAAGAAACCGTACACACCGAACAGAGCCGCGTGAGCGTGAACTGCAGTAGTGTTCAGACCTTGGATGTAGAACAGGGAAATCGGTGGGTTAATCAGGAAGCCGAATACGCCGGCACCGATCATGTTCCAGAAGGCAACTGCTACGAAGCACATCAAAGGCCAACGCAGACGTTTCGCCCAGTCGGACAGGTGTTGGTAAGACCAGTGTTCGTAAGCTTCACGGCCCAGCAGAATCAAAGGTACAACTTCCAAAGCGGAGAAACATGCACCGATTGCCATAGAGGCAGAGGTAGAGCCGGAGAAGTACAAGTGGTGCAATGTACCTGGAATACCGCCCAACATGAAGATGGCGGCAGCGGCCAGAGTAGAAGCAGTAGCAGTACTACGGCGGACAAAGCCCATGTTGTAGAAAATGAATGCGAAGGCAGCAGTAGCGAACACTTCGAAGAAGCCTTCTACCCACAGGTGCACCACCCACCAACGCCAGTATTCCATCACAGCGATTGGAGATTTTTCACCGTAGAACAGGCCAGGAGCGTAGAACACACCCACACCAACCATAGAAGCTACGAAGATAGCCAACAGGTTTTTGTCTGTACCTTTTTCTTTAAAGGCGGAGATGGTGCAACGCAGCATCAGGAACAGCCACAACAGCAAGCCAACCATCAGCAGAAGTTGCCAGAAGCGACCCAAATCCAAGTATTCGTAACCTTGGTGACCGAACCAGAAGTTCAGCTCAGGTGGAATGATGTGAGTCAAAGCAAAGAAGTTACCTGCGTAAGAACCGCCGACTACGATGAACAGAGCGATGTACAGGAAGTTCACACCGGCACGTTGGAATTTAGGATCTTTACCGCCGTTCACAATCGGAGCCAAGAACAGACCTGCTGTCAGGAAGCCGGTTGCAATCCAGAAAATAGCGGATTGGATGTGCCAAGTACGGGTCAGCGCATATGGGAACCAGTCGGCCATTTCAAAGCCCAAGGCGGTATCGATACCGTAGAAGCCTTGACCTTCGACAGTATAGTGAGCGGTCAAACCACCCAACAGTACTTGTACGACAAACAGCGCAACAGTCAGGAATACATATTTGCCCAACGCTTTTTGAGAAGGAGTCAGTTGTACTTTAGAGATAGGATCTTCAGTAGGTACTTCAACCTCTTCATGTTTGGTCAAGAAAGAGTAACCCCACATCAGCAAGCCGATACCCATCAGCAACAATACCACGCTGGTGAAAGACCACATATAGTTTTCAGTAGTCGGTACGTTGTTGATCAAAGGCTCGTGCGGCCAGTTGTTTGTGTAGGTAAAAGTTTCGTCAGGACGGTTGGTCGAAGCAGACCAAGAAGTCCAGAAGAAGAAGTTGAACAGTTTTTCACGCGCTTCTGGGCTTGGCAATGTGTTGTTTTTCATTGCAAAGTGTTCGCGAGTGGTTTGGAACTTAGGATCGTCGCTGTACACACCGTGGTAGTAAGGCAGGATGCTTTCGATCGCTTTCACGCGGGTTTCGCTGACAACGACAGAACCATCTTCCTTAACACGGCTTTGGTTGCGGTATTCGTCAGCCAAACGGGTTTTCAGAACAGCTTGTTCTTCAGGAGAAACTTCGTCAAATTTTTTGCCGTAAGTTTCTTGCGCAGTCAGATCCAACCATGCAACCAGCTCGCGGTGCAGCCAGTCGGCAGTCCAGTCCGGAGCTTGGTATGCACCGTGACCCAATACAGAGCCGACTTCCATACCGCCGGTAGTTTGCCATGCAGATTGACCTGCCAAAATATCGTCTTTGGTCATCAGGACTTTGCCGGATGCAGAAACGACTTGTTCAGGGTATGGCGGAGCCTTTTTATAGACTTCGCTACCCATATAACCAAGAATGGTAAAGCATACTGCCAGCACGGCAAACAGCAAGTACCAAAGCTTCTTGTACTGTCCCATTTTAAGTACTCCTTGATTTTGGTAAAAAGTGGTTGGGTATTAATTCATCAAATATGAATGTTAAAGATTGTATCACGGTTTAATAAGTAAAGAAATATTTTGTCAATAATATTCCTTTAAAACCATTAACTTATATGATATTGATTCCCATTTTCCTATACAGACCCTCCTTTATCGTATTTTGTGTTAAGTTCTCGCTAACATTTTCACACAAAATTAAACTTTTCGATGTATTTTTTTATACTTCTAAAGGAGTATTTAGGGATTAAAAGATTCATATTCCCTGAACAATTTGATTTACATCAAAATATGACCAAACAAGCGCCTACATAATCATACAAAACTTCGAACCATCCTATCAGGATTCTTAACTTTTCTTACTATAAGGAAACTTTAAACATGAAACGCCAAACCTTAGCCGCACTTATCGCTTCTGTATTTGCACTGGCCGCATGCGGCGAGCAAGCTGCTAAACCTGCTGAAACTCCAGCTGCTACCGCTTCTGCTGAAGCTCCTGCCGCTTCCAACTCACAAGCTGCTGCAGAGACTCCTTCTTCAGAACTGCCTGTAATCGATGCTATCGTAACTCACGCTCCGGAAGTTCCACCTCCAACTGATCGCGATCATCCGGCTAAAGTACGCGTTAAAATGGAAACCGTCGAAAAAACCATGACCATGGAAGACGGTGTTGAATACCATTACTGGACATTCAACGGCGACGTTCCGGGCCAAATGATCCGTGTACGCGAAGGCGATACCGTAGAAGTAGAATTCTCTAACAATCCTTCTTCTACCGTTCCTCATAACGTTGACTTCCACGCTGCTACCGGTCAAGGCGGTGGTGCAGAAGCTACCTTTACTGCCCCAGGCCACACTTCTACCTTCAGCTTCAAAGCACTGCAAGCCGGTTTGTACATCTACCACTGTGCCGTTGCTCCTGTAGGTATGCACATCGCCAACGGTATGTACGGTTTGATCTTGGTTGAACCTAAAGAAGGTCTGCCTAAAGTGGACAAAGAGTTCTACATCGTACAAGGTGACTTCTATACTAAAGGTAAAAAAGGCGCTCAAGGCCTGCAACCTTTCGATATGGATAAAGCGATTGCTGAACAACCTGAATACGTTGTATTCAACGGTCACGTAGGCTCTATCGCCGGCGACAACGCTCTGAAAGCTAAAGCGGGTGAAACTGTTCGTATGTACGTTGGTAACGGTGGTCCTAACTTGGTATCTTCTTTCCACGTTATCGGCGAAATCTTCGACAAAGTATATGTTGAAGGTGGTAAACTGATTAACGAAAACGTACAAAGCACAATTGTTCCTGCTGGTGGTGCCGCTATCGTTGAATTCAAAGTCGACATTCCAGGCAGCTACACCTTGGTTGACCACTCTATCTTCCGTGCGTTCAACAAAGGTGCTTTGGGTCAATTGAAAGTTGAGGGTGATGAAAACCCTGAAATCATGACCAAAAAACTGAGCGACACCGTTTACCAACCTTCCGGTGCTGCCGCTTCTGCTCCAGCAGCTGCGTCTGGTGCTTCTGAAGCCGCTAAATAATCTCTCGGTTTAATACGCCAAGCCACTGCTGCCCTACTCTTTAGAGCCGCAGTGGCTTCCATCACGATTAATCTTCCTGTTCAAATCAGACAGATTGATTTTTCAGACGGCCTTGTTATGATTAGGCTATCTGAAAAATAAATTTCCTGTTTCAATCGATAATAAGGGCGTACCATGAAACTCATACGACTCCTCCTCTTAGGCAGTGCCTTAATCTGCGGCAATACATTTGCTGCCGAAATGGTAAAAATCGAAGGAGGCAGCTACCGTCCTCTCTATCTCAAAAAAGAAACTTCCCTTATTAAAGTCAAACCTTTCCAGCTTGACAAATATCCGGTAACCAATGCCGAATTTGCCGAATTTGTGAACACACATCCGCAATGGCAAAAAGGAAAAATCAATTCCAAACATGCTGAAAAAGCTTACCTGAAACATTGGGTAAAAAATGGCAGCAACAGTTTTGCGCCTAAAGCCAGCGAACTCAAACACCCAGTAACCAATGTTTCATGGTTCGCCGCAAATGCTTACTGCGTTTCCAAAGGCAAACGTCTGCCGACTATTGACGAATGGGAATTTGCAGGCTTGGCTTCTGCCACTCAAAAAGACGGCTCTGCCGAGCCTGGCTACAACCGCACCATCTTAGATTGGTATGCAGACGGCGGCCGCAACGGCCTGCACGACATCGGTAAAAACAAACCCAACTACTGGGGCGTATACGATATGCACGGCCTGATTTGGGAATGGACTGAAGACTTCAACAGCAGCCAACTCTCTGCCGGCTCGTCCAACACACAAATGTTCTGTAGCGGCGCATCCGTGGGTTCAAGCGATCCGTCCAACTATGCGGCATTCTTACGCTACGGCATCCGCACCAGCCTACAGTCCAAATATGTTTTAAATAACTTGGGCTTCCGTTGCGCAAGCAAATAAAGTTTCGTTTTTATCACCAAAGCAGCTTTGGCGGTACTGAAAGGTATCGCCGCTTTTTTTTTGGCCGTCTGAAAAGATATGGCGCACAAAGACAAATTGTGGCATAATCCGCCCGTCCTTATAAAAAGGCACTTAGGAGTTTGCTTAGGTCGTTCGGCTTGGCAAACTTGTCCGAACCTGAAAAGGTTCTTTTATTTTCGGAGTTATCCATCATGGCATTGACCGTAGAACAAAAAGCACAAATTGTTAAAGATTTCCAACGCAAAGAAGGCGATACCGGCTCTTCTGAAGTACAAGTCGCTCTATTGACTTTCCGCATCAACGACCTGACTCCTCACTTCAAAGCCAACCCTAAAGACCACCACAGCCGTCGCGGCCTGTTGAAAATGGTTAGCCAACGTCGTCGCCTGTTGTCTTATCTGCGTCGTACTCAGCCTGATACTTACCGTACACTGATTACCCGCCTGGGTCTGCGTAAATAATTTATGCTTAAATCAACACCGCCTTCGGGCGGTGTTTTTTATTGACATACCGATGCCGTCTGAAACACAGGCCCACGCTCTGTGTTATACTTCCACACGCTTAAGCAGCAAGGCTTAAACTCCCAATCACTCCTTAAAGCTCCCATCAAAGCGAGAATCTGAATTGTCTGTTCATTCCATGTTGCACTCAGGAAAATTTTGGCTGAAAACCCTGGTTTTCGGCATTACCGCGCTTTTATGCCTCGCGGCGGTATTGAGTGCCTTAATGTTCCGCATATTCAACACAGAAAACATCGACGCATTCATACAAAAAAACTTTTCCGCCCATGGCTGCCAAGTCAAATACAATGCCAACATCAGCAGAAAATGGCTGCCGCGCCCTACGCTTATTTTAAAAGACCTCAGCCTTTCCTCTTCCGAACCTGATACGCCGACGCTGAATATTGCCGAGTCTAAAATGGGCTTTGGCTGGAGCAGCCTATGGTCAGATGCCCCCATTCTTGAAAAATGGATTCTTTCCAATCCGTCGCTGACGCTGGGTCCCAAAAACCACCTGCCTGCCTGCCTGCAACAAAACCATACATCGAAAGAAAGCTTCCAGCTCAACCGCGTCATCATCAATAACGGCAGCATCCGCTATCACAATAAAGAGCAAGATATTGCCTTAAACGATCTGCAATTTTCCCTGCGCAGAGCTGATTCAGACGGCCGTCCATTCGATATCAGCGGCACACTGCAAAACATCGGCAACCCCATCAGTTGGCAAGGCGCCGGCCATCTTGTACAAGATGATGCCGGCTGGAGCGTTCCCGCCCTCAAATTAAACCTGCAAACCGTATTACTCAAAAACAAGCTGGATGCCCAAATCGCAGGCAGCCTTAATTGGCAAAACCAAACCGCCCTTTTGCGCGACTTCAATCTGCAAGCCGAAAGCGACTATCAAAACTTGCATATCAATGCACGCTCTCCCCTCTTGCAATTCAAGAACGGCTATTTACACCTAAACACACTCAACGGCGCATTGACTGCCGGCAGTGAAAACAACCAATGGGACGGTTCATTCAAACTGGACAAAACCAACCTCTATGCAACCGTTTTGACCGCAGCCAATTTTGAACTCAAAGGCAGCCATAAAAACGACCGCCTCCAAACCAACTTTACCTTTTCCAGCCCGTTGGTTTGGCAAAAAGGCAAAGGCATTGATGCGCCCAAACTGCACCTCAGCACCCTGCAAGACACCATCAACCGCCTTCCCCGCCCCAGATTCATCAGTACACTCGAAGGGCAGGCCAATTTCAGCCTCAATACATGGGAAGGCCGTCTGAAAGGCGCATTTGACAGACAAGCCCTTGCCTTGGCCTTTAAATACCAGCGCGATGCCCAACCGCGTCCGCACCTTGACGCCGGTATCGCCTTACAAAAACTCAATCTGACCCCTTACTTGGAAGATCTGAAAACCCAGCCATCACTGAATCTTCCTTCTCTGCTGGCCAAATCCTGGTTGCCCGACATTGAGGCCAACCTCCAAATCGGCAGCATTCAAACTGCCGGCCTGCAATTAGAAAACGTCGAATCCCTGCTCACCGCCGATAAAGAACATATCGCCCTGCACCGTTTCAAAGCTGGGCTTTATGGCGGCAAAACCGAGGGCGGTCTGAGTATTGCGGCGACCCAACCTGCCTCCTACCACCTTCAGCAAAACGCAAAAGGCATACAAATTCAGCCGCTGCTGCAAGACTTGTTCGGTTTCCACAGCTTCAGCGGCAGCGGCGACGCCGTTATCGACATTAAAACCACCGGCAACAACCGCGCCCAAATGATACAAGCCCTAAACGGCAGCCTGCTCCTCGATATTACCAACGGCGCATGGCACGGCATCGATATGGACAGCATTCTGAAAAACGGCATCTCTTCGGAAAAAATCGACAACAGCAACCTCAAAACTCCTTTCCATCATTTCACCCTCAATAGCGAAATCGAGAAAGGCATCAGCCATCATATCAACACCGAACTGTTTTCCGACAGCCTGCACGTTGTCAGCAGCGGCTATACCGATTTGAATACCCAAAAGCTGTCCGAAAACCTGCTTATCAGCAACGTACTGCAGCCTAAAAACAAACCGATTCCCCTCAAAATCGGCGGAACCGTACAAAACCCTTCCATTACCCTTGATTACAGCCGCTTGACCAATGGTATGAATACGCCTGCAGAAAAACAAAAAGCCCTGCAAGAAACCATACAAGAACAATGGAAGTGGCTCAAACCGCGCTAGGTTTTCAAATCAAAGGCCGTCTGAAACCCAAAAAATTTCAGACGGCCTTTTAACAGATACATTGTCAGAATAAGATGTTTACTTAGGAATGACTATATACGCAATCAGTGCAACAATGATGACAAACCATAATGATGACAAACCATATAGCCAACATTAATCAAGCCTTTTTTGGAGAGTTTTCTTTCTCTCCAATCGAACCTCACTATTTCTACCGTACCCTCAAACATAGACCCAATTATTTCCATCAATATTTGAAGTAGAAATTCCAATAAATCCGACATCTACAAACCCAAATGCTCCCAAATCTCATCGATTTTGGCCGTAACGGCAGGGTCTTTTTTGATTACTCGTCCCCATTCGCGGTCGGTTTCGCCCGGCCATTTGTTGGTCGCATCCAAACCCATTTTGCCGCCAAGTCCGCTGACGGGGCTGGCGAAGTCGAGGTAGTCGATAGGTGTGTTTTCCATCAAAACAGTATCGCGTACGGGATCCATGCGCGTGGTTACCGCCCAGATGACTTCTTTCCAGTCGCGCACATCCACATCGTCATCAACTACGATGATGAATTTGGTGTACATAAACTGGCGAAGGAACGACCAGCAGCCCATCATCACGCGCTTGGCGTGTCCGGCGTACTGTTTTTTCATGCTGACCACCGCCATGCGGTAGGAGCAGCCTTCGGGCGGCAGATAGAAATCGGTGATTTCGGGGAACTGCTTTTGCAAAAGCGGGACGAACACTTCGTTCAACGCCACGCCCAAAACGGCGGGTTCATCGGGCGGTTTGCCTGTGTAGGTGGAGTGGTAAATCGGGTTTTCACGCATGGTAATGCGCTCAACCGTAAACACAGGGAAATGATCCTGCTCGTTGTAATAGCCGGTGTGGTCGCCGTATGGGCCTTCCAACGCGGTTTCGTTTGGATGAATCACGCCTTCCAATACGATTTCTGCACGGGCAGGCACTTGCAAATCATTGCCGATACATTTTACCAGCTCCGTCCGCGAACCACGCAACAGTCCGGCAAATTGGTATTCGCTCAAGGTATCGGGTACAGGCGTTACCGCTCCGAGAATAGTGGCAGGGTCGCAACCGAGTACGACGGCGACAGGATACGGCGTATCGGGATTGAGTTTACGGAACTCCTGATAATCCAACGCGCCGCCGCGATGCGACAGCCAGCGCATAATCAGCTTGTTTTTGCCGATTAATTGTTGGCGGTAAATACCGAGATTTTGGCGTTTTTTGTGTGGACCGCGCGTGACGGTCAAGCCCCACGTTACCAGCGGCGCAACGTCTTCCGGCCAGCAATGCTGAATCGGAAGTTTATACAAATCAACGTCTTCGCCTTCCCACACGATTTCCTGACACGGCGCATTTTTCACCACGTTCGGCGCCATGCTCCAAATGTCTTTCAGCAACGGCAGTTTGGAAAACGCGTCTTTAATGCCTTTGGGCGGTTCGGGTTCTTTCAGATACGCCAGCGTCTGCCCGATTTCGCGCAGTTTGGACACACTGTCCGCACCCATGCCCAGCGCCACACGTTCGGGCGTGCCGAACAGGTTCGCCAACACGGGATAATCATAACGCGTACCGTCAGGCTTAATCGGTTTTTCAAACAACAACGCTGGCCCTTCGGCGCGCAGCACGCGGTCGGCAATTTCGGTCATTTCCAAATACGGCGACACCGGATGCTGAATACGCTTGAGTTTGCCATCAGCTTCCAATCCGGCGATAAATTCTCGCAGATCTCTGTATTTCATGATTTCATTTTCCTGAACAGGCCGTCTGAAAACAGACTTCCATTTCGGGTTTGAAAGATAAACCAGCGGCTATTGTACCTGCCAAATCTGTTCAAATCCCAACTTTCCACGCCCGAATTTCTAGATTTTTTGCAAACTACCGTCAAATTTAAACAATATCTGCTTGTGATTGCTTTCAGACGGCCTTATCTTTGGTAAAATTCCAACTTAATCCAGTCATCAATCAATATTTATCGTGGGACGGCGGCCATGTTTGCAATTTTAGAATCTTTTTTCGTTGAATACGGCTATGCGGCCGTGTTTTTCGTTTTGGTTATTTGCGGCTTCGGTGTGCCGATTCCTGAAGATTTGACACTGGTAACCGGCGGTGTGATTTCCGGTCTGGGTTATACCAACTCGCATATTATGTTTGCCGTCGGCATGCTCGGCGTATTGGTAGGCGACGGCTTTATGTTTGCAGCCGGCCGGATTTGGGGGCAAAAAATCCTTAAATTCAAACCGATTGCGCGCGTGATGACGCCCAAACGCTATGCCCAAGTACAGGAAAAATTCGACAAATACGGCAACTGGGTTTTATTCGTCGCCCGATTCCTGCCCGGCCTGCGTACCGCTGTTTTCGTGACTGCAGGCATCAGCCGCAAGGTTTCCTACCTGCGCTTTATCCTGATGGACGGCTTGGCCGCGCTGATTTCCGTTCCGGTTTGGATTTATTTGGGCGAATACGGCGCACGCAATACCGACTGGCTGATGGAAAAAATGCACAGCCTGCAATCCGGTATCTTTGCGGTACTGGGCATCGGCGCCGTCATTGTCGGCTGGATTTGGTGGAGAAAACACCGCCGCCATACCTTCTTCCGTGAAAAACTGCACGAAAAACGCGCTGCAAAAGCCAAAAAACAAGCTAATCAATAAACCTTTCTAGGCCGTCTGAAACACTTCCCCGCTTTCAGACGGCCTCAATCATTCATCAGAAACACCATGAAACAAAAAATCTTCGTCCTCTACACCGGCGGCACCATCGGCATGACCCAAAGCAGCGCCGGTCTGCGTCCCGACACCGCTCTCGTCGATAAAGCCCTTGCCCCCTTTTCAGACGGCCTTGATTTCGAATGGCACGTTTGCCAGCCGCTCATCGACTCTTCCGCAGTAACGCTGCAAAACCAACGCGACTGGCTGGAGCTTATTATTGCCAAACTGCCTGACTATGACGGCATCTTGGTATTGCACGGCACGGATACCATGGCATACACCGCCAACCTCTTCGCCCTTTCGCTGCAAGGTTTGGACAAACCCGTTATCCTGACCGGCTCGCAATGGCCTTACGATGCCGCCAACAGCGATGCGCCGCGCAACCTTGCTACCGCCGTTTCCGCTTTCTCGCTCAAACTCAAACAAGTGGCGATTGCCTTTGACGGCAAGCTCTTCCCCGCCATCGGCAGCAGCAAGGTCAGCACAGAAACCGCCGCAGGTTTTGACAACCTGCATTTTGGTGCGCTCACCGAATGGGATGAAAACAAAGGTTGGCATAATATCCATATTGCCACAACCCAACATTCAGACGGCCTCAAGCCGCGTCTTCCAAATCCCGAAGCCAAAGTTTCCGTCCGCACGCTGATTCCCGGTTATGCCACGCAAGAACTTTCAGACGGCCTGCCCCACCTTTCCGCCCAAGCCCTGATTCTGCAAAGCTACGGCCACGGCAATGCGCCGAGCAACGATGCGTTTGTCCGAGCCGTCCAAGCCTTTACGCAACAAGGCAAGTTGCTGCTCAACATCAGCCAAGTGCCGCAAGGTTGCGCCGCTGCCGTCTATGCCCAAGGCGATGCTTTGCGTCAGGCAGGTATCATCAACGGCGGCAAATGCAATCTCGAAACCGCCACTGCGCTGATGACCCTCGCCGTATCTCATGACTGGAATGCAGATAAGGTGCAACAAGAATTGCGACAATTAAATCTGCTGTAAACCACCATTAAATATGACTTTCACCGACACCCACTGCCATCTTGCCGATCCCAAACTTGCCGATACGCTGCCTGCCGTGCTTACCGAAGCGCAAGCCGCCGGCGTGGTGCGTTTTATCGTACCGGCTACATCTCCCAATGATTGGCAGGCAGTTGCGCAGTTGGAGAGGCCGTCTGAAAATATCCATATCGCTTTGGGTATTCATCCGTGGTTTTCAGACGGCCTCAACGAAGTGGCATTCCAAGAGTTAGAGTCCGAATTAATCCAGCATCCGCAAGCATGGGTTGGCGAAATCGGCTTGGATTTTTATGGCAAAGAGCAAACCCAAGCGCAACGCGACACGCAGACCGATGTCTTTATCCGCCAACTCATCCTCGCCCAAAATCTCAATCGCCGCGTCATCATCCATAATCTGAAAGCCACCGCCGCCATTGTCGCCGCCGTTAAAACCGCCGGTTTCACACGAGGCGGTATCGTTCACGCCTTCTCCGGCAGCGTAGAAGAAGCACGGATTTTGGTGAAACTCGGCTTCAAAATCGGCATAGGCTCGCTGCTGCTCAATCCCAATGCAAAAAAAGTCCGTGCCGCCTTACAAGCCTTAGACGACACGGATTTTGTTCTCGAAACCGACAGCCCTTTTATGCTCGGCCATGAAACCAATACACCAGCCAACATCCGCCGTATCGCCGAAATTGCCGCCGAATTGCGCGACGTACCACTGGTACAACTGGCTGAAATCACCGAGCAAAACGTGGATTCCCTGCTCCATACTTCCCCTTAATATGCCGACCTCAAGGCATCAAAAAGCCTTGCCCAGCCATTTCGTTTCCAAACCGACACACTCTGCCCTCCCTACCCCATATTCATGAATAAAAAGCGATACAAGGCCGTCTGAAAAAATGTTTTTGGCACAAAATATCGTTCACTCCGTCATCTCGGCTTTTTAACACCGTATTTTCCCTTTGATTGATAAAAAGTATTACGCATATTATTGGGCAAACTTTTTATTTACGTTAAAATATGCCTTTTTTTGATAATAAGGCCGTCTGAAAAAGGCGGAAACTAATTATGGCTGAACAACATACACACGCTTCCACCTGGAAGAGCAAAATCAATGCTCTCGGCCCGGGCATCATGATGGCTTCGGCAGCGGTCGGCGGATCGCACCTGATTGCCTCCACGCAGGCAGGTGCACTTTACGGCTGGCAGCTTGCGCTGATCATTATTCTGACCAACCTGTTCAAATACCCGTTTTTCCGTTTCAGCGCACATTACACGCTGGATATGGGCAAAAGTCTGATTGAGGGCTATGCCGAAAAAAGCCGCGTTTATTTGTGGGTATTTTTGATTTTATGTATTGCATCGGCAACGATTAATGCCGGTGCGGTCGCCATCGTTACCGCCGCCATCGTCAAAATGGCGATCCCATCGCTGACTTTCGATGCCGGCATGGTGTCCGTCATGATTATGGTTTCCTGCCTGCTGATTTTGGCAAGTGGCCGCTATAAAGCCTTGGACAACGTTTCCAAAATCATCATCGTCAGCCTGACCATCGCCACCGTCGCCGCAGCAGCCGTGGCCATGTCTCGCGGCATGCAGATGAAACCCGACTTTATCGAGCCTACCCCGTGGACACTGGCAGGCTTGGGCTTCCTCATCGCGCTGATGGGCTGGATGCCTGCACCGATTGAAATTTCCGCCATCAACTCTTTGTGGGTTACCGAAAAACAACGCATCAACCCTTCCAGCTACCGAGACGGCATTTTCGACTTCAACGTCGGCTACATCACCAGCGCAGTGTTGGCGGTCGTCTTCTTGGCCTTGGGTGCATATGTCCAATACGGCAACGGCGAAGCCGTACAAATGGCGGGCGGCAAATATGTTGGCCAGCTGATTAATATGTACGCCGTGACCATCGGCGACTGGTCGCGTCCGCTGGTGGCATTTATCGCCTTTGCTTGTATGTACGGCACCACCATTACCGTAGTAGACGGCTACGCGCGCGCGATTGCCGAACCGGTACGCCTGTTGCGCGGTAAAGACAAAACCGGCAACGTCGAACTGTTTGCTTGGAACATTTGGGTCGCAGGCTCAGGCTTGGCCGTAATTTTCTGGTTCAACAGCGCAATGGCAGAGCTGCTCAAATTCGCCATGATTACCGCTTTCGTTGCCGCCCCTGTGTTCGCTTGGCTGAACTACCGCCTCGTTAAAGGCGACAAACGCCACAAACTGACCATGGGCATGAACTTCCTCGCCATTATCGGTTTGATTTATTTGACCGGCTTTACCGTTTTGTTCCTGCTGAACCAAACAGGCATCTTGGCTGCGCCTAAATAAGCCCATATAAAAAAGGCCGTCTGAAACTCAAAAACAAGTTTCAGACGGCCTTTCCAATCAATCATATCTTTTTGAATTTTCATTCAAACCCATTATAATGACTCCTTATTTCGCCGTTGCAGACCACTCGACGGCATCCGTATTTTGGAAAATTTATGAAGCCGTCTATTTTAGAAAAACTACAACAACTCAGCGACCGACTGGAAGAAGTCACACATCTGCTCGGTCAGCCTGAAGCCACGTCCGACATGGACAACTACCGCAAACTCACACGCGAACACGCCGAACTGACCCCCGTTGTCGAAGTCTTCCAAAACTACCAACTGGCGCAAAGCGACTTGGCAGATGCCGAAGAAATGCTGTCTGACCCTGAAATGAAAGACTTTGCCGCCGAAGAAATCGAAGCCGCAAAAGCCAAAATCGACGAACTCGATACCGAACTGCAAAAACTGCTACTGCCAAAAGATGCCGACGACGATAAAAACATCTTTATCGAAGTGCGCGCCGGTACCGGCGGCGACGAAGCCGCGCTGTTTGCAGGCGATTTGCTGCGTATGTACAGCCGCTACGCCGAGCGCAACCGCTGGCAGGTTGAAATTGTTTCCGCCAACGAAAGCGAATTGGGCGGCTATAAAGAAGTCATCGCCCGCATTATCGGCTTGGGCGCATACAGCCGTCTAAAATTTGAATCCGGTGGCCACCGCGTGCAACGCGTCCCTGCCACCGAAAGCCAAGGCCGTATCCACACCTCCGCCTGTACCGTTGCCGTCATGCCCGAAGCGGACGAGCTGGAAGACATTGAACTGAACCCGGCCGATCTGCGGATCGACACCTTCCGCGCATCCGGCGCCGGCGGTCAGCACATCAACAAAACCGACTCCGCCGTCCGTATCACCCACCTGCCCACAGGCATGGTGGTCGAGTGCCAAGACGGCCGCAGCCAACACGCCAACAAAGCGCAGGCGATGAAAGTCCTCGCCGCTCGCTTAAATGACGCGCAAAAACGCGAAGCCCAAGCCAAAGAAGCCGCCGAACGCAAATCCCTGATCGGCAGCGGCGACCGCAGCGAACGCATCCGCACCTACAACTACCCGCAAGGCCGCGTGACCGACCACCGCATCAACCTCACCCTGCACAAGCTGGATTTTGTGATGGACGGCGATTTGGAAGAAATCACCAACGCCCTGATTGCTGAGCATCAAGCCGAGCTTTTGGCAGCAATGGGGGATTGATGGATTTGGTCCATTGCGTTTATACTTTTCAGACGGCCTGATGACATATGTTAATATGACCGTGAATACATTAAAGAAACTTCAATCCTGAAGTGTTAAAATGCAGCACCAGCTGCGCCACAGCAACACCCTTCTACAATCACCGAAAGAGAGGACACAAAATGGCAAAAATCCTGATCGCACCGGTATCTGCCGGCCTGAGCGCCGATGCAGCGGCAAAAGCATTTGCAGCAGCATTGAATGCGCAAGTTTTCCAAGCCGTTGACTCCACTACAGAAACCCTGTTGGCTCAAGGCAAGAGCGACGACTGGTTTGACGCGCTTATCGGTAAAGTTGCAGCATTGAATGTAGATAACCTCGTTATCGAAGGCATCACTCCTGATGCAGAAAAATTGTTCTTGGCAGGCAAAAACGTCGAATTGGCGCTGTCTTTGGATGCAGGCGTTGTATTGGCGCTGAAATCCGACAACACTGATGCCGCTGCCGTCACCCAACAATTGAATCTTGCCAAACAGCTCTATACCAACTCTCCAGGCTTATTGGAAGGTTTCATCATTGACGGTGCAGCCGCTGCTTTAGGCGCACAAGTCGGCGAGCAAACCGGCCTGACTTTCTTCGGCTCCAGCGACAAACTGCAAGACGTATCCGCTTTGGCCAAACGCGAAGCCAAACGCCTGTCTCCAGCCCAATTCCGTTACAACCTGATCGATTTTGCCCGCAAAGCCGATATGCGCATCGTTCTGCCTGAAGGCGCAGAACCGCGCACCGTCGCCGCTGCCGCCATCTGCCACGAAAAAGGCATCGCCCGTTGCGTACTGTTGGCTACCCGCGAAGAAGTTGAAGCCGTAGCTAAAGAGCGTGGCATCTCCCTGCCTGATTCTTTGGAAATCATCGATCCTGCTTCTTTGGTTGAGCAATACGTCGAGCCAATGTGCGAATTGCGCAAATCCAAAGGCCTGACTCCTGAAGATGCACGCAAACAGCTGCAAGACACCGTCGTACTGGGTACCATGATGATGGCTCAAAACGACGTAGACGGTTTGGTTTCCGGCGCAGTCCACACTACTGCCAACACCATCCGCCCTGCCCTGCAACTGATTAAAACCGCTCCGGGCGCAAGCCTCGTATCCAGCGTATTCTTCATGTTGCTGCCTAACCAAGTATTGGCATTTGCCGACTGCGCGGTTAATCCAAACCCAACTCCGGAACAACTGGCCGACATCGCTATCCAATCTGCCGACAGTGCCAAAGCTTTCGGTATCGATCCAAAAGTAGCCATGATTTCCTACTCTACCATCAACTCAGGCAGCGGCCCTGATGTCGATGCAGTGATCGAAGCAACCAAACTGGCTAATGAAAAACGCCCTGATTTGGCCATCGAAGGTCCGTTGCAATACGATGCGGCTACCGTTCCATCTATCGGTCAATCCAAAGCTCCGGGCAGTGCTGTTGCCGGTCAAGCAACCGTTTTGGTTTTCCCAGACCTCAATACCGGCAACTGTACTTACAAAGCCGTACAACGCAGCGCCAACGTCCTGAGCGTAGGCCCGTTGTTGCAAGGTTTGCGTAAACCGGTTAACGACTTGTCCCGCGGCGCATTGATTGAGGACATCGTCTTCACCATCGCCCTGACTGCCGTTCAAGCCAAACAAATGCAAGGCTGATTGACAAGCTGATGCTTTGAAATCAAAGGCCGTCTGAAACCGATGTTTCAGACGGCCTTTCGTATCTTTGCGCCAACTATATTATAATTCGCCATTATTTTCTGAAAGACTGCCCCGATGACTGCCTACCAGCAACAACTAGCCGACAAAAAGCAATATCTTCAGCAACTTTTCCAAGGACTGGATTTTCCAGAAATCGAAGTCTTTGAATCTCCGGAACAGCATTACAGGATGCGCGCCGAGTTCCGCATCTGGCATAAAGGCGGCGAAATGTTTTACGCCATGTTTGAACGCGGGCAAAAGGCAAGCGGGGCAAGCCTGATCCGTTGCGACCAATTTCCTGCCGCGTCCGAATCCATCAATGCCTTGATGCCGAAATTGATTGAAGCCGCATCCAATCATCCCGAGCTGAAAAACCGCTGGTACGCCGTCGAATTTTTGTCCACTTTAAGCGGCGAAATGCTGGTTACCATGATTTACCACAAGAAGCTGAACGACGCATGGCAACAAGCCGCGCAAGAGCTGGCGCACAATTTGGGCATCCACATCATCGGCCGCAGCCGCGGACAAAAAATCGTATTAAGCCAAGATTTTGTGACCGAAGCATTGGAAGTCAACGGCAAGACCTTCCGCTATCGTCAAATCGAGGGCAGCTTTACCCAACCCAATGCCCAAGTATGCAAAAAAATGCTGACTTGGGCGTGTGATGCTGCGCAAAACTTAGGCAAAGACATGCTTGAGTTATACTGCGGCAACGGCAATTTCACCCTGCCGCTTTCGCAACATTTCAATCAAGTATTGGCAACCGAAGTTTCCAAAACCTCCGTCAATGCCGCCCAATGGAATATTGAAGCCAACCAAATTACCAATCTCAAAATCGCTCGTCTGTCTGCGGAAGAATTTACCGAGGCCTACACGCAAAACCGTGAATTCCGCCGCCTGCAAGAACAAGGCATCGACTTGAAAAACTATGATTTTTCAACCATTTTCGTTGATCCTCCACGCGCTGGTGTTGATGATGAGACGCTCAAATTGGTTGCCCGATTCGACAACGTCCTCTATATTTCCTGCAATCCTGAGACCCTGCGCACCAACCTCGACACGCTCTGTCAAACTCATACCATCGAACGCGCCGCCCTATTCGACCAATTCCCATTTACCCACCATATCGAAAGCGGCGTTTGGTTGAAGAAAAAATAAAACCATACAAAAAGGCCGTCTGAATGTTCAGACGGCCTTTAATTAACGGCATATTAAGCGATTTTCAAATCAATCCGCTTCCAAAACCACTTTCATGGCTTGGTTTTCAGCAGCGTGTTTGAATACATCGTAAGCTTTTTCCAATTCGCTAAATTTGAAATGGTGGGTCATCATTTTGGTGTAATCCACTGAGCTGCTGGAAATGGCTTTCATCAGCATTTCGGTGGTATTGGCGTTAACCAGGCCGGTAGTAATGGCAAGGTTTTTAATCCACAGTTTTTCCAGTTTGAAATCAACGGATTGGCCATGTACACCAACCACAGCGATATGGCCGCCGGGTTTCACGATGTCTTGGCACATATTCCAAGTCGCAGGGATACCGACCGCTTCGATGGCACAATCTACGCCGTCTTCGCCGACGATAGCGGCAACTTGCTTACTTACATCGCCGGAAGCAGGGTTAATGGTATGGGTCGCACCCAACTCTTTCGCCAGTTTCAAACGGTTTTCGTCCATATCGCAAACGATGATGGCTGCGGGGCTGTACAGTTGGGTGGTCAACAGGGCGGACATGCCGACAGGGCCTGCGCCTGCGATGAATACGGTGTCGCCGGGTTTGACATCGCCGTATTGCACGCCGATTTCGTGGGCAGTCGGCAAGGCATCGCTCAACAGCAGGGCGACTTCTTCATTGACGTTTTCGGGCAGCGGAACAAGGCTGTTGTCGGCATAAGGCGTGCGGACGCATTCGGCTTGTGTACCGTCGATCATGTAGCCCAAAATCCAGCCGCCGTTACGGCAGTGTGAATAGAGTTGGATTTTACAGTTATCGCAAGTACAGCATTTGCTGACACATGAAATAATGACTTTATCACCGACTTTGATGTTTTTTACAGCATCGCCGACTTCTTCTACAATACCGATACCCTCATGACCGAGGATACGACCATCGGCAACTTCAGGGTTTTTACCCTTCCAAATACCCAAGTCAGTACCGCAAATCGTGGTTTTAACGATTTTGACGACTGCATCAGTCGGATCGATAATTTGAGGGCGGGGCTTTTCTTCGAAACGGATGTCGTTTGCGCCATGATAAACCATTGCTTTCATGTGAATCTCCTTGAACGGTTAATAAACTTTAACAATACAGCGTAAATCCACGTTAACTATATTTATATACCCCTCCACCAGATAAGTCAATCCTGATTATTATTTTTTATGTTATACTGTAACATATTGTTTTAAAAATAAATAATTAAGAAGTAAATATTAATGAACACACACACATCCTTTGCACGACGACTCATCGATTGGCAACGGCAGCATGGTCGTCACGACTTGCCTTGGCAGGTCAAAGACCCCTATTCCGTCTGGCTTTCAGAAATCATGCTCCAACAAACGCAGGTTGCTACCGTATTGGACTACTATCCGCGTTTCTTAACCAAATTCCCAACCGTGCAATCGCTTGCCGCTGCGCAGCAAGACGAGGTTTTATCCTTGTGGGCAGGCTTGGGCTATTACAGCCGCGCACGCAATCTGCACAAAGCAGCGCAACAAGTCGTCAGACAATTCGGCGGTATCTTTCCATCCGAACGCAAAGACTTAGAAACGCTCTGCGGCGTAGGCAGAAGTACCGCCGCCGCTATTTCTGCCTTTGCTTTTAACCGACGAGAAACCATCTTGGACGGCAACGTCAAACGCGTTCTCTGCCGTGTTTTTGCCCAAGACGGCAATCCGCAAGACAAAAAATTTGAAAACTCGCTCTGGTCACTCGCCGAAAGCCTGCTGCCGTCTGAAAACACTGATATGCCTGCCTACACGCAAGGCTTGATGGATTTGGGCGCAACCGTCTGCAAACGAACAAAACCTTTGTGCCATCAATGCCCTATGGCAGACATCTGCGAAGCAAAAAAACAAAACCGCATTGACGAGCTACCCCGTAAAAAAACTGCTCCCGAAGTGCAAACCCTACCGCTTTATTGGCTGATTATCCATAACACTGACGGCGCATTATTGCTTGAAAAACGCCCTGCCAAAGGCATTTGGGGCGGTCTGTATTGCGTACCCTGTTTTGAAAAATTAGACGATTTGTATGCTTACGCAGAACGCTTCGGTATTATTTCAGACGGCCTTGAAGAACAAACCACATTTACCCACCGCCTGACCCACCGCTTATTGATGATTACCCCTTTTCAGACGCAACAAAGGCCGTCTGAACATCTTTCAGACGGCCTTTGGGTATCATTGGAACATTTAGCAGATTATGGTTTGCCCAAGCCTTTAATCAAATATTTGGCTAAAGGCTAAACCGCCCTATTCCACAATCTCTTTAAATACAACTTCTTTTCCGCCGCGAATCAGTACGGCAAACCCGTCGCCAATCTGCCAACGCGAGCTTGGATTGGCGTACTCTACGCCCTGACTCCGCAAGCGGACTTGCACCAGTTTCTCAACCGTATTGCCTTCACGCAGCTCAACCATCATCGGGCTGTGGCTGTTGATATAAATTGCAGTAATCGTCCGACCTTGTGCGGATTGATAACGGACAGAATACGTCTGCGCCTGTGCAATGACCGGTAAAGGCGCGTCAGGGCGCACGGCCTTATACGAGCCGCACGCAGCGCACAAACTCACGCACAAAGTACAGATGATTTTGTTCAATATAGGCATAGATCAGTAATGGTGATGCGGAATCTCGCCATCAAGACGGTAATAAGTGCCACAATATGGGCATTCAATCTCACTGTTGGACTGAATCGGCAAGAACACACGCGGATGGCCGTTCCATGTTTCATGATTAGGGCCGGAGCAATGCAGCGGCAAATCCTGCGGCTTGATGACTACAACGTTTTTTTCAGACTGTGTACTCATGGTTTGGTTCCTCACTATGTTTTCTTATCTTCCGATATTGTAAAGCAAAACGGCCAGTAGGTTCAGACTGAAAACATTATATAATCACTTTTTTCAGACGGCCTTTAATGATTATGACTACCCTGCTCCGCCTTCAAGATTTCGATACTTCCGATTCCGCTTCATTTCTTTATACACTCAGCGCAGCCTATTTGGATCAAACCGAACAGGCAGGCGACGAGGAAATGTCCGGCCTCAACGACGAACAGCATACATTGACCGCCCTTTGCTATCTCGACAGCCAGGTTCAAGAAGGCGGCTTCGTACAGCTTATCGCTTCAGGATACGGAGAATACATCTTCGGCAATCCGGTTGCCGACAGCCTGCGCCGCTGGCGCATCAAGCCGATACCGAAAATCTTAGACAAAGCCAAAGCCCTGTACGAAAAACACGGCGAAGCCATTGAAAAAATGGCGGACGAACAACAAGATTTCGACGAAATCCGCAAAGCTTTTCCCGATTTTGAAGAGCTTGACGGCGATTATTATGATGTTGTCGATAAAGACTTGGAAACTGCAGCAGCGTACGTTCAGGCAAATTGGGATAAATTTGCCAAACTGTCAGACTGAAACCATAAAACTTTGCCGGTTTGAATCATCTGTTCAAACCGGCAAAATCATCAATACGTCAAATTAACGTTTGTTTTTCTGATAAATCGGCATCACTTCAGGCAACATTTTGCGGATTGCATTGATACGCGCCTGATTGGTCGGGTGGGTCGACAAAATAGCCAATGAGCTGCCGCCCTGTACTTTGTTCATTTTTTCCCACACACTTACCGCAGCCTCAGGATTGTAGCCTGCTTCAGCCATCAAACGCACACCGCCGGCATCCGCTTCGCTTTCCTGATGGCGTGAGAACGGTTTGGTTGCCAACAAATCTGCACCCAAGCCGACCAAATCGCCATCCACACCGGTTGAGCTGGCCAAAATCGAACCGCCCAAGCCGGTCAATACTTGTCCGCCCAAAGCTTTTTTGCTGTGTTCCAACAGAGCATGGGTCATTTCATGGCCGACAACGGCGGCAATTTCATCATCAGTCAGCTTCAATTTCTCTACTATACCGGTGTACACGGCCATTTTACCGCCTGGCATTGCCCATGCGTTCATTTCATCACTGCGGATAACGTTCATCTGCCAGTTGAAAGGCACGCCGGTTTTGTTGGCGCGCTCAGCATGAGGACGCAGACGTGCAAACACGCGTTGAACGCGTTGAGCAGTTGGAGATGAAACATCCAAAGCTTTTTGACCACGCGCGTTTTGAATGACTTGTGAGTAACTTTTAGCCGCGTCTTCATTTAAAGTCGCAGTATCGTAGCCAACCATATCCGCTACAGAAGTACAGCCGGTCAACGCCAAAATCACACCCATGCCGGCCCAATATTTTTTATTCCATTTTTTCAACATGTTTTCTCTCTGTGTTTTAAAATTAATGTAACAACATTGTACCCAAATTTAATACCCTTTACACAAAAGGCCGTCTGAACGGTTTCAGACGGCCTTTAAGCGTAATATTTAAGAACGGCGCTGCAGCATCCAAGACTCAATCTTACGCGCATCGTTCACGCGGGTTGTGGAAGACGGAGAGTTGAGCAATACAATGGTAATCGGCTGATTCTGTACATTGGCCTTAACCACCATAGAACGTCCTGCTTCACGAATATAGCCGGTTTTCTGCAATTCGATATTCCAGCTGCCCTCACGCACCAAGGCATTGGAGTTTTTGTAGTTTTGACGACCATTTGCCGTCCAAACCGAGCCGTAATTTGAAGTCGAATTTTTGCGAATCAGCGGATACTTACTGGCTGCCGCAACCATGCGGTTCAAATCGCGTGCAGTGGAAACGTTTTGGAAATTCAAACCGGTAGGCTCATAGAAACGACTGCTGGTCATACCCAGGCTTTGCGCTTTGGCATTCATAGCCGCAACAAATGCGCTCATACCGCCCGGATACGTACGGCCCAATGCATGAGTAGCACGGTTTTCACTGCTCATCAGGCTCAGGTGCAACAGTTCGCCGCGTGTCAGCGTCGTGCCGATGCTCAAACGGCTGCCTGTACCTTTCAAACGGTCGATTTCAGCCTCGGTAATCGTGATAGGCTCGTTCATATCAAGATGCGCATCCAACACCACCATCGCGCTCATCAATTTGGAAATAGAGGCAATCGGCATGACACGATCAGGGTTTTTCTGATACAGCACTTCACCGGTTTTATTATTGAAAATCAAAGCAGATTGCGAAGACAACAGAGGGCCTGCCAAAGCGGCTTGAGCTTCGACTTGGTCGGCATGACTCAATGCAAAAGCTTCCAGCGGGTCATTTTGCACTGGGAAATTTTGCTCCAAAAATTGTCCCAATACATCCATATCATTGGCAACGGCAGGCGCAGAAGCAAAGGCCAATGCCACACCTGTCCATACCATTCCTAAAGTTTTATAGAATTTCATATCTGCCAATTCAAAAAAATACATTTAATTCAACATTCTGTTAAATTTTTCGGCAATTGTAAAGCGAGTTGAGAAAACTTTGCGTTTGTTTGCGAGATATTCAAATCCAGCGCCCGCATCTGTTTCTTAGACGATATGGCGCAATGCCTGCTCTGATTTGAAAAAACACAAGATAGTCATTATACTTAGGCTCCTTTGTCAGAGGCATTCCCTCAATCCGGCAATACGCCCGAAATATCTGTTCCCCCTTTACAACACAGCCTCCATACAACCATACGAAGAAATTATTATGTCTGAAGAAAAACGCACCTGTTCATTCTGCGGGAAGTCCGAAAACGACGTTAAAAACCTGATCGAAGGCGAACACGCCTTCATCTGCAACGAATGTGTAGAAACTTGCGGCATAATGCTGCAAGACAACGAGTTCGGCGAAATTGAAAACGAGCTTGTCAAAGCGAAAGAAGAAAACGCCGAGAAAAAACTGCCTACCCCGGCCGAAATCGTTGCCAACCTCAACGACCACGTTATCGGTCAGGAACACGCAAAAAAAGCGTTGGCAGTATCGGTTTACAACCACTACAAACGCCTGCGCCACCCGAAAGCGGAGGGCAAAGTCGAGTTGTCCAAATCCAATATCCTGCTCATCGGCCCTACCGGCTCAGGTAAAACCCTGTTGGCGCAATCTTTGGCGCGCAAACTGGATGTACCTTTTGTCATGGCGGATGCCACAACTTTGACCGAAGCCGGTTATGTCGGTGAAGACGTCGAACAAATCATCACCAAACTTTTGGGCAAATGTGATTTTGACGTTGAAAAAGCCCAGCGCGGCATCGTTTATATCGATGAAATCGATAAAATTTCACGCAAAAGCGACAATCCGTCCATCACGCGCGACGTATCCGGCGAAGGCGTGCAACAAGCCTTGCTGAAACTGATTGAAGGCACGGTAGCCAGCGTTCCCCCTCAAGGCGGCCGCAAACATCCAAACCAAGAATTCATCAACGTTGATACTACCAACATCCTCTTTATCTGCGGTGGCGCATTTGCCGGCTTGGAAAAAGTCATCCGACAACGTACTGAAAAAGGCGGTATCGGCTTTGGTGCAGCGGTACACAGCAAAGATGAAAACGCCGATATTTCAGCACTGTTTGAAACAGTCGAGCCTGAAGATTTGATTAAATTCGGTTTGATTCCCGAGCTTATCGGCCGTCTGCCCGTGATTGCCACATTGGCAGAATTGGACGAAGATGCTTTGGTCAACATTTTGACCGAACCTAAAAATGCCTTGGTCAAACAATATCAAACCTTGTTTGAAATGGAAGATGTTGGCCTTGAGTTTGAAGAAGATGCTTTGCGCAGCATCGCCAAACTGGCTATGGAACGCAAAACCGGTGCGCGTGGCCTGCGCTCTATCGTCGAACGTTGCCTCTTAGACACCATGTACACCCTGCCAGATTTGAAAGACGTAGCCAAAGTTGTCATCAATAAAGAGGTGGTGGAAAAAGGCGATCAGCCAAAACTTTTCCGTGAAGACGGCAACGAATACAAGCAATAAGGTTTATTCTCCGAAAAAGACGTGTAACCGTTACACGTCTTTTTTTATTTTCTTAATAAAACCAAAAGCATATCTTTGAATAATGGTCTTATACATGAAAAACAAAGGCCGTCTGAAACATATTCAGACGGCCTTTGTTTTCAAGTTGCTCTAAGTCTGCCTTCATCCGGAGTATTGATGATGGTGACTTCCTTGAATTTTATGAAACTTATTTTTTTGCTTTTTTAACAGCTTTTTTAGCAGTAGCAGCTTTGGCGGCAGGCTTAGAAGCCGCAGCCTCAGGCGCTGCTACCGGTTCAGAGGCAGCAGGCTCGGAGGCAGCAGGCTCGGAGGCAACTGATTCAGCGGTACGTTGATAGCCTTTGCCTTTCATGCAGGCATCAAATACAGCGCGGTCAGCATTTTCACCAGATGCTTGTTGGCATTGAGTCATTGCTTCTTCAACAGTGATGCGTGGCGCTACCGCTTCTTCAGGCTTGGAAGAAGAACAAGCTACCAACATCAGGCTACCGGTTGCAAGAGCGATCAATAAAGTTTTCATAATTGTATATTCCTAAATTTTGATTTTATGGTTTACCGTTAAACGGGAGATACAGGCTGCAAAACAAGCTCTGCACCTCAATATTGAGTACGTGAGTACAATTTAGTTTCATTTCAGCCTGTAAGTTTTTGATAAATTAATTCTATTGAAGTTAAGACAAATGCTTAATCCTCAATAAACTCAAAACCTTGCAGGCCAGTCATTTTTTCTGATTTTGAACTATAAAAATATCAAAACTTGGTCAATTCTAGCCGCAACCATCATTTGGGGAGTCCCTCTTTTTATGGCATAATGAACTACTTGACGGATTATTCCGCTCCCCCTTTTTTCAAACCGCAGAATCAAAATCATACTGCGGTTTATCCATTTCAGAATCAGATTTTTCAGACGGCCTCATCATTCAGAAGGCCGTCTGAACAGAAAGCCACCATCATGAATCCTTTCTCTTCACTCGGTTTAGGCAGCGAATTAGTCTCTGCCCTCACCGATCAGGGTTATGAAAACCCGACGCCTATTCAAGCCGCAGCGATTCCTAAAGCCTTGGCAGGACACGACCTTTTAGCCGCAGCACAAACCGGCACAGGTAAAACCGCCGCCTTTATGCTGCCCAGCCTCGAACGCCTGAAACGCTACGCCACATCCAGCACCTCCCCTGCCATGCATCCTGTCCGCATGTTGGTATTGACCCCGACCCGCGAACTGGCCGATCAAATCGATCAAAACGTGCAGGCATACATTAAGAATCTTCCTTTACGCCATACCGTCCTCTTTGGCGGCGTCAATATGGACAAACAAACTGCCGACTTGCGCGCCGGTTGCGAAATCGTTGTCGCTACGGTTGGCCGACTGCTCGACCACTTTAAACAAAAAAACATCAATTTAAACAAAGTTGAAATCGTTGTACTCGACGAAGCCGACCGTATGCTTGATATGGGTTTCATCGACGATATCCGCAAAATCATGCAGATGCTGCCCAAACAGCGACAAACCCTGCTTTTCTCCGCCACTTTCTCACCGCCTATCCGCAAGCTTGCGCAAGATTTTATGCACACGCCTGAAATGGTTGAAGTGGCTGCGCAAAATACCACCAACGCCAATGTCGAGCAACACATCATTGCCGTTGATGCACTCAAAAAACGCAACCTGCTCGAACGTCTGATTGTTGATTTGCATATGAATCAAGTCATTGTATTCTGCAAAACCAAACAAAGCGTCGATCAAGTTACCCGCGACCTCGTACGCCGCAACATTGCCGCGCAATCCATCCACGGCGATAAATCCCAACAAAGCCGACTGGAAACCCTCAACGCCTTTAAAGAATGTACATTACGCGTTTTGGTTGCCACTGACGTTGCCGCACGCGGCCTGGATATTGCCGAGTTGCCTTTCGTCATCAACTACGAGCTGCCAACCCAACCTGAAGACTACGTCCACCGCATCGGACGTACCGGCCGGGCCGGTGCTGACGGCGTTGCCATTTCCTTAATGGATAAAACCGAACAGAAAATGTTTGAATCTATTAAAGAACTAACCGGCAGCGATTTGAATGTGGAACGCATCGAAGGCTTTGAGCCGCATTGGTGGGGTAACGACAATCAAGATGAAGCCGAAGCGCAACCGGTTCAGCACAACGACAGCCGCTCTCGCCGTGAGGATAGAAACAAACGCAACGAATACGCAAATAAATCAGATAAAAGCTCAAAAAAAGCAGAAGAGAAAAATGATCCGGGTATTGTCTGCGGCAAAATTGCCGGCAGAACACGCCGCAGCCGTCACGAGCGTCAGCCTTGCGCCCTGCTCCAACCTGGTTTTGGCGTAAAGTAAACAACGCTGATTAATCGGTTTTCTGATTATTTATCCTAAGCAAAGGCCGTCTGAAACTTATCTTTCAGACGGCCTTTTATTAAACTAAAAATGAAAAGGACGTGATAAACACGCCCTTTATTTTTTCCGTTTCAGACGGCCTTTATTATTTAAGGCCGTCTGAAAATCGGTTTACCTTGTTACATTAAACATTCACGGTTTCGGCTACTTCGTTGTAGCTGTCGATTTCGTTGAAGTTCATGTAGCGGTAGATTTGGTCGCCCTGCTCGTTGATGATACCGATATTGGCTTGGTATTCTTCAACAGTCGGGATTTTACCCAGTTTGGAGCAGATTGCCGCCAACTCAGCCGAGCCGAGGTAAACAAAGGTGTTTTTACCCAAGCGGTTCGGGAAGTTACGGGTAGATGTGGACATTACAGTCGCGCCTTCGTGTACTTGTGCTTGGTTACCCATACACAATGAGCAACCCGGCATTTCCATACGCGCGCCTGCACGGCCGAGTACGCCGTAGTGGCCTTCGTCGGACAACTCTTTCGCGTCCATTTTGGTCGGCGGCGCTACCCACAGGCGCACGGGAATATCGCTCTTGCCTTCCAAGAGTTTGGAAGCGGCGCGGAAGTGGCCGATGTTGGTCATACAAGAACCGATGAACACTTCGTCGATTTTGGTGCCGGAGCGTTCAGACATGAAGCACACGTCGTCAGGGTCGTTCGGGCAAGCAATAATCGGCTCTTTAATGTCGTCCATGTTGATCTCAATCACGGCGGCGTATTCGGCATCTTTATCCGCTTCGAGCAGCTCCGGGTTCGCCAGCCATGCTTCCATGGTTTTGATACGGCGTTCCAAAGTGCGCGAATCTTGATAGCCGTCGGCAATCATGTTTTTCATCAACACAATGTTGGATTTCATGTACTCGATAATCGGCTCTTTGTTGAGCTTCACAGTACAGCCTGCAGCAGAACGTTCGGCAGACGCATCAGTCAATTCAAAGGCTTGTTCCACTTTCAAATCAGGCAGACCTTCGATTTCGAGGATGCGGCCGGAGAAGATATTTTTCTTACCGGCTTTAGCAACAGTAAGCAGGCCTTGTTTAATCGCGTACAACGGAATGGCGTTCACCAAATCGCGCAGGGTTACGCCCGGTTGCAGTTTGCCGCTGAAGCGTACCAATACGGACTCAGGCATATCGAGCGGCATTACGCCTGTGGCTGCTGCGAAAGCAACCAAGCCGGAGCCGGCAGGGAAAGAAATACCGATAGGGAATCGGGTGTGGCTGTCGCCGCCGGTACCGACTGTATCAGGCAACAGCAGACGATTGAGCCATGAGTGAATCACGCCATCGCCCGGACGCAGAGCCACACCGCCACGGGTAGAAATGAAGGCTGGCAATTCTTTATGGGTTCTCACATCGACAGGTTTTGGATAAGCGGCGGTGTGACAGAAAGACTGCATTACCATATCTGCTGAGAAGCCCAAGCAAGCCAAGTCTTTCAATTCATCGCGAGTCATCGGACCGGTAGTATCTTGCGAGCCGACAGTAGTCATACGTGGTTCGCAGTAAGTACCTGGGCGCACGCCTTTGCCTTCTGGCAAACCGCAGGCACGGCCAACCATTTTTTGAGCCAAGGTGAAACCGGCTTTGCTTTCAGCAGGCGCTTGAGGCAGACGGAATTCGGTAGAAGCAGGCAGTTTCAGTGCTTCGCGTGCTTTAGCAGTCAGACCGCGACCGATAATCAGGTTAATACGGCCACCGGCTTGCACTTCGTCCAGCAAGACTTGAGATTTCAGGCTGAACTCGGCAACGGTTTCGCCGTTTTTCACGATTTTGCCTTCATAAGGCAGGATATCGACGACATCGCCCATTTTCAGAGCAGATACATCGACTTCAATCGGCAATGCGCCGGAGTCTTCTTGAGTATTGAAGAAAATAGGAGCAATTTTGCCACCCAGACATACGCCACCGAAACGTTTGTTCGGTACGAACGGAATATCTTCGCCTGTATGCCAAATCACGGAGTTGGTAGCAGATTTACGTGAAGAACCGGTACCGACCACGTCGCCAACGTAAGCAACCGGATGGCCTTTGGCTTTGAGTTCTTCCAACAATTTAATCGGACCGACTTCGCCAGGTTTGTCAGGATTGATGCCATCGCGCGGGTTTTTCAACATCGCCAGCGCGTGCAGAGGGATATCAGGACGGCTCCATGCATCAGGTGCAGGAGAGAGGTCGTCTGTATTGGTTTCACCGTCGACTTTGAAGACGGTAACAGTGATTTTTTCTGGAACTTTGGCGCGTGAGGTGAACCATTCGGCATCTGCCCAAGATTGCAATACTTCTTGTGCGTATTTATTGCCTTTTTCGGCTTTTTCTTGAACATCGTGGAAAGAGTCAAACATCAGCAGAGTGTGTTTCAGACCATTTGCAGCGATAGGCGCAAGTTTGTCGTTGTCCAAGAGTTCGATGAGTGCATGAATGTTGTAACCGCCAAGCATGGTGCCCAACAGCTCGGTAGCATACTCAGGGGAAATCAGCGGACTGGATGCGCTGCCTTCGGCAACGGCTGCCAAAAATGAGGCTTTAACTTTGGCGGCATCGTCCACACCGGGTGGTACGCGATGAGCCAACAGCTCAACCAAGAATTCACCTTCACCGGCAGGTGGATTTTTCAGCAGCTCAACCAAATCAGCAGTCTGCTGAGCAGTCAGAGGAAGGGCGGGAATACCAAGGGCGGCGCGCTCGGCGGCGGCTTTACGATAGGCTTCTAACATCTCTTTGTTCCTTTTTCTGTTTTTTCTTCTGGGCAGTTGCAAATGATTTGCAATTAAGGATTGTAAACAATCCTTTTAAGCATCATAGACCAGTTTTCAAAAAATGGGAACAGTTATGTTACTGAATGTAATAAATTTAAACTATTTTATTTAATGTGTTAATAGTTTAACCTATCTAAAGCCGCCCTCTTCTATGCGTTTTAGCCAAACAGACGGGAAACTTCGGCTGATTTTTTACGGTACGGCAATATGATTTCAACGCGGAACAGGCCGTCTGATTGGATGTTTCTGATTTTCGCGTCGGTGTCATACATCAAAGTCAGGCGCTCTTTCAGATTGCGCAGAGCCATAGAATTGCCTTTATGCGGCTTGGTATTTTCGTTAGGCTCCGTTCCGCACGGATTTTCGATACTGATGAAAATAGATGATTTTTCCAATTTTGTTAATACCGTAATTATCCCTGGACGGTGGATGGATTCGACACCGTGAAATACGGCATTTTCCAAAAGCGGTTGCAACAGCAGATGCGGCGTTTCCGCATCATCCGGCGCATGGTGCTGCCACATAACCTGTACGCGCATATGTCCCATGCGGATTTGCTCGATGGCAATATATTCCTGCGCCCACTCGATTTCCTGCCCTAAGGTACTGTTTTGACTACCGTCGCGCAGTTGCGCGCGGAACAGGTTGGCCAGATTTTCCAGCAAAGTTTCCGCATCATACGGACGCAAACGGATCAGGCTGATAGCAGCATTTAGACTGTTAAACAAGAAATGCGGACGGATACGCGCCGTCAACGCGCTCAGTCTGGCTTCGGAAATGGAAGGCGCGAGGCTGTTGCGACGGGATGCTTCGATGTACATGAAACTGAAACAAAAAAAGGTCAGCAAGAAGAAGTGTTGAATCAGCGGCCAAATTTCCGTCTTCAAAATCACTAGATCGACAAACAAGAAAATCAGCAGGTTGGAGACGTAGGAAACCACAACGCTGTACTGCGAGCGAAGCAGGGACGGCGCAAATGCCTGTAAGAAATAGACTTTAAGTAAAATTAAAAGGATGACGGGGCAAGCCCATGAAAAATGTTGGAAAATCTGTTCCGGATAAGGCACGCCCGATACCGTCATCAACGGAAAGATAAACAAACTGATTAACAAAACAATGAGCAGGCGCACCAAAGTTGCGGAATTGCGCAAATCCGGCACTGCGAAATTCTGGTTTATTTGACGTATAATAGACATGATTTCAACCGTTTTCTTTCATAATGTATAGACGGGTCTGCTATATTGAAGACGTAGACCCTGTTTTTTTATTTATATTTTAAGGATGCTGATATGAGCAAGGACAAAACCTGGTCAGGCCGTTTTAACGAACCTGTTTCCGAGCTGGTCAAAAAATATACCGGCTCGATTGATTTTGACAAACGACTGGCAGAATGGGACATCCAAGGCTCGCTGGCACATGCGCAAATGCTGACACAGTCGGGCGTTTTGAGCGAAGACGACCTCTCCGCCATCCGTCAGGGCATGGCCGAGATTATAGCAGAAATCAAAGAAGGAACGATTTCCTGGTCGCTGGATTTGGAAGATGTCCACATGAACATCGAACGCCGCCTCACCGACAAAATCGGCGATGCCGGCAAACGCCTGCACACCGGCCGAAGCCGCAACGACCAAGTCGCTACCGACATCCGCCTGTGGCTGCGCGATCAAATTACCGTTATTCAAAGCCTGATTCAAAACCTTCAGACGGCCTTGGTTGATTTGGCGGAACAAAACGCCGAAACCGTCATGCCCGGCTTTACCCACCTGCAAGTTGCCCAGCCGGTCAACTTCGGGCATCACATGCTCGCCTACGTTGAAATGCTCGGCCGCGATTTCGAGCGCATGGCCGACTGCCGCAAGCGCGTCAACCGTATGCCGCTCGGCGCTGCAGCACTGGCCGGTACCACCTACCCGATTCAACGCGAAATTACCGCCGAGCTGCTGGGCTTTGAACAAATCTGCCAAAACTCGCTTGATGCCGTATCTGACCGCGATTTTGCCATTGAGTTCACGGCCGCCGCTTCCCTGATTATGGTTCATCTGAGCCGTCTTTCCGAAGAATTGATTTTGTGGATGAGCCCGCGTTTCGGCTTTATCGATATTGCCGACCGTTTCTGCACCGGCTCTTCCATCATGCCGCAAAAGAAAAACCCCGATGTACCCGAACTCGTGCGCGGTAAATCCGGTCGCGTGATTGGCCACCTGATCGGCCTGGTTACCCTGATGAAATCGCAACCTTTAGCATACAACAAAGACAATCAGGAAGACAAAGAGCCTTTGTTTGATACTGCCGACACGCTTATCGACACCCTGCGCATTTACGCCGACATGATGCGCGGCGTGACCGTCAAACCCGACAATATGCGCGCCGCCGTAATGCAGGGTTTTGCAACGGCTACCGATTTGGCGGATTACTTAGTGAAAAAAGGCATGCCTTTCCGCGACAGCCACGAAGTCGTTGCCCAAGCCGTGCGCCATGCCGATGAAGCTGGCGTTGATTTAAGCGAATTGCCGCTTGAAGTCCTGCAAGGTTTCAGCGGTTTGATTGCCGACGACGTTTACAGCGTGCTGACACCCGAAGGCAGCTTAAACGCGCGCAACCACTTGGGCGGTACCGCGCCTGAACAAGTCCGTTTCCAAGTCAAACGCTGGCGTGAATTATTGGCTTAAACCCATCTAAACACATAATAAAAGGCCGCCTGAAAATTTTCAGACGGCCTTTTGATTACCTGTGTTACACTCAACCTCACAATAAAAACAGATAAACCTAAACTTACCTTCAAACGAGAAAACACGCCTCCTGACTTTGCCGCCATCTTCAAATAAAAGGAGCAAGGATGAAAAACATTGTCTTAAAATTGATCATGATCTGCCTATGCTGCGGATGCTATGCCGTATTCGTCGCTTGGGAAAATGGCGGATTCAGCCAGCTCCATGATTTTCAAGCAATAGAGAGCAACGGCATGAGCGTATACCTTCATCAAACCTCCCCCGCAGCCATGCAGGCCGAAAAAAACGAGCTGTCGATTTTGCAAAACAACCAAAACAGCTTAGCCTCTTGCGTCGGCATTGAATCTTTATGCGAACACGCCAAGCCAGGAATCTGGGTTGAACATGCCAAATTCTTGCAACACAAAGACACGGGCAAATTATTGGTACTTTCGTTGGACTATTTGGAAAACAATGACACCGCAAAAAACCTACACAACCGCTATACTGCATCGCTCCTCCCCCAAGCAGACAGAACGGAAGCGTGGCATTACGCCTGGCGTACATTTTTGAGCTCAATAATGTTTCTAATGGTCGTCAATCTGACGCCAATGATTTTTACCCTATTCGAGGAAAAAACAACCGCAGCATAAAAACATGCCGTCTGAACACATTTTCAGACGGCATGTTTCATTATTAAAGCTTAACGCGGATGAACCATATCGGCAGGAACGACCAATTCGTCAAACTCTTCACCTGTTAACAAGCCCAATTCGATGGCAGTTTCGCGCAACGATTTGTCGTTTTTGTAGGCGGTTTTGGCGACTTTGGCAGCGTTTTCGTAGCCGATTTTACGGTTCAACGCAGTAACCAGCATCAGGGAGTGGTGCAGGAAATAGTCGATTTTTTCCGGCACGGGTTCGATGCCGACGGCGCAGTGTTCGTTGAAGCTGTTGCACGCGTCACCCAAGAGGCGGATGGATTGCAATAGGTTGTAGGCGATAACGGGCATATAGACGTTCAGCTCGAAATTGCCCGATGCGCCCGCCATGCCGATGGTGACGTCGTTGCCGAACACTTGGCAGCACACCATGGTCATCGCTTCGCATTGGGTCGGGTTGACTTTACCCGGCATGATGGACGAACCCGGCTCGTTTTCGGGGATTTTGATCTCGCCCAAACCGCAGCGCGGGCCGCTTGCCAGCCAGCGGATGTCGTTGGCGATTTTGTTCAGGCTTGCCGCAAGCGTTTTCAATGCGCCCGAAGCGGCAACGGCGGCATCGCGTCCGCCCAAGGCTTCAAATTTGTTCGGTGCACTAACAAACGGCAGGCCGGACAATTCGGCGAGTTTGGCGGCGGCTTTTTCGGCGTATTCGGGATGGCTGTTTAATCCCGTACCGACTGCTGTGCCGCCCAAGGCGAGTTCATACAAGTCTTTAAGTGCATCGTTCAGACGGCCTAAACCGTGATCAAGCTGGGAAACATAACCGGAAAACTCTTGTCCCAAAGTCAGCGGCGTTGCGTCTTGCAAATGTGTGCGGCCGATTTTGACGATGGGGGCGAAGGCTTGGGCTTTTTTGTCCAAGGTGTCGCGCAAGGTTTTTACCGCTGGAATAAGGTGGCGGTTGATTTCAATCGCGGCGGCGACGTGGATGGCGGTTGGGAACGCATCATTAGTCGATTGCGCGTGGTTCACATGGTCGTTGGGATGTACGGGCTGGTACGCTGCCAAACCCGTACCAGCGATTTCGTTGGCACGGTTTGCCAGCACTTCGTTCATATTCATATTGGATTGCGTGCCGGAGCCGGTCTGCCACACTACCAATGGGAACTGCCCGTCAAGCTTGCCGTTCAACACATCATCCGCTGCCTGCGTAATCAAATCCGCCTGCTCGGGCTTAATTCTGCCGAGGGAAACATTGGTGGCGGCTGCGGCTTTTTTTACCAGCGCCAAAGCATAAATCAACGGCTGCGGCAAGGTTTCGCCGCCGATTTTAAAATTGTTGCGGCTACGCTGGGTCTGCGCGCCCCAATAGGCTTCGGATGGGACTTCGACATTGCCCATGGTGTCGTGTTCGGTACGGGTACTCATGCGTTTCTCCTACATTAAAATAGAAATAATAATGATTCGTAAAATTATTATAACCAGCAATAGGCCGTCTGAAAAGAGAGATATTTTTTCAGACGGCCTATCTGCTTTATAAACGGAAAACACAACCGCAAGATGAAACGCAAATATAAACCTCGCTAACACTCCCCTCTTCTAAAAGTTTTTAGCCCGTATCGGCTTGTGTTCAAGGCTAAAGCTTTCCTTGCCGACAATAAAGTTTTGTCGGCTTCAGACACTTTATCGTTTCTTTACTTTGTTTCTCTCTAAGAGCATAATAAATAAAAATGATTATCAGGATATAGATCATGAAACAAAACCATTTGATTTGCTTGTTAATGAGCAGTTTTGCCGCCGCAAACGGCTTTGCCGAAACCTTGGCAGACCCTGATGAAATCCAGTCTGTCAAAACCTTCTCCCCTCCCAAACCGATTGCACCGACCGCCGCACAAGGCTATTTCCCCGAAAACCAATTCGACCGCACCGACCGCAGCGATCATTACTTTGTTACCGAAAACATAGACCAAGCCTTCCGTCCGTTGAAAGCAAACAGTGGCTTCTACGGCAAAAGCTTTTACAACTCCGTTACCGCGCAAGCGCGTGGGGCAAAGGTGTACGGCGTAGCCAACCTCAATCACACCAAGGCCAACGGCTATAAAGACGGCGACAGCAATCAAACCGATTGGAAATACAGCCGTTTTAATCAAGCTTTGGTACTCGGTTTCGTGCCGTCTGAAAACCAGGAATACCGCCTCACCTACCTACACGACGACATCAACAACGACCGCCAGCCGCAGTTCGTCAATGACGCATTGGATACCGAACGCCACATCGCCAAACTCAACGCGCGTTGGGGCAATGCCGATTTGAGCAATACGGTCAGCACAGAAGCAGGCGTCATCAAACTCAAACGCCATGCCGACAATTACTCCCTGCGCCCAAACAACACGCCGCAGCAAGTATTCGTAGAGCTTGACCGCAAAGTGTACGACTTCTCGCTCAAACACGATGCGGACTTCGGCAAATTCCACAACACCGCCGCCGTCAGTTACCGCAACGACAGCCAAAACGGCGAACGCAACGCCCATACCGCCATGCGCGACTTCCTCAACGGCTACCGTTTCGCCGATGTGCACATCGACCGCTGGCGCATTGCCGATACCCTGTCTTACAAGTTTGACGACCAACACAAACTGGGCTTGGGTTTGAGCTACGAACTCAACGAAGCAGACGTACGCAAAAATACGGCGCAACCCGCCCATCCGATGAACCGCAATCTTGCCTTCGCCTCGGCGCAACAAATCTGGAAAACCCATTACGGCTACGACTTCAACGGCAAAGTGCGCCGCCATGCCTTCTCAGGCGAACTCAAATACGATTTCACGCCGTCTGAAACGCAAAAATACAGCGTTTCCCTCGCGCATTTGGAACGCATCGGCGACAACACCGAACGCTTCAACTCGCTTGCCGCCATCGTGCAAAACCGCATGAACGGCGCACTGATGAACCAAAATCCAGCCGCCGCCATCGCAGGCAATCCCCTGCTGAAAACCGAAAAACACAACCGTATCAAGCTCACTGCCGACAGCCGCAACGACTACTACAACGGCTACATGAACTCGCTCGCAGGCGCAGGCTGGAACGTGGGCGGCACGCTTGTGGCGGACAAAGTCAAAGACCTGATTATTTTTGACCGCGCCCACGGACAAAGCGGCACGGCTTCCAAAGGCAGCAGCATCATCACACGCAACGTGGACGCACGATTGTTTACCGCGCAGGCATATGCGCGTTACAACTTCAATCCGCATTGGGCGGCAGGCATCAAAGCCGCCTACAACTACGGACACAACGAAACCGACGGCAGGCCGCTCTATCAAATCCGTCCGTTTGAAGCCGCCGTCCAAGCTGACTACAAAAACTACTTTGCCCACGGCAGCTACAACATCGGCGCCGCAACACGCTTTGTCGCCAAACAAACGCGCGGCGATTTTGATGCCGCAAGCGGTTTGGGCATAGACAAACGCGAAGCCGCCAAAGGCTTTACCGTTGCCGACCTTTACACAGGCGTAAACATTAAAGACAAATACGGCTTGCGCTTGGGCGTGAACAACGTGTTCAACAAAAAATACGCCGAATACATCAGCGGCGACCACGTCCTCGCCCTGTCGCCCAGCGTGGTGTATGCACCGGGCAGGACATATTGGTTGAGTTTGCACGCGGCTTTTTAAAATCAGGCCGTCTGAAAGAATGCCTACACTGGCTTATTAAGAATTAGGAGATAAAAAAAATGGATATGAAAAGACGTGATTTCTTAAAAATGACCGCTGCGCTGGCAGCCGCAGGCGTTTCGCCTTCATTGTTGGCAGCAGGTAAAGAACAATTTACCGTGTACGGCGCGCCGGCAATGCCCAGCGTTACCATTGCTGTAGCAGCGTTGCAAGGCAAACTGGCGAAACAGGCAGATGTATCGCTGAAAATCTGGCGATCGCCCGACCAGCTGCGTGCAGGCGTAGCAAGCGGACAATTTAAAGTCATGATGAGCCCGAGCAATGTCGGCGTAAACCTACGTAACCAAGGGCAGAAAGTCGGCATGGTCAATATTTTGACCAACGGCATCACGCAGCTGATGTGCAAAGGCAGCGCGATTGCCTCGCCGCAGGATTTGGTCGGCAAAAAAATCCTCGTGCCGTTTAAAAACGACATGCCCGACATCGTGCTGCAAGCCTTGTTGAAAAAACTGAAAATCGACGCACACAAAGTCGGCATCACTTACACCGCCACGCCGCCCGAAGCAGTCGGACTGTTTTTGAGCAAGGACTACCACGCCGCCATCCTGCCCGAACCGATGGCAACAGCCAGCCTACTTAAAGGCAAAACCATGGGCGTAAACGTCGTGCGCGGTTTTGACTTAGTAAAAGCATGGGGGCAGGCATTTGACACCAAACCGCTGATTCCGATGGCGGGCATCATCGCCAACGAAGAATATTTCCACGCACACAAGGCGCAGTTCGACATCTTCCATCAGGATTTGAAAAACGCGCTCAACTGGATACTCGCCAACCGCCAAAGCGCGGCGAAAATCGGCAAAAACTACCTCCCCGCCCCCGAACCTGCCCTAGTCATGGGCTTGGACGGCGCACGGCTGACGGTAACTAAAGGCAGCGAAGTGAAGAACGAGATTTTGAAGTTTTACGAAATCCTGATGCAGTTCAACCCGAAACTTCTGGGCGGCAAGCTGCCGGATAACGGGTTCTTCTTAGCTTAGAAGAGGATAGAGGCCGTCTGAAAGTGTAGAATAGTTGTAAATATTCAATCTTCTATTTTTCAGACGGCCTATCAGGACATTATCAGCAGCGTAGGTCGGATTCTTGAATCCGACATTTCGGCTAAACGGGGCTGTCGGATACGAGTATCCGACCTACTCTTTTCAGACGACCTATCAGATAATAGTTCGAACAGTACACAAAAAGCCGTCATTCCTGCGCAGGAATGACGGCGGGTGGTAACCGCAGGTTGTCAAACCCAACAAAACCGTCGGATTGCCTGAAACATTGGGTTATGAGCCAACCTACGCTTACTAACTGGGTATGTGGGTTATTCGGGGATTAATTTGAAATATAGCGAATTTTAAAGGTAGGGTGTATGAGTATTTTCAGATACGAAAAAGATATGCAAGAATGGCTAGAGAATGCATTAAAAGAAAATTATGGTGAATTTTATTCTTTAATAAATAATGCAGAATTATTTGAAAATATGTATAAAAATTATCATAAAAACATAGCTCTCAATTCATTTTGTAACTCATTATCATCTTTACATGAAACGGAAATGATAAGTGCTAATAAAAATATATCATATAAAAAAGGAGAGTTACTTAAACCAGATTTTGTATTATATTCATATACAACAGAAAGTTTAGTCCTTATTGAATTAAAAAACTCTTCAAATGCAACTAGAGAAGCAGGAACTGAATTGGGAGCATATAATTATGAATTATATAGTTATTTTCCTAATATGCCTAAATTAGATATTGTTTATGTCATCATTTCTAATGAATATCCTAATTTATTGTTACATCATATTAGAAATATGATATTTATTCAGAATTTAAATGTATTATGTTTAAAACCTGTTAAGTTAGAGGGTAAAATAGGATTGGAAATAATAGATTTTAATTTAATTGATGAGTTAGATGAAGGTCTTATAAAAAAAATTCCAGCTTCATTGTTGCAGTCTTTCCAGATTTGTATTTATGATGATGAATTGCAAAAAGGGAGCAATGATTTTAGCAGATTAGATAAATATATTAATTTATTTGAAACAGCCTTAAATAATATGGCTAATATGGGGAATAAATTAAATAGTAATGGTTTTGCTATCCTATGGAAAGACAGGTATGCAAGCTTAGCTCCGTATTCTATTTCGGTAGTATATATGCCTTCCTACGAACAAATGCGATTTACTGATGAGAACCATATTGGAATATATGAAAAATTAAAGGAAACTTTAGATGAGTTTCCTGTCGTTTTTGGAAATAGCATCAAGGCTATTGCGAATGAAGTAAAAAAGATAATGTGCTTTGATGACAGTTGTTCTATATCATATGAGGGGTTTATGGATTTTAGAACATGGATAAATCTGCATCCATTTAGGTGCAATTATTTGTCATTTGTATCTTGGGGGAGTTTATTCCGAGATTATCATATGCAAATATTACATGAAATTTCTACTGAAAATGAGAATTGGCTAAATGAAAGAAATGCTTATATAGCTTGTGAATTTATTGATTTTTGTATAGATACTAAAAAATAATATATGGAATAAATTGGAAAAATTTCAAGCAGCCGTAGGTTGGCTTAGCCGCAGGAGTAACCCGACAAAATGTTAAAACTCCAAACCAAGGTCGTCTGAAAAACACTATTTGGGAAAATCAAGCCATTTTGTTGGATTGCGACGTTCCGTCTAACCCAATCAACCGCTATTTTTCAGACGACCTACCGTCCCCAAACCATCCCCATCAATCAACACCCAAACTATGATTAAAACCGACAAAATCCGCAAACCGCAGCCTGCGGTGTTTTACATCATCGACTACCTTTGGAGCGGCTTCGCCGGTCTGGGCGTGGCGATGGTGGTGGTGGCGTTGTGGGCGTGGGGCAGCGCCGTGTTCGGTGAGTTTATGCTGCCTGCGCCGGTCGAAGTGTTTCAAAAATCTTTGGATTTATTGAAACATTTTCAGGAAAACGAAATCGGGATTTCGCTGTGGCGTTCTGTGGTGGGGATTTCGGTTGCGCTGGTGGCGGGATTGGCGGCGGGGCTGGTGGCGGGCAGTTTTAAGACGGCGATGGCGTTGCTCAAGCCTGTGATTACGATTTTGTTGGCGATGCCGCCGATTATTTGGGTGGTGATGGCGTTGTTTTGGTTCGGTTTCGGCAATCCGAGCGTGTTGTTTACCATCATTGTGTTGGTTGCGCCGTTGACGTTTGCGAGTGCGGCGGTCGGGATGGCGAGTGTGAACAAACAGCATGAGGAATTGTTTGACGCTTATAAATTAGGCCGTCTGAAAAAAATCCGTTATCTGTATATCCCGCATCTGACGGGCTATGTGATTTCCAGCATCGGCGTGGCGGTGGCGATGGGGGTGAAGGTGGTGATTATGGCGGAACTTTTGGGCGCGAGCGAAGGTGTGGGTGCGCGGATTGCGGACGCGAGGGCGATGCTGGAGACTTCGACGGTGATGGCTTATGTGGTGTTGGTTATCGTGTTTGTGTCGCTGTTTGAATACCTGATTACCAAACCTTTGGAAATTTTGTTTATGCCGTGGAGAAGATGATGCTCTGTCTTGAAAACGTGCGTTTTGAAATTCTCCGCGACCCCATCGTGCGCGATTTCAGTTTGAACCTGCAACATGGCGAAGTGAAGGCCTTGTTCGGGCCGAGCGGCTGTGGCAAGACGACGGTTTTGCGTTTGATTGCGGGCTTGGAAACGCCGAAATCGGGCACGATACGCAATACTTTCCGCAAAACGGGTTTTCTGTTTCAGGAAAACCGCCTGCCGGGAAACTTGACCGCGATGCAGAATATCGCTATTTTTATGGACAAACCCGATGAAGGCGAAATCATCGCGCTGGCGGCGAAAGTCGGGCTGACTGCGGGCGATTTGAACAAATATCCGACCGAATTGTCCGGCGGCATGGCGAAACGGGTAGCATTTTTGCGCCTGCTGCTGTGCGGCTGCGACCTTGCCTTGCTGGACGAGCCGTTCGTCGGTTTGGACCGCGATTTGCGCGATATTTTGGTCGCCATGCTGGTGGAAAAAATCGAGCGGCAGGGCATGGCGTGTATGCTGGTAACGCACGACCGCTTCGAAGCCGCACGCCTGAGCCATGAAATCATGCTGCTTTCCACTAAGGGCATGAACGTGCAAAACGTGATTACCCTGCCTACGCCGCTGTCCGAACGCGATTCGGCTTTTGAAGAAGCCGTGGTGGCAAGAGAGTTTCAGGGGATTCATTATTATGAGTGATAGGAATTTAAATTTCTGACAAACCTTGCGGTTCGTTGCCCTCTCCCTAACCCTCTCCCACGGGGAAAGGGGATCAGGTTTCTCAAAATCAGAGAGCCGTAGAATTGGGAATCAGATGTCAGGTAAACCTGAAAATGTTCAGGCTCGACAGCCCAATTCCCTCTCCCCGTGGGAGATGGCTAGGAAGAGGGTAAGCAAGCCGCAGGCTTGCCTCTTTAGCGAAAGATACGAATCTGTTATCCGAACGCGATTCGGTTTTTGAAAAAGCCGTGGTGCCAAGGGGGCAGGGGATTCATTATGAGGTGCTTTATGTTTTCGACTGTGATTACTGCTGCTGTTTTATATATTGCTACAGCAGTAGATTTGTTGGTAATACTATTAATATTTTTTGCTAGAGCAAATACTAGAAAAGAATATCGAGATATTTATATCGGACAATATTTAGGTTCTGTAATTTTAATATTAGTTAGTTTATTTCTAGCTTTTGTTTTGCATTATGTTCCGGAAAAATGGGTGTTGGGTTTATTAGGTTTAATACCGATTTACTTAGGTATTAAAGTTGCTATTTACGACGATTGTGAGGGCGAAAAAAGAGCTAAAAAAGAATTGGATGAAAAAGGGTTGTCAAAATTAGTCGGTATTGTTGCTTTGGTTACAGTTGCTAGTTGTGGTGCAGATAATATTGGACTTTTTGTTCCTTACTTTGTGACTTTAGATCTTGTCGACTTATTAGTTACTCTTCTTGTATTTTTAATATTGATTTTTGTTTTAGTATATACAGCACAAAGATTGGCTAATATTTCAGGTGTTGGTGAAATTGTAGAGAAGTTTAGTCGTTGGATAATGGCTGTTATTTATATTGGTTTAGGATTATTTATTATTATTGAAAATAATACAATTCAAACAATAATATCAATAATATGAATGATACGGGCATTTGAGTATCTGACAAACCTTGCGGTTCGTTGCCCTCTCCCTAAACCTCTCCCACGGGGAGAGGGGATCAGGTTGCTGAAAATCAAAGAACGTAGAATTGAGAATCAGATGTCAGGTAAACCTAAAAATGTTCGGGTTTGGCAGTTTAATCCCCTCTCCCCGTGGGAGAGGGCTAGGGAGAGGGTAAGCAAGCCGAAGGCTTGCCTGTTTGGCAAAAATACAGCCCTGTCCTCCCAATAAATCTATATCCGAAAGCATCTTCATGCAGAATCAAGCCAAACTATGAATAAGTTTTTTACCCACCCCATGCGGCCGTTTTTCGTCGGTGCGGCGGTGCTTGCCATACTCGGCGCGTTGGTGTTTTTCATCGGCCCCGGTGCCGTCATTTTGCACCGCCAAATCTTCTTAGAGCTCATGCTGCCTGCGGCATACGGCGGTTTTCTGACTGCCGCCATGCTTGAATGGACGGGCTATCAAGGCCGTCTGAAACCTGTCGCTACTTTGATGGCGGCATTACTGCTCGCCGCATCCGCCATACTGCCCTTTTCGCCGCAAACTGCCTCGTTTTTCGTTGCTGTCTATTGGCTGGTATTGCTGCTGTTCTGCACTTGGCTGATTTGGCTTGATCGCAACACTGATAACTTCGCCCTACTAATGCTGCTCGCCGCATTTACCGTTTTTCAGACGGCCTACGCCGCAACTGGCGATTTGAACTTACTGCGCGCGCAAGTACATCTGAACATAGCAGCTGTCATGTTTGTATCCGTCCGCGTCAGCATTCTTTTGGGCGCGGAAGCCCTTAAAGAATGCCGTCTGAAAGACCCTGTTTTTATTCCAAATATCGTTTATAAAAACATCGCCATTACTTTCCTGCTGCTGCACGCCGCCGCCGAACTTTGGCTGCCCGCACAAACCGCCGGTTTTACCGCGCTTGCCGTCGGATTCATCCTGCTCGCCAAGCTGCGTGAGCTCCACCATCACGAACTCCTGCGCAAACACTACGTCTGCACTTATTACCTGCTCCAGCTTTTTGCCGCCGCAGGCTATCTGTGGACAGGCGTGGAGAAACTGCAAAATCTGCCTTCCTCCGCCCCATTACACTTGATTACCCTCGGCGGTATGATGGGCGGCGTGATGATGGTGTGGCTGACCGCCGGACTGTGGCACAGCGGCTTTACCAAACTCGACTACCCGAAACTCTGCCGCATTGCCATCCCCCTACTCTTTATGGCCGCCATCTCGCGCGCTTTCTTGATGAACGTGAACCCGATATTTTTCATTACCGTTCCTGCGATTCTGACCATCGCCGTGTTCGTACTGTATCTTTTCACGTTTGTACCGATATTTCGGGAAAATGCGTTTACGGATGATCCGGAATGAAACAAAAGGCCGTCTGAAACTTTCAGACGGCCTTTTGTTTTAAATAAATGCTTTATTTGTTGGCGTTCAAATAAAGATTAATCAGGCGTGTAGTGGAGCTGTCGTGTTTTTGCACTTCAGTCTCGCCGGTCAATTCGGCAAGAATGGTTTTGGCCAACTGTTTGCCGAGTTCTACGCCCCATTGGTCAAAGCTGTTGATGCCCCAAATAATGCCTTGCACGAAGGTTTTGTGTTCGTACATGGCAATCAGGCTGCCCATATTGCGCGGGTTGATTTTGTCCATGAGGATGAGGTTGGTCGGGCGGTTGCCGGAGAAGGTTTTGTGCGGAACCAGCTCTTCGATACGCGCTTCGTCCATGCCTTGTGCTTGAAGCTCGGCGCGTACTTCGTCAGGCGTTTTACCTCGCATAAAGGCTTCGGCTTGGGCAAAGACGTTTGCCAACAGGATTTCGTGGTGGCCTTGCAAATTGCTGCGTTTTTCAAGGGATGCAATCAGGTCAATCGGCGTGATGTGCGTACCTTGGTGCAGCAGTTGGAAGAAGGCATGCTGGCCGTTGATACCGGTTTCGCCCCAAATAATCGGGGAAGTTTCGTAACCGACCGGTTTACCGTCAAGGGTAACTTGTTTGCCGTTACTCTCCATGTCGAGCTGCTGGATGAATTTGGGCAGGCGGTGGAGATGTTGGTCGTAAGGAGCGATAACGTGGCTGCCGCCGCCGTAGTAGTTGATGTACCAAACACCGATAAGGGCAAGGATAACCGGCAGGTTGCGCTCCAGCGGCGTGTTGATGAAGTGTTGGTCCATCAGGTGTGCGCCGTTGAGCATTTCGATGAAGTTTTCTTCGCCGAGATACAGCATAATCGGCAGGCCGATGGCCGACCAGAGGCTGTATCGTCCGCCGACCCAGTCCCAAAATTCAAACATATTGGCGGTATCGATACCGAATTCGGCAACGGCTTTTTGGTTGGTCGATACGGCAACGAAGTGTTTGGCCACGGCGCTTTCATCGCCTGCATGATCCAAGAACCATTTACGTGCGGTCAGGGCGTTGGTCAGGGTTTCTTGGGTGGTAAAGGTTTTGGAGGCGATGATGAAGAGGGTGGTCTCGGGGTGGACTTTGGACAATACGTCGCGCAGTTGGGAGCCGTCCACATTGGAGACGAAGTGCATGTTCAAACGCGGATGGCCGAAAGGCTTGAGCGCGGTACACATCATCAGAGGGCCGAGGTCAGAGCCGCCGATACCGATATTGACGACGTCGGTAATGACTTGATTGGTATAGCCCAACCAGCTACCGCTGCGGACTTCATGCGCGAACTCGCCCATGCGTTGCAGGACATGGTTAACCTTAGGCATGACATCTTCGCCATCCACGACGATAGGGGCGTTGGTACGGTTGCGCAGGGCAACGTGGAGTACGGCGCGGTTTTCTGTCGTATTGATTTTTTCGCCGTGGAACATTTGCTGCATCCGCTCCGGTACGCCTGCTTCACGCGCCAGCTCGAACAACAGTGCCATGGTTTCGTCGTTGATACGGTTTTTAGAATAATCCAAAGTCAGGCCGCCAACCTGCAGCCAGTAGCGCTCGGCACGTTCGGGATCTTGCTCGAACATTTCACGCATGTGTTGTTCTTTGGTTTCGTCAAAATGTATCCATAATTTTGACCAAGCTGGTAAATCGTGAAGGTGTTTCATCGGATGCTCTCCTGGATAGTGGACAGTTTTGTTGAGAAAACGGCCGTGAGGTCGTCTGAAACGGGAACGGGGTGGTTTCCGTTTTTTGAGGTTTCAGACGGCCTTGATGTGGGTTGGAGCCGTCTGAAGATATCAGTGAAGAATCAATCTTTATCGTATTCGATGTGTTTGTTATGTATGCTTTTTTTACTTTTTTGCAGTTGCGTGCTGGCAGTATCGCCCAAGCGCAAGGCCAAGCCGATAGCAAGAATGTCGATAACGGCCAACTGCAGAAGGCGGGACACCATAGGCGTATAAAGCTCGGCATTTTCCTGAGTGGCAATGCTCAATACACAGTCGGCCATTTGAGCCAACGGCGAATCATTGCGGGTCAGCGCGATAACGGCTGCGCCGTTTTCTTTGGCGATACTGGCCGCGTCCAACAATTCGATAGATGAGCCGGTATTAGAAATCGCCACCAACACATCCTGCTCGGTCAACACGGAAGCTGCCATCAACTGGGTATGCGTATCGACATAGGCAACGGTGGACATACCGAAGCGGAAGAATTTGTGTTGCGCATCTTGGGCAACGATGCCGGAGTTGCCGACTCCATAAAACTCAACGCGTCGCGCGTGCATCAGAATGGCAATCGCGTTTTCCAGCTCGGATTCTTTCAGAAAGCGGCGCTCGCCCAAGAGGGAGGCTGCGGCGTTGCCCAACACTTTTTCGACCACGCTGCCCATGTTGTCATCGGCGTTTAATTCTTCATGAACGTAAGGCATACCTTCATGACCGATACTGGCAGACAAAGCGAGTTTGAACTCAGGCAAGCCTTTGTAACCCAAGCTGCGGCAGAAACGGATTACAGTCGGCTGACTGACGGATGCACGCTCGGCGATTTCGGCCACAGCGGCATGAACGAACCATTTCGGCTCGGCCAACGCAGATTCGGCAACTTTGCGTTCTGCGCCGGAGAGATTGGACAATGATTCGCTGATTTTGCTTAACATATACTCTACCCTTTGATTTTTTGACGTTCAGGACAAGGGTTTTTTCCACCCCCTGCCCTGCACCGCCGTTTGTGTGTTTAAACGTTATTTAAATGATTGTCTAATGCGACCGCCGCGCCGACGATGCCCGGAAACTCGCTCAATACGACATACACGGGAATAGCGGCAAGATAAGCCTCAAAGCGGCCTTTATTTTCAAAGCGGCTGCGGAACGGGGACGTTTTAAAGTAATCCAACACGCGCGGGATAATGCCGCCGCACAAATACACGCCGCCGCGCGCACCCAATGACAAAGCCAAATTGGAAGCAACCGTACCCAGCATGGCGCAGAAAATATCCAAAGTCTGACGGCAAATCGGCGATGTTCCGCTCAATGCCTTATCGGTGATTTCCGAAGGTTTCAGACGGCATTGTTTGATGTTGTCGCGTTTGGCCAATGCTTCGTAAATCAGGCTCAAACCTGCGCCGCTCAAGAAACGCTCGGCAGAAACATGGCCGTATTTGTTTTTAGCGTATTGCCAAATCAACACTTCCATATCGTCAAACGGCGGGAAGCTGGTATGGCCGCCCTCGCCTGCCAATGCCACCCAGCCGGCAGCGCTGTGCACCAAACCGCTGACACCCAAACCGGTACCCGGGCCGATAACGGCTTTAGGTGCAAATTCGATGGGCTTTTGACCGCCGATTTGTACCAAGTCATTCTTTTCAGTTTTGGTCACTGCCAAAGCTTGGGCGGTAAAATCGTTCAACAGAATCAACGTTTCAAAACCCAAAGCCTGACGGGTGGTCTCGATGGAAAACGCCCAGTGGTGGTTGGTCATCTGCACCCAGTCGCCCAAAATCGGATTGGCAATCGCAAAGGCGGCGTGCAAAACTTTCGGGCTGCCTGCGCGTTCCAAATAAGTTTTGACGGCATCAACGACGGTATCGTAATCTTTACAAGGTAAAACTTCAGCCTTCTCAATCACTTGCGGTGCAGTTTCAAGCGCAAAACGGGCATTCGTACCGCCGATATCGGCGACCAGGCGGGGATAAGCTTCAGTGTGCATAGTAGACATGGCAGTTAATTCCTTGGTGATTGAGAATCAGGCTGGTCGGATATTCGGTATCAGCCCTTGTGGCAGCTTTATCAAATACTGCTTTTTTCTCTGCGCCTTGAATGGCCAAAAATACATTCGGCGTCTTGGCAATCGCACCCAAAGTCATGCTCACACGCTCATGCGGCGCGGTAACCGGCGTAGTATGAATCAATGTCGGGTCATCAGCTTCATTGATTGCGGCCTGTAATTGAGGCGCTTGAGGGAACAACGACGCTGTATGCCCGTCTCCTCCCATGCCCAACACCAGCACGTCAGGTTGCTTGTAATGTTTCAATGCATAAGCAACGACAACTTCAGGTTGTAATTCAGTTTCAGACTTTCCGTCTTCAACAACAGGAATCCATGTGGCAACGGCCGCGTTATTTTTGAGCAGATATTCACGTACCAAGCCTGTATTGCTGTCGGCATGCGTGGTCGGGACAATACGCTCGTCCACCAAAGTAATGCCGACATTTTGCCAATTTAAATCTTTTTGCGACAAAGCCTCGAAAAACGCAATCGGCGAACGACCGCCGGAAACAGCCAAAACCGCATGGCCTTTCTCATTCAACGCGGTTTGTAATGCAGCGGCAACGGCATCAGCGAGAGCCTGCGCGGCAGTTGCAGCGTTTTCTTGTTCGTGCCAAACAAACATGTTTCGTCCTTTCATGGTTTCAGACGGCCTTTTGTTGGAAAACAAGGCCGTCTGAAAGAAATATTATTGCTCTTCGTGCCACTTGTTGCCGTCACGCGCCAACAGCGCGCGCGCAGCTTCAGGACCCCAAGAATGGGCTTCGTAAGCATGCGGAGGCGTTGTATTGTTCGCCCAGTTTTCCAGGATAGGCATCACATATTCCCAAGCGGCTTCGAGTTCGTCGCGGCGGTTGAACAAAGCGAGTTTGCCGTTAATCACATCCAGCAGCAGGCGCTCATAAGCCTCAGCGCGGCGGCCCTCTACTGCTGTGCCCAAGTCCACGCCAATCGGTGTCACTTCGACTTTGTTGCCTGCACCCGGGGTTTTTACTTGAGTGTAAAGGCGGACGGATTCGGTCGGTTGTAGTTCAATAACCAAACGATTCGGCGCAGGTTGGCTGTTGTCAAAAATATGGTTTTGCAGCGGATGGAAGTTCAACACGATTTCCGCCACTTTTCCTGCCATGCGTTTGCCGGTACGTAGGTAGAAAGGTACGCCTTTCCAACGCTCGTTTTCAATTTCGGCTTTGATGGCAACATAGGTTTCAGTGAAGCTGTCTTTCGGTACATCGACTTCTTCCAGATAGCCGTTCATGCCGTTTGCTGCAACATATTGGCCGCGAATAACATTTTCGTTGACGGATTCGATGGTCAGCGGTTTCAGCGATTTAATGACTTTTACTTTCTCGTCGCGTACGGCATCCGCATCCAAGCTCGCCGGTGCTTCCATGGCAGTCATACAAAGCATTTGCATCAAGTGGTTTTGCACCATATCGCGCAACGCGCCGGTAATGTCGTAAAACTCGCCGCGTTCTTCCACGCCCAACTGCTCGGCGATGGTCAGCTGTACACTTTCAATATATTTGTTGTTCCACAAAGGCTCGAACATCACATTGGCAAAACGCAAGGCCAGCAGGTTTTGCAGGCTTTCTTTACCTAAATAATGGTCGATACGGTAGATCTGCTCTTCTTTGAAATAACGGGCCACATCTGTATTGATTTGCTGGGAAGAAGCCAAGTCCGTACCCAACGGTTTTTCCAAAACTACGCGCACGTTATCGGCATTCAAACCGATTTCGGCAAGGTTTTCACAGGCTTGCGCAAAGAATTTCGGCGCAGTTGAGAGGTAGATCACGACATTCTCAGTATTCTTGCGCGCTTTTACCAAGTCGCCCAAAGCAATGAAGTCGTCTTTCTTTGTCACATCGACTTTCAAATACTCAAGACGTTGGATAAACGATGCCCACGCTTCTTCTGAGAAGTTTTGTTTGACATGGATTTTAGAATTCGTTTCCACTTTAGCCAAAAAGCCGGCGGTATCCAATTCGCTACGGCTTACGCCCAAAATACGACCTTCGGGATGAAGCAAACCGGCTACATGCGCCTGATACAGGCAAGGCAAAAGTTTACGCATTGCCAAATCGCCGGTCGCGCCAAACAACACCAAATCAAAATTTGTCTGTGTACTCATTGTTTCATCTCTCGTTGAGGAAGCTTGCTTCAAAACTTTTGGACTGTCGTCATCTATAAAAATCGATTAGAATCAAAAGCCTTTAAGCAATAAGCAGTAAAAAACCAATCGCCTGCACCAAAATTTCAAACAAGCGGGCTAATGAGTAGTAATACTACACATGGCTACACATTTTGTCTATTCTCATTTTTACAAATTGTTTGATTTAACATAAAAGTTTGATGACTTTTGCAGCCTGCCATTTTACGAATTGACCATACCTCGATTTAAATCAAATTTCTTCCACTTAGTAAATTATTTTGTAACAAAATTACAGATTTTGTACTATAATATGCGGACGCTTCGAAGAGAAAATCTTCAAATATTCAGACGGCCCATATTATTCATTCCCACAGCTCAAGGCCGTCTGAAGAAAACACCCAATACAAAAATCAGAAACGCGCAAACAAAATCCCTATCATATCGTTTAGCCAGGAGACAGCCCATGAACCCCACTCCGATTCACCCTAAACTCGCCGAGATTACCGAGCGCATCATCGAGCGCAGCCGCCCGACGCGTGAAAAATATCTGGCGAAAATCCGTAGTGCCAAACAGATGGGACGCTTAGAGCGCAACCAACTCGGCTGCAGCAATCTGGCTCACGGCTATGCCGCCATGCCTAAAAGCATCAAAATCGAAATGCTTCAGGAAACCGTCCCCAACTTAGGCATCATCACTGCCTACAACGACATGGTTTCCGCACACCAGCCGTTTAAAGACTTCCCTGACCAAATCAAAGACGAAGCACAGAAAAACGGCGCAACCGCCCAAGTCGCCGGCGGCACACCCGCCATGTGCGACGGCATCACGCAAGGTTATGCCGGTATGGAATTGTCGCTGTTCTCCCGCGACGTGATTGCCATGAGTACCGCTATCGGTCTGTCGCATCAAATGTTTGACGGCAGCCTGTTTATGGGCGTGTGCGACAAAATTGTTCCCGGCCTGATGATCGGTGCGTTGTCTTTCGGCCATATTCCAGGCATCTTCGTCCCCGCAGGCCCGATGTCCAGCGGTATCGGCAATAAAGAAAAAGCCCGTACCCGCCAGCTTTTCGCCGAAGGCAAAGTTGGCCGCGATGCCTTGCTTGAAAGCGAAATGGGCTCTTACCACAGCCCGGGTACTTGTACCTTCTACGGTACTGCCAACTCCAACCAAATGATGATGGAAATGATGGGCGTACACCTGCCTGCCGCCGCCTTCGTCCATCCTTATACCGACCTGCGCGAAGCCCTAACCCGCTACGCTGCCGGACACCTCGCACGCGGCATCAAAAACGGCACCATCAAACCATTGGGCGAAATGTTGACCGAAAAATCCTTCATCAACGCCCTGATCGGCCTGATGGCAACCGGCGGCTCGACCAACCACACCATGCACCTCGTTGCCATGGCACGTGCCGCAGGCGTGATTTTGAACTGGGACGACTTCGACGAAATTTCCTCCATCATCCCATTGCTGATCCGCGTGTACCCCAACGGCAAAGCCGACGTGAACCACTTTACCGCAGCAGGCGGCCTGCCTTTCGTTATCCGCGAATTGCTGGACGCAGGCTTATTGCACGACGATGTCGATACCGTCGTCGGACACGGTATGCGCCACTACACCAAAGAGCCTTTCCTCATCGACGGCAAACTCGAATGGCGCGAAGCCCCCGAAACCAGCGGCAACGATGACATCCTGCGCAAAGCCGACAATCCGTTCTCCCCAGACGGTGGTTTGCGCCTGATGAAAGGCAACATCGGTCGCGGCGTGATTAAAGTATCTGCCGTGCGCGAAGGTTGCCGCATCATTGAAGCGCCCGCCATCGTATTCAACGACCAACGCGAAGTGTTGGCTGCGTTTGAACGCGGCGAGTTGGAACGCGATTTCGTCTGCGTTGTCCGCTACCAAGGCCCGCGTGCCAACGGTATGCCCGAATTGCACAAACTGACCCCGCCTTTGGGCATCCTGCAAGACCGCGGTTTTAAAGTGGCGCTGCTGACTGACGGCCGTATGTCCGGTGCATCCGGCAAAGTGCCTGCATCCATCCACATGACGCCTGAAGCCCTGATGGGCGGCAATATCGCCAAAATCCGTACCGGCGACCTGATCCGCTTCGACTCCGTTACCGGCGAACTCAACGTCCTGATTAACGAAGCCGAATGGAATGCCCGCGAAGTCGAACGCATCGATTTGAGCGCTAACCAACAAGGTTGCGGCCGCGAACTTTTCGCCAACTTCCGCAGCATGACCAGTAGCGCAGAAACCGGTGCTATGAGCTTCGGCGGCGAATTTGCCTAAACCATTTTCAGACGGCCTTTTAAAACAATCAGGCCGTCTGAAACCATGTTAACAACCCTATTACGATACAGTCCCCAACGGAGACCTAAAATGTCCAAACTGACCCCTCGTGAAATTCTGACAGCCGGCGCAGTTGTGCCTGTGATGGCGATTGACGACTTGAGCACCGCCGTCGATTTGTCCCACGCCCTTGTCGAAGGCGGCATCCCCACCCTCGAAATCACCCTGCGCACCCCCGTCGGCCTCGACGCCATCCGCCTGATTGCCAAAGAAGTGCCTAACGCCATCGTCGGCGCGGGTACGGTAACCAATCCCGAACAGCTCAAAGCCGTCGAAGACGCAGGCGCAGTTTTCGCCATCAGCCCTGGTTTGCACGAATCCCTCGCCAAAGCCAGCCACAACAGCGGCATCCCCCTGATTCCCGGCGTTGCCACTCCGGGCGAAGTCCAACTGGCTTTGGAACACGGTATCGACACCCTCAAACTCTTCCCTGCCGAAGTCGTTGGCGGCAAAGCCATGCTCAAAGCACTCTATGGCCCTTATGCCGACGTTCGCTTCTGCCCGACCGGCGGCATCAGCCTGGTAACTGCACCCGAGTACTTAGCGCTGCCTAATGTCTTGTGCGTCGGCGGCTCATGGCTGACTCCGAAAGAAGCCATCAAAAACAAAGACTGGGATACCATCACCCGTCTGGCTCGCGAAGCTGCCGCTTTGAAACCAAAAGCCTAATCAGGTTATTAAGTTAAAAGAGAAAAGGCCGTCTGAATATGATTTCAGACGGCCTTTTTATATCAATTAAGCCAACACTTTCCGTGCCGCTTCCACACCCCAATACAAAGCCTCTTCAAATACCGAATAGCTGCTTAAATCACTGTGTGCAAACAACAATCCGCCATTTCGGTTTCTGATTTTTAATAAAGCCTCATCGCTTAAATAGCCGGGCTTCGGCACGCTCATACCATGCCCGCGAACGGTAATATCAACATGGGAAACGTGCCGCCAAAAGCCTTCGCCGTAAGCGGTAAGCAGATCTTGGGCGGCAAGCTGGAGCAGCTCTTCGTCGCTTGCTTCAAGCAGCTGGCGGCGGACGACTTGTGGCGCATCGTGATTGAGCGCGGCGTAGGCGGTAAAAATCGTGCGTTCAGGACGGGCAACCCGGATAAACTGGTTGGTCGCAACAACATAGCCCAGCCCTTGGCTGCCGTAAACCACATTGTCCCACGCAAGTTCGCTGTTGTTTTTTTCTTTCGGGAAACTGTGCAGTTCAAAATTAGAAACCAGCCATGGCGCGTATTCTGGGATGTCCAGACCAAATTGTTCGGGAAATTCAATAATGCAGGCGGCAACCATCAGCGGCATGGCGGAGATAACGTGTTGCGCAGTGACGGCAACGGTTTCCCCTTTTGCATTATCACGCAGCCACACTTCAATCCGGCCGTCTGAAAGCGGTTTGATTTTGACGGCGGAAGCATTAATTGAAGCAGGCTTCTCCAAACGGATACGGTTTTCAGACGGCCATTGCCAGCCTTCCTGCAAACCGGCATGACGGCGTAGGTTTTCAGAAAGATGCGCCAAACCTTCGGGCCAAGTGAGGACGGTTTCCGCGCTGTTGCGGGCGGCAAAATAATGCAGTCCGGCAAAGGCGGATACTTGCGCTATGCCCTGTCCGTAATCGTCGCGGCAACAATAATCGAGATACCATAAAAGCTCGGGCGAGGTGTAGCCCTCTTGCTCAAGCCATTGTTTGAACGTCAAATCATCAAGTTTGCGCCATGTTTTATCTGCCGATGACAGCACAATCGGAATGGCAAAAATTTTCTTACCGTCATTGCCGTAAGCCTGTTTCAGACGGCCTATCAAATCAAAAAACCGTTTGGAATCCGCATCTTCTTTCGGCAATAAATGTTCCACCCATTTATCCTGATATAAGAGGCGCGACTCGGGCGCATAGACCAAATCTGTTTCCCTAAAGCTGCCGTCCGACTGCAAAATACCGAAATCCGCCAACATCTCGCGCACATACACGCTTTCTTTCGACGGCAAAGCCAAATAATGCGCGCCACTCGGCGCTTTCAGGCCGTCTGAAGACGTATAGGCAGCATTGTTGCCATTGCGTTCAAACCCTTCTGCCAACAATACATCGCAGTGATTATGCTTCGCCAAATACCACAACGCCCCCAAACCCGCCACACCGCCGCCAAGTATCAACGTATTGCATTCATAACGACGGGTCGGCTGATTGAGCAATTCCCCGTCACGCAACAAATGCCCCAACGGCAAGCCGACACGGTTAATAGAAACCGGCGGTTTATGGTTGAGGTATTTGTAAGTCTGCCAAGAAAAAGCAGAAGCAGCGCCAAGCGCGGCGGTATAGCTGAGAAATTGACGGCGGGTTAGCATAATAAATTATTGCTTTTCAGTATTTTTTAGGAAAGCAAGTCATACACCCTTTTCTCTGTAAGATACCCATTATTTCCAAATGCCTTCATGTTATAGAACCGATAACACTTACTTAACCAGCAATAAATTAACATCTCCTGAAATATCAAATGGCGTATGCTTGGCGTTGAACTTTTGCCCCTCTTGCCAATATTGATAAAACTAAAATAAAGTCAAATCACTGCCTCTATTTACAACCGTCCAATCCACCTGTTCCGCCGCCAATTCCCTGCACAAGATTTCCTTCACTTTTTCCAATTTCATACCGCCGCAAATAAATGCGTCTATAGCAGCAAAACGGTGTTCCGGCCAAGTATGGATACTGATATGGGACTCGGCGAGCAGCAAAACGCCGGTTACGCCGCCTGCGCCGCCGAAGGTGTGGAAATGTTCGGTTAATATAGTCGCTTCTGTTGCCTGTGCGGCTGCTACCAAAGCGGTTTTCAGACGGCCTTCATCTTTTAAGATGGCTTCATCGCAGCCATATAAGTCCAATAGGCCATGGTTACCGGGGGCATGGGTCATTTATGGCCTCCGGAATAGCCGCTTGAATAACCGCCGTAGCTTCCTCCTGAATGAACTCGGCTACTGTCATCATCCAAATCTGCATAATTCATCATCGTAACAAAAACAATCAAAGCCATTGCACAAATAACATATCCCACTCGGGAAATACTCTGTTCGCCATTTTCATCTCTCTTCCGTCCAACTATAAAAAGAGCATAGACACCCCAACCGATAAGAAATATATCGAACAGTGCATCGAAGCCATTCATAAACAATGACGGAATATTGACGATAACCAAAATAGCAATCATCAGAAGTCGTAATTTTTCATCGATATCATCCGCACTCATTTTCACGGTATAAGATGATATTTTATTGGTCAGATTAAACGCATCTGCAATTTCCCGATAAGCAATTGGGGCACTTCTAGTCCATGCCATTTCGTGACTGTTTAGTTCGGAGCCAATCTTACGGCTTTGTCCATCTCGGTAATCGCTGTAATAGTTCAAATCACCGCTTCGGACACGCCAATAAAACGCTCCGCTGGCAACCCTGACCCGTCCGCCATAGTCATAAAGTTTGCCATAGCCTTGCGGTTGGCGGTTGCGGTCGAGGCGCGGCCAATCGTTCAAGGTTTCGGAAATATTCCAACCTTCATCAGCTTCAACCAGCCATAAGAAACCCTGAGTTGGGTTGTAAAGCAGATACTCTGTCCACTGCCCTTCTGGTGCCAATGTATGTTTGGCTCCTTTGAACAAGTTATCAAATGTTTCCTGCGCATCTGTTTCTAAATATCTGATTGCGCCGATAACATGAAACTCTTTATTTTTCAGACGGCCTGTCGAGCCGACAGGCAAAGTAAACATCGTATTTTGCGACAAACGCAGATTGTTCGCGGTAATAAGCTCCGCTTTATCCTTGCCGACTGCCAATTCGCTGCCGCAACTTTGACAGTTCAGATGAGAAGTCAGACCGTTTACCCAATGAATGGATGAGCCGCAGTTAGGACAGTTTTCTGAAGTAATACTGCCTTTCAGACGGCCTGCGCTTTCTTTAATTTCATCTTCGTGGCGCGTGTTTTCCAGCTTCAAATCATCTAGGTTTACCATCCGCCCGAAGAAGGCTTCGGGTGTTTTGTTGCTGTAATCGAGCGTGATGAAAAGGTTTTCGCAACGCCAGTCGGAAACCCGATTTTCTGTATCCTCTTTCAAAACAAACGGCAATTCACCCTGCGCGGCGGCGTGTTTCAAACTGATTTTGCGGACATCGGAGGCGATATAGTGCTTATCTTGAAAAGTCAGCTCGCTAAATCCGGCTCGCGTGTCTTCAAATTTCGGCGGATTATCGATTTCGACCGGCATAGTCATCACATACAAATCGCCCGCCTCAGAAAGCCAACCTGCTCTGCTGTCGTCAAATAACGCATACCATTCATTCCACGCACCATCGTCGTATTGCACCTGAAGCCGTCCGACCAAGGTAAAGCGTTGAGCGACAAATGTGCCGCTGGTTCCGATTTGCAGCGGACTAAAATCTTCCAGCAATGCGGAATCGCGGCCGGAGTCGACAACGCCGTTATCTTGCCGCACCAGCATGCTGTTGCAATAGCCGCACACCAGCGTCACGGCAGAAGCAGAATGCGCTTCGACCGGTGCGCCGCAGCTTGGGCAGTCGGTTTTAAAGAAAGGAGTTTGAGACATGGGTTTGCTTTTACAGAATGGGTTGGAATGTTTCAGACGGCCTTAGCGTTTCTATCAACTGGTTTTATCAATGATTTCAGATTAGAAACAAACCAAATCGCCGAACGGACTCAATCAAATGATTCGAAAGGCCGTCTGAAAACTTTTCACAGAAGCAGCTCAACGCTTCTTTGAATGATATTTTTCAGACGGCCTTCAATTGATTAACCAATCAGCTGCTTCAACACTTCAGCCTTGGCCTTATCAAAATCTTCTTGCGAAATCAAACCGCCATCCAGCAAAGACTTGAGTTTCACCAATTTAGCCTGCGGATCTTCGGCAGCCGGCTGAGCATTTTGCTGAGCCTGTTGCGTATTCGGCTGCATCATGCCCGCCATGGCACCCGCCATCGCCTGACCAATACCGGCACCTACGCCCAAACCTGCACCGATTCCAGCAAGTCCGCCTTCATTTTGTGCCGCAAGTGGGATAGATTCGGCGGTTTGATATTGGGTGTAGCGTCCCAAATCGCCGATAACGCCCATTGAAATTTTCTTATCCAACGCAGCCTGAATAGACGCAGGCAAGGTAATGCTTTCAACAGTGAAGTTTTCCAGCGCCAAACCCAGCTTGGCAAATTCCGCTCCGAGCAATTCGCCGATTTTTTGCGACAGCAAAACTTGGTTCGCCGCCATATCCAAGAATGGGATACCGGATCTGCCAAACGCCGCCGCCAATTGGGTGACTGCAATATTGCGCAACTGGTTTTCCAAATCTACGCCGCTGTATTGCGCCGCCACGCCGCTAACTTCTTTGAAAAATTTTGCCGGATCGCTGATACGGTAAGAATACATACCGAACGAACGCAGTTGCACCGCGCCAAACTCGGCATCGCGTACGGTAACTGGTTGGGACGTCCCCCATTTACGTGCGAGCTGTTGTTTGGTATTGAAAAAGTAAACATCCGATTTAAACGGGGATTCAAAAAGCTTGTCCCAGTTTTTCAAGTTGGTCAGTACTGGCAACGTTTGCGTATTGAGCGTGTAACGCCCCGGCCCAAACACGTCGGCGGTTACGCCTTCATCGACAAACATCGCCATCTGCGCCTCACGCACAGTCAGGCTCGCACCGTTTTGGATCTCCTCATCGGCAATCGGAAAACGCCACATCAACAGGCTGTCATCGGGATTCGGCCATTGAATGACGTCGATAAACTGTTTCTTGATAAAGTTGAACATCGCAGTTCCTTATTTGAAGAAGAAGGGATAACTTATAGGCTGTCAGGTCAATTTGCCTGGTTGGTCATATCGCTTATTTTATATAAATAGAATGTCATACGATATTAACATTCAAAATGTCTTTATGCCTGGGAATAGAGTGGGTTGCTCTATCTATTTTTAGTGTTAAACCCACTAGCCCACCCAGAAACATTAACATATCATTAAAATTCATGCAGACTCTGTTTTACACTATTTTTCTGCTTTTACCTGCGCTATATCATAAAAAAGACAAATACAGGTAGAAAATCATTAAACACCATACCAAGCGTTCACTACACCTGTTAATATTTATCAAATCCTAGAAATTCATCATGCTGTATTTTCAAATTATCACATTGGCTTTCATAAAGTAAAAGGAATTTATATGAAAAATTCTGCTCATTTCTGTTTTGCTGTGTTAGTACTCTCTGCTACCGTAAGTACACAGGCTGCCCGCCCTGTTGAATTTACCGTTGGTAGCGAATATTACAACGAGACCTATCGCGAATACGAAAAAGATGGTAGTCGCTTAATGCAGCAAAAAGGCAACTTATGGTCTATTAATGCCGGCGTAAAATACCGTTTCAACGATCGCCATGCGGCAAAATTAGAAGGCCGTTATTCGCGCGGTAAAACAGATTACACGGGAAGCGTACAATATATAACTGAGGATTATATCGACGATTCAGCAAGTTATGGCTCAGCCACACTCAAAAATGCACCACGCCGCGCATACGATATCCGTGCCTTATACGAATATACACTCCCGATTAACGATCGCTTTAGCATTACTGCCGGAGCCGGCTTGGGACACCGCGTTCTGAGAGACTTAAGTAGCCGCATTGATCCAAATGATTATGACCGCAAAAACCGAACCACATATGCGCAAATCAATACCGGAGTAAATATCGCCCTTCCTGCAAACTTTGAGATATCTCCCCGCATTGCCTACAATCGTGCCGTGAAAGGCCGCCAATATTCTTACGAACCCGACCAGGTAGAAACCCGAATGAAACAAGGCGGCGGACAAGGTATTGAGGTTGAAGTGCCTATATCTAAAAAATTCGCGAACGGCTCCAAAATCAGCCTCGCTCCATTCTATCGCGGCTGGAAAGTTAAAGAATCGAACCTTACCGTTACGGAAGAGTATGACTCATATGGATTGGGATCTATAGAACCTAAAAACCACACCCACGAAGCGGGCGTAAGATTGCAATACTCTTTCTAATTTGATGAGTTTAAGTAGTTAAAACGTTTCAGACGGCCTTGTATATAACAGGCCGTCTGAATTTTTTGATGCTTTCAGAATTTCACTATAACGCCAATACCATCAGACATAAGACCTTATCAGTCAAAAAAATCTACCGATAATTTTTCCAGGCAGGAGTCAGGATCAGCACATCTTTTGCTATCCAACCAACCATCAAAATCAAGTCAAGCAAGCAGCGTTCAAAATGCCGATCGAGATGGACACTGCACCAAACAGCGCGCCGACGGCGACATTGTTGCCGATAAGTTCTGGGGTAGCGTCTTTAATCATCATTGTTGCAGCGAAATAGACAAAAATCTGAATCACTGCTGCGGCAAGTCCCCACAGGATAAAATCGATGAAGCTGACGCTGTGGGCAATACTTGAAGCCAGTGTCAGACAGAAACCGACCAACGCGCCGCCAAATGATAAGGCGCAGGCAAGGTTGCCGTTTTTAATCAGGCGCAATTCTTCGGCGGGGGTAATCCGCAGATATACGGCACCAAAAACTACAGTCATGGCGACACCTGCCAACATGTATTGCAGGTAGAGCAGATATTGGGGCAGAGAAATACTCACGATAAGATTCCTTAGTTTGCAATAAAGTGATTATGCCATATTTTTGAAGATAAACCCTTCGGAAAATACGGCATTTTAGAAGCGCTTCAGGCCGTCTGAAACAGCCTGATTTTTTAATTCATGTTTTATTGTGATAATTGTTGACGATTTTTGTATGTTTATGTAACTATTGCGCACTACCATTTAATTAGAGTAAAGAGGAGAATTATGAGCATACTCGCCGCTATCCGCCCTAAAGAGCCTTTGCGCAATCTGCGCTGGTTTGACATGCTGATTGTTACCGCTATCCTGTTCGGTCAATTTGCCTACCGTTCTACCCAACTTTATATTGCCAGCCTGATGCCGCAAGTGGAAACGGCCGCGGTTGCCGAAGAAGTGCGCGATACTGCGGTAACCGGCGTGGCTTATTCGGAAAACATGAGCCTGCAGTTGATGCTGCTTGCTATTGCTCTGATTTACCTCGTTATCCGCCGTTTCGACTTCAAACAGTTGCCGATTCGTTTTAACTTAGGCGTGTTGTTTTGGACGCCTGTGATTTTTATCCTGATGGGTCTGACCGCCGATGCGGTAACTTCGTTAAGCGGCGGCTACAATTACTTTACCACTGAAATCTTCCAATACATCAAACCATTATCCATCTTCGACAAATTCGCTGCCCTTGCGCCGATGGCCATCCTCTACGGCCTTTTAAACGGCTTTTACGAAGAATTCTGTTTCCTCGGCCTTTTAACCTGCGTGGAAGACAAATACAAATGGCAGGCATTGGCCTATTCAACCTTGGTACGTGTCTCCTTCCATACTTACCAAGGCATGCTTTGGGCGACCGTTATCGGCGTTGTTTTCGGCTTGATGTACTACTTCTTCTACAAATACAAAGTCAAAAACCTGTTGCCGTTTTTCCTGATTCACGCCTTGGCAGATATCTTCGGCTCCGGCTTCATCTATTTGATTTGCGCTTAATGGCAATAGTTGAATGAATAAACAAGGCCGTCTGAAACATCATTTTTCAGACGGCCTTTTATCATCTATCGGTTTACTTAATCAAAGTAATTGCCACATCCGCATCTTCGGTTGCAATTGCCTCAATCACTGCATCGCTGCCAAACCTCAACACCGAGCCTGCGCCGACAGTATGTTTTTCAGTCTGATTCAACGTCACGTCAAAGCTTCCTTTTCCAACGGCAAAAATCAGCGTTTTAAAACCCGGATGATCGTGCGGCTTAATCTGCTCCCCTTTCTTCATGTCTTTCTTAACGACCATGTAATTTTCGCCGCTGAAAATCTTACCGTTTTCGGAAGAAACCTCCCCCAAAGGCGCGGCAGAAACGGCAACGGAAAACAAAGCAGACAGCAATACAGCGGAAATATTGGAAACTTTCATGACAAGCCTTTCTTAAAACAGGGCTTCCATTCTATAAAAATCCACTTTATTCTTCAATAATAATTCTCATTTTCTAATAAAAAGACCGTCTGAAACCCAACGATATTGTTCAGACGGCCTGATTGACCTGTATAATATTTTCTTATTAATAAAACCGCTTTACACACCCATCAAATGGAAACCGTCAGAAAAGATCCGCTCGGCTCAGCATGGATGGTTATTGCCGCGCTCGGCTTTACCGTCATGAACCTCTCCGTCAAAGCCGCCTCAACGCAATTCGGCTTTTCCAGCGGCGAGCTGGTCTTTTGGCGCATGCTGGTCTCCACCCTGTTCTTAGGCATCATGGCCAAAGCGCAAGGCAACACATTTTCCACGCCGCATTGGAAAACCCATCTTAACCGCAGCGTCATCGGCACGCTTGCTATGATGTGCACGATTTATTCCGTCATGCATCTGCCGCTGGCAACAGGCGTCACACTCAACTACACGTCCTCCATCTGGCTTGCCATCTTTTCATTTTTCATTTTAAAAGAAAGAATTACGCTTTATACCCAAGCCATTTTGGTTATGGGCTTTATCGGCGTTATCCTGTTGCTCAACCCATCTTTTCAAGGCGGACAGGAATTTGCCGCGCTGGTCAGCTTAGCAGGCGGCGCCATGTCGGGCTGGGCGTATTTGAAGGTGCGCGAACTCTCGCTTTTGGGCGAGCCGGGCTGGCGCGTGGTGTTTTATCTGTCGCTTACCGGCCTGATTATGTCTGCCATTTGGAGTTGCTTTACCGGCTGGCATCCGCTGACCGTGTCTTCCCTGCCCTATCTGGCCGGCATCGGCATCTCCGCCATGATTGCCCAACTTGCCATGACCCGCGCCTATAAGGTCGGCAAGAAATTTACCGTTGCCTCGCTTTCCTACCTGGCTGTCGTTTTCTCCGCCCTGTCCGGCGTACTGCTTTTCGGCGATAAAATCACTTGGCAGGAAGCCGCCGGCATGGTTATCATTGTTGCAGGCGGCGTGTTCAGCAGTTTTACTCCGGCCTCAATCAAAAAATTTCTGATGAAGCAATAATTTAACAAGGAGAACACCATGATTTCCATCCGCGAACAATCTTACGGCTTAAACGTAGCGCTGTACAACGAGTTCACTTTGGACGATTTCCGCCAATTGGAAGAAGCCTTGTTGGCCGCAAAACAAAAAATCCATCTGCCCGACATCCTGTTGGACTTGTCCATGTTGAAAGACTTCACCATCGATATGGCGGTCGAACAAATCAAATTCCTCAACCAACACGAAACCGACTTCGGCCGCGTTGCCGTCATTACCGACGACATCTGGATCAGACTCGGCGCGCGCCTTTCCAGCCTCCTGACCAACCAACATCCCAAATATTTCAGCGACGCCACTGAAGCACAGGCTTGGCTGTTGGCAAGCAATTTGAAATAAAGATAAGGCCGTCTGAACGCATTACCTGAGCAAATTCAAAACCGCTTAGGTCAAACAACGGTATCACAATATTTTTCAAAGCATAAAAAGGCCGTCTGAAACCTTGCAATCCGCAAAGTTTCAGACGGCCTTTCATTGTTTTCATTCAAAAACTTACATCACATCCAATACATCAATACCCAACAACTCCAAACCTTGTTTCAGCGTGTCGCCGGTCAGCTTCGCCTGTTGCAGGCGGCTGTTTCGGGTTGCACCTTCGGCTTTGAGTATCGGGCAGGCTTCATAGAAGCGGCTGAACAGGGTGGCGGTTTGGTAGAGGTAGGCGGCGAGGTAGTGCGGATACGCCGTATCTGCCACGCTTTGCAGCACGTCTTCAAATTTCAGAAGCTCGGCGGCAAGCTGTTTTTCCAGCGGTTCGGTCAAAACGGTTGGCGCGGTTGCGTCCCATTCGCCGGCTTTGCGGAACACGCTTTGCACGCGGGTGTAGGCGTATTGCAGGTAGGGGGCGGTGTTGCCTTCAAACGAGAGCATGGCGTCCCAGTCGAACACATAATCGCTGGTGCGGTTTTTGCTCAAATCGGCGTATTTGACCGCGCCGATGCCGACGGTTTTGCCAATTTTAGCGGCTTCATCCGCACCCAATTCGGGATTTTTTTCTTTCACCAAAGCAGTGGCGCGTTCAACGGCTTCGGTCAGCAGGTCAACCAGTTTTACAGTGTCACCACTGCGCGTTTTGAACGGTTTGCCGTCTTTGCCCATCATCGTGCCGAAGCCGATAAACTCGGCTTTTGCATGTTCCGGCAGATAGCCTGCTTTGCGGGAAGTGGTGAAAAGTTGTTCGAAGTGCAGGGCTTGGCGGTGGTCGACGACGTACAGCAGGCGGTCGGCTTTCAGACGGCCTATGCGGTAGCGCAGACACGCCAAATCGGTGGAAGCGTAAAGGAAGCCGCCGCCTTGTTTTTGCACGATAAACGCAGCGGGTTCGCCTTCTTTGTTTTTGAACTCGTCCAAGAACACGACTTTCGCGCCGTCGTCTTCGACCGCCAGACCTTTTTGAACCAAATCATCAACCACGGGCTGCAAATCGTCGTTGTATTTCGATTCGCCCGCTACGTCCTCAGGACGCAGTTTCAAGCCCAGCGTGTCATAAACGGCTTGGGCGTGCGAGAGCGAAATATCGACAAACTGTTTCCACAACGCCAACACGGTTTCATCGCCGCCTTGCAGCTTCACAACGTATTCGCGCGCGGTATCGGCAAAGACAAGGTCTTCGTCAAAGCGCACTTTGGCAGCGCGGTAAAACTGCTCCAAATCCGCCAACTCAAACGCGGCATTATCTTTTTGCTGCTCAACCAAATAAGCAACCAACATGCCGAACTGCGTACCCCAGTCGCCGACGTGGTTTTGGCGGATGACGGTGTTGCCCATAAATTCCAATACGCGCGAAATGCTGTCGCCGATGATGCTGGAACGCAAGTGGCCGACGTGCATTTCCTTCGCCAGATTGGGCGAAGAGTAGTCAATGACGACGGTTTGCGGTTTGTCGGTTTTCGCTATGCCGAAACGCGCGTCGTTCAAAGCCGCATGAATGTTTTGGGCGAGGAATTCAGGACTCAGGCGCAGGTTGATAAAGCCGGGGCCGGCGACTTCCGCGCTTTCAATCACGGCGTTGCCCGCCAATGCTTCGGCCACTTTTTGCGCCAACTCGCGCGGATTTTGTTTGGCTTTTTTCGCCGCACCCATTACGCCGTTGATTTGGAAATCGCCGTGTTCGGCGTTTTTGGTCGGCTGCAAAACAACGGGGCTGTCGGCGATGCCCGCGGCGGCAAAGGCGGCGGCGGCTTCGCGTTCGACGGTTTGATGTAGGTTCATGAAGATCGGTCTTTCGGTTAAATTCAAATCAGGCGGTATTTTAAAAGAATTTCGGGCTTTAAAACAGGGCAAGCTGCAATACTTTTCCAGCGGCTTGTTATATGATTGCATTCTGATTCAACGATTTTGCTGTAAAGGCCGTCTGAAAGGAAAAGCCATGAACCCCAAAAATACGCTTTGTCTGATTGTCGATATTCAAGAACGCCTGCTGCCCGCCCTTTCCGGCGCGGACGAAATGTTGGAACGCTGCCGCCTGCTGATTCAGGGCTTGACGGCTTTGGACGTACCCTTTGCCGTAACCGAACAATATCCGAAAGGTTTGGGCAACACCGTGTCCGCCGTATCGCTGCTGTTGCCCGAAGGCACGCCTGTTGTCGAGAAAACCCGATTTTCGGCGTTTTTGCCCGAAATTCAGGAAATCTTACGCAAAAACGACATTAAACACGTTATTTTAGTGGGCGCAGAAGCGCATATCTGTATGCTTCAGACGGCCTTGGATTTGAAAGCGCAAGGTTACGCCGTATCCCTGCCTTTCGAATGCACCGCCTCGCGCACAACAGCCAACCGCGACAATGGTTTGGCGCAAATGAGCCGTCAAGGCATTACCGTTTCCAATGTCGAAAGTATTTTGTTCCAACTGCTTGGCGATGCCAAACATCCGGCCTTTAAGACCATCTCCAAATTGATTCAATAAAAGGCCGTCTGAAATGCAATACACCATCCGCCCTGCCCTGCGCCAAGACTTGCCCGCCATCGTCGATATTTACAACAGCACCGTGGCCACGCGCCAATCCACGGCCGATTTGTCGCCGACCACGGTTGCCGAACGCGAAATGTGGTTTGCCGCACACACGGACAAACGCCCGATCTACGCCCTTTACGATACCGACGGCACCGTATTGGCCTGGGGCAGTTTCAGCGACTACCATCCGCGCTACGCCTACCATATCAGCGCGGAAGTCAGCGTTTATGTCCGCCACGATATGCGCGGCGCAGGCGTGGGCAAAATCCTGTTGCGCCATATGCTCGAACGCGCGCCGTCCTTAGGCATCCGCAACGTCATCGCGCTTGTGTTCGGCCACAACTATCCGAGCCTGAACCTGTTTCACCGTTTCGGTTTTGAAGAATGGGGACGGCTGCCGCAAGTCTGCGATTTGGAAACCATGTTGGCAGACGTCGTGATTTTGGGTAAAAGGATTGTGGATTGATTACGGCAAAGGCCGTCTGAAAACTGAATTCAGACGGCCTTTTGACGGCAAAACCTTTATTCCGGTTTCTTCGCCAGCATGGTGACGAATTTAAACTGGATCGGATTGCCGAATTCGTCTTTCGCGTGCATCGAACCCAGCTCTTCCTTGTATTCCACCAATTCCCAATCTTTATAGTATTCGCGCAGCTCGCCTTCGCTGAATTTGAACGGGAACGGCATCGGGCAAGGGAAATCTTCCGTATCCATTGCAGAAACAATCAGGTTGTAGCCGCCGGGGTTGGTGTGTTCCTTCATATTGGCAATCACATCAGGAACGTAACGCGGCATCAGGAACATAAACACCACGGTCGCCACCATATAATCGAAGTTTTCCTGAATATTGGCGGCGTTGAGGTCGTATTCAAACGCGCGGACATTCAACTCTTCGATACGCGCCAGCTCTTCCACGTTTTGAACCGCATGGGGATTATTATCGACAGCGGTAACGTCAAAACCTTTCAAACCTAAATACAGCGCATTGCGGCCCTGACCGCAGCCCATATCCAAAACCTTGCCGACAGGTACGATGCCTTCAGCGGCACGGACGGCCGAATGTGTCGCGCTCATGCCGTATTTCTTATTGAAATAGTCCGCCGCCTCGCAGTAAAACGACAGTTGAATTTCCGTGTCTTGCGTTTGCGGCGCGATAAAGTGCCATGCTTGCGGATGGATAATCCAATCGCCGCTCTCAGGCGTCAGCTCGTGCGTGGCCGTAATATTGCCCGCTTCGTCCAATTCATTGAAGTTCAGACGGCCTTGGAGGACATTGAGGCAGCCCCAAGTACCGGCGGCGGTATTGTGTTTGGACAACAAGGCTTCGGGAATCTCGTCCGCCGCCCACACAGGCATCTGTTTGTAACAAAACAATTCTTGCTGTTCGCTCATCATATTTCCTTTCTATTTTGACGGTTTCAACACGGCTTCTGCCAAGGCTTTTTGAATGGCAATCACGCTCTTGTCGCTTTTAAACTGCAAGGTTTCGGTTGGCGCCTCGCTAGAAGAAATCCAAATCTTCAGCTCGGCATCCAAATCGAAATGACCCGAGGTTTCCACCGAAAAGCGCGATACGGAACGATACGGAATCGAACGGTAAGACACTTTCTTGCCGGTCAAACCCTGCTTGTCCACCAACACCAGCCGATATTCGGTAAACACAATCAAATCGCGCACCAGGCTGAATGCCATTCTTACCTGTTCGCCATCAATCAGGATATTCGCCAAATCGCGTTCTACCGCATCGGCGTCTTTTTGCGAAGCATTGCCCAAAAGGCCGCTGAACAATCCCATATCTGCCTGCTTTCTATACGAGTGATAAAGTGCAGGGTATTTTACACGCGCAAACCGTATTTGCCGATATTTCAGACGGCCTTATGTTATGATACCGCCTTACTCAACAAAGATATGCCCATGGATAAACCCGTTTACCTCTACACAGACGGCGCATGCAAAGGCAACCCCGGCGCAGGCGGCTGGGGGGTATTTATGCGCTACGGCACACACGAAAAAGAACTGTTCGGCGGCGAAGCCGAAACCACCAACAACCGCATGGAGCTGACCGCCGTCATCGAAGGTCTGAAATCCCTAAAACGCCGTTGCCAAGTCGTCATCTGCACCGACTCGCAATACGTCAAAAACGGCATGGAAAGCTGGATACACGGTTGGAAAAAAAACGGCTGGAAAACCGCCGCCAAGAAACCGGTCAAAAACGACGATTTATGGAAAGAGCTGGATAGTTTGGTTCAACAACACGATGTCCGCTGGACGTGGGTAAAAGGCCACGCCGGACACCCTGAAAACGAAAAAGCTGACGAGCTTGCCAACCGCGGTGCCGCAAAATTTGCATAACACTTCGTCCATGACTGCACTCAAACATCTCAAACCATTCTTTTGGATTGTCGTCATTGCATTGGTTTGTATGACGCCAATGGCACTTAATGTTCGCCTATTCGCCGTTTCATGATGTCAATGATTTTTTTAGCTTTAGCTTGTGCGATCACGTTAAGAGTGCCGAAGAATGTGCCGACTGAATCACGCCCACCTATTTATTTTGGTGGTTTATACCTGAACCGTGGCTTTTCGCATTCATATCTCTGACTGCCATTTACCTCGTTCTAAAAATCCTGATTGAAATCATCCGATTCCTATTCAGACTGCGAAAGAAAAAAACATGACCTGCCCCATCTGCACTGCCGACAACGAAGATATTTTGCTGCAAACGCCAAACCTGCGCGTTATCGCCGTCCACAACGAAGCCGGCGCACCGGCATTCTGCCGCGTTATTTGGAATAACCATGTTTCCGAGATGACCGACCTTTCCCCTGCCGAACGCAACGAAATCATGGAAATGGTGTATCAGGTTGAAGCCGCAATGCGCCAAGTCTTCAGCCCGGCCAAAATCAATCTGGCCAGCCTCGGCAATGTTGTGCCCCATCTGCATTGGCACGTCATCGCCCGCTTTGAAAACGACGCCAACTTCCCCGCGCCGATTTGGGCCGCGCCCGCTCGCGAACACGGTATGGCCTTGCCCGAAAACTGGCCACAACAAATCAAAAACTTAATCGCTTAAACTTTCAGACGGCCTGTAAGGTCCGACACGCCAAGTTCAGGCCGTCTGAACATATAACGAAAGGAAGACCTCTATGAACTCCACCACGCGCCGCCATTTCCTGCGTACCTGCTCTGCCGCGGCAGGCGCAGGGTTGTTGCAAGCCTGCGGCACAGGCACGACCACCACGCCGCAAACCAAAACCACTTCTACCACCGCGAAAGCCAAAACCGTGCAACCTAAGCAACCCCATCCGCCACGTTCCGGCGACAACCTCCTGCGCGTTGTTGCGCCGTCAGGCTTCGCCGAAGACCCCAACCGCGTGACCACCGGCCTGACACGCCTCTACAACGCGGGCTTTACCGTGACTAACCAACAGGCAGGCAGCCGCCGTTACCAACGCTTTGCCGGCAGCGACGCCCAACGTGCCGCCGACTTCCAAGACGTTGCCAACGGCCGGGTTGAAACACCTAAAGTCTTGATGGGTCTGCGCGGCGGCTACGGCGCGGCACGCATCCTACCGCAAATCGACTTTGCCTCACTCGGCGCCAGAATGCGCGAACGCGGCACATTGTTCTTTGGTTTCAGCGACGTGTGCGCCGTCCAACTCGCCCTGTTGGCCAAAGGCAATATGATGAGCTTTGCCGGCCCGATGGTGTACAGCGAATTCGGCAAAGCAGACCCCAGTATCTTTACCATGGATTCTTTCATCCGCGGCACGACCAACAACGTCAATATCGTTGATGTTCCAACCATCCAACGCGCCGATGTCAACGTCGAAGGCACATTGTGGGGCGGCAACCTCAGCGTTCTCGCCTCCCTCGCTGGCACGCCTTACATGCCCGATATTCAAGGCGGCATCCTCTTTATCGAAGACGTCAGCGAGCAACCCTACCGCATCGAGCGCATGCTCAATACGCTTTATCTGTCAGGTGTTTTGCAAAAACAACGCGCCATCATCTTCGGCGATTTCCGCATGGGTACCATCCGCGACGTGTACGACTCCAGCTACGATTTCTCCGCCGTCGTCAACCACATTTCGCGCACCGCCAAAATTCCTGTGTTGACCGGTTTCCCATTCGGCCACATCACCAACAAAACCACTTTCCCGTTGGGCGCGCATGCCAAAGTCCGCAGTACCGGCAACGGCGGTTATTCCGTCACCTTCAGCGGCTATCCTACGCTGAACCCGTCCGCGCTGACACTCGACAACCTGCTGCCGCCTCCTGTTCCGACTTACGACAGCACCATCTACCGCGACAGCATTACTGAAGAAGTCACCGAATAAGGCTTGTTCAAATCAAAAGGCCGTCTGAAACCCAGTTTCAGACGGCCTTTTTATCTTAAGTCTTAACCGTAACGTCGTTGAAAATCTCTCATAAAGTCAGCCAACGCGTTCACGCCTTCAAGCGGCATCGCATTGTAAATGCTGGCACGCATACCGCCGACGGTTTTATAGCCTTTGAGCAGGCACAAGCCCTGCAACTCGGCTTCCAACACAAAGCGGCGGTCCAAGTCTTCGCTTGCGGTTTTGAAGACCACGTTCATTTTGGAACGTGCATCAGGATGGATATCGTTGATGTAAAAACCGCCGCTGCCGTCTATCGTCTCATACAAGGTTTGCGCCTTTATTCGATTGACCGCTTCAATTTTTTTCACACCGCCCTGCGTTTGCAGCCAGCGGAACACCAAGCCCGACATATAAATCGCATAGGTGGACGGCGTGTTGTACATACCGTCGCGGTTGATGTGCGAACGGTAGTTGAACACATCGGGAATATCGTTCGGACAACGCTCCAGCAAATCCTCGCGGATAATGACCACGGTCGCACCGGCAGGACCGATATTTTTTTGTGCGCCGGCATAAATTAAGCCGTAATCGGATACATTAAACTCTCGCGACAAAATCTCGCTCGACATATCGCACACCAGCGGCGGCAGGCCGTCTGAAAGTTTGGGGACGTTTTGATACTGCAAGCCGTTTACGGTTTCATTAATCGCAAAATGAACAAACGCGGAATTCGGGTTGACATCCCAATCCTCCACCGCAGGCAGGTTTTTATAGGCATATTGCTCGCCGCCATGCGCAGCCAAACGGATTTCGGCATTGCTCAAACGGCTCATCTGCTCATAGGCAATACGGCTCCAGTTGCCCGTTACCACCGCGTCGGCAGTCGCAAAACCGTGCGCTAAATTCATGGCCACCATATTAAATTGCGTGGTCGCACCGCCCTGTAAAAACAGGATTTTATAGTTGGACGGAATATTCAAAAGCTGGCGCAAGTCTTGTTCGGCATGATGCAGAATACTCAAAAACATATCCGAACGGTGGCTCATCGCCATCACGGGGAAACCCGTACCGTTGTAGTCGAGCATCTCCTGTTGCGCGGTACGCAATACCGCTTCCGGCAATACGGCAGGACCTGCGGAAAAGTTGTAAATCGGGTGAGCGGACATGGCGGCCTTCTTTCTTATTCGGTGGGTATGAAGAAATTGTAGAACCGCCTTGCACATTGTGCAAGCACGAAAAATCAGGAAATCCAAGGCCGTCTGAAAACAAAGTAATACCAATTATTTGTTTTCAAAAATAATTTTAGAAGTACTATATCAAAACTTGTCAACAATTTTCTTTTCAGACGGCCTCACTCCTATCCTTTACATTTAAGCAATCACTTCAAAAAATCCACGCCAAATCAACGCTTTTCTTTTATCTTGAAAACAGTTATAATAGGCCAATTTTTCAAATCACACGAAAAATGGCCGCGCGGCCATTTTTTTGTTTATGTACTTCTGGAGAAGCATGGATATTCAAAGCATTCTTGATAAAACCCTGCCCGGCTTGGGCTACGAGCTGGTCGATTTCGAACTGACCGCACAAGGCGATTTGCGCGTTTTCATCGATAAAGAAGGCGGCATCACCGTCGAAGACTGCGCCACTGTCAGCAACCATCTGAGCCGCGTGTTTATGGTTGAAGACATCGACTACAAACGTTTGGAAATCTCCAGCCCGGGCCTTGACCGTCCGCTGAAAAAAGCCGCCGACTTCGTGCGCTTTGCCGGCCAGAACGCCAAAATCAAAACACGCCTGCCGATTGATGGTCAGAAAAACTTCATCGGCCGCATCGAATCTTGCGAAAACGACATTGTTACCGTCTCTTTCGACGGCAAAACCGCCCAAATCGAATTGAGCAACATCGACAAAGCCCGTTTGCGCCCCGAATTTAAATTTTAAAAACCGATTACTTGGAGATTCTAGAAAATGAGTCGCGAAATGTTACAGCTGGCCGAAGCGCTGGCAAGTGAAAAAAACGTTGAAACGGAAGTCGTATTCAAAGCCCTTGAATTCGCCCTCTCTACTGCCGCCAAGAAAAAAGCCGACCGCGAGCACATGGACGTGCGCGTCGAAATCGACCGCGATACCGGCGAATACCAAACCTTCCGCCGCTGGCTGATTGTTGCCGATGAAGACTACACCTACCCCGACGTAGAAAAAACCATCGAGGAAATCCAAGAAGAAATCCCCGGCACCACCATCCAAATCGGCGAATACTACGAAGAGCAGTTGCCAAACGAAGGCTTCGGCCGCCAAGCAGCGCAAACCGCCAAACAAATCATCCTGCAACGCATCCGTGATGCGGAGCGCGAGCAAAACCTGAACGAATTCCTCGCTTCTAAAGAAGACATTGTTTCCGGCACCGTAAAACGCGTCGAGCGCCACGGCATCATCGTTGAAGTCGTCGCGGGCAAACTTGACGCCCTGATTCCGCGCGAAGAAATGATTCCGCGCGAAAACTTCCGCAGCGGCGACCGAATCCGCGCCCTCTTCCTGCGTGTGGACGAAATTGGCAATACCGGCCGCAAACAAGTCATTTTGAGCCGTACCAGCGGCGACTTCTTGGCCAAACTCTACGCCAACGAAGTGCCTGAAATTGCAGACGGCCTGTTGGAAATCCGCGAAGTAGCACGCGACCCAGGCCAACGCGCCAAAGTTGCCGTTAAAGCCAACGACCAACGCATCGACCCGCAAGGTACTTGTATCGGCGTGCGCGGTTCGCGTGTCAACGCCGTGAGCAACGAATTGTCCGGCGAACGCATCGACATCGTATTGTGGTCTCCCGAGCCTGCCCAATTCGTGATGAACGCGCTGTCTCCTGCCGAAGTGAGCCGCATCGTGATTGACGAAGACAAACACGCCGTTGACGTGATTGTTGATGAAAACCAACTGGCGCTGGCCATCGGCCGCGGTGGTCAAAACGTCCGCCTGGCTTCCATCCTGACCGGCTGGCAGCTGAACATCATGACCGTTGAAGAAGCCGACGAGCGCAATGCCGCCGAAGATGCCGTTATCCGCAACCTCTTCACTACCCACTTGAACATCGACGACGAAACCGCCGATATTTTGGTTGAAGAAGGTTTTGCCACATTGGAAGAAGTGGCTTACGTTCCGGCGGCAGAATTGCTCGCCATCGAAGGCTTTGACGAAGAAATCGTTGAAACCCTGCGCAACCGCGCACGCGACGCCATCCTGACCATGACCATCGCGGCAGAAGAAAAACTGGGCGAAGTGTCTGAAGACATGCGCAATCTGGACGGCGTAGATTCCGATATGTTGCGCAAGCTTGCCGAAGCAGGCGTGACCCAACGCGACGATCTGGCCGAATTGTCTGTTGACGAATTGGTCGAAATTACCGGTGTTGACGAAGAAGAAGCCAAAAAAGTGATTTTGGCTGCACGCGAACACTGGTTTACTGAAGAAAACAACTAAGGGGGTACTGAATGAGTAATACAACCGTAGCACAATTTGCCGCCGAACTAAACCGCCCCGTCGATGATTTGCTCAAACAATTGAAAGAAGCCGGCGTCAACAAAAACAGCGGTAATGACAGCCTGACCACTGACGACAAACAATTGCTGACCGCTTACCTGCAAAAGAAAAACGGCAGCAACAGCGGCACCATCAGCATCCGCCGCAAAAAAACCGAAGTCAGCACCGTTGACGGCGTAAAAGTGGAAACACGCCGCCGCAGCCGTGCCGTTACCATTCCTTCTTCCGAAGAATTGGCCGCGGAAGCCAAAGCCAAAGTAGCGGCTGAAAACCAAAAAGCCGAAGCAGAAAAAGCAGCCGCAAAAGCTGCCGAAGAAAAAGCCAAAGCTGAAGCAGAAGCAGCCGCAAAAGCCGAAGCCCGCGCCAAAGCAGAGGCCGAAGCAGCCAGACTGAAAGCAGCCAAAGCCGCACCAAAAGCGGAAGGCAAACCTGCCGAAGCTAAAAAAGAAGAAGCCAAACCGGTTGAAGCTGTAGAAGCCAAGACCGAAGTAAAAGTTGAAGCTAAAGCAGACAACAAGCCGTCTGAAAAATCCGTTGAAGCTGAAAAACCAGCCGAAGCCAAGAAACCTGCCAAAGCCAAACAAGACAAAGGCGGCAAAGGCAAAGAAGCGAAAAAGGCAGCTAAACCTGCCGCTCCTGCCGTACCGCAACCTGTCGTCAGCGTGGAAGAACAGGCTCAACGCGATGAAGAAGCCCGTCGTGCCGCCGCCCTGCGTGCGCATCAAGAAGCCTTGTTGAAAGAAAAACAAGAGCGTCAAGCACGCCGTGAAGCCATAAAACAACAGGCCGAGAAAGACTCAAAACCTACTAAAGAAGCCAAATCAGGCGAACGCAGTAAACCTGCCGAGAAAGCTAAAGCAGCATCCGGCGAAGGCAAATCCGAACACAACGCGCGCAGTAAAAAAGAAGACCGTCGTGAGCGTGATGAAGACACTCAAGGCCGCAATGCTAAAGGCAAAGGCGGCAAAGGTGGTCGCGACCGCAACAATACACGCACTGGCGACGACGAGCGCGTACGCGGCGGCAAAAAAGGCAAAAAACTCAAACTTGAGCCAAACCAACACGCCTTCCAAGCGCCGACCGAACCTGTCGTACACGAAGTTTTAGTGCCTGAAACCATTACCGTTGCCGACTTGGCACACAAAATGGCCGTTAAAGGCGTCGAAGTGGTTAAAGCCCTGATGAAAATGGGCATGATGGTAACCATCAACCAATCCATCGACCAAGACACTGCCCTGATTGTTGTGGAAGAACTCGGCCACATCGGCAAACCTGCCGCCGCCGACGATCCTGAAGCCTTCTTGGATGAAGGCGTTGAAGCAGTAGAAGCCGAAGCATTGCCGCGTCCTCCGGTTGTTACCGTGATGGGTCACGTTGACCACGGTAAAACTTCCCTACTGGACTACATCCGCCGCGCCAAAGTGGTACAAGGCGAAGCGGGCGGCATTACCCAACACATCGGCGCATACCACGTTGAAACCCCTCGCGGCGTGATTACCTTCTTGGATACTCCGGGTCACGAAGCGTTTACCGCCATGCGTGCGCGCGGTGCGAAAGCAACCGATATCGTGATTCTTGTTGTAGCAGCCGACGACGGCGTGATGCCGCAAACCATCGAGGCGATTGCCCATGCTAAAGCTGCGGGCGTACCAATTGTGGTTGCCGTCAACAAAATCGATAAAGAAGCCGCCAACCCAGAGCGTATCCGCCAAGAGCTGACCGCGCACGAAGTCGTGCCGGACGAATGGGGCGGCGATGTACAATTTATCGACGTTTCCGCTAAAAAAGGCCTGAACATCGATGCATTGCTCGAAGCCGTCTTGCTCGAAGCCGAAGTTTTGGAACTGACTGCCCCAGTCGATGCACCTGCCAAAGGTATCATCGTAGAGGCACGTTTGGACAAAGGCCGCGGCGCGGTTGCCACCCTCTTGGTACAAAGCGGTACGCTGAAAAAGGGCGATATGCTGCTGGCCGGTACTGCATTCGGTAAAATCCGTGCAATGGTTGACGAAAACGGCAAAGCCATCAATGAAGCCGGTCCGTCTATCCCTGTCGAAATCCTCGGCTTGTCCGACGTTCCGAACGCAGGCGAAGATGCAATGGTATTGGCCGACGAGAAAAAAGCGCGCGAAATCGCCCTCTTCCGTCAAGGCAAATACCGCGACGTGCGCTTGGCCAAACAACAGGCCGCAAAACTGGAAAACATGTTCAACAACATGGGCGAAAACCAAGCCCAATCCTTGTCCGTCATCATCAAAGCAGACGTACAAGGTTCTTACGAAGCTTTGGCGGGCAGCCTGAAAAAACTGTCCACAGACGAAGTGAAAGTGAACGTGTTGCACAGCGGCGTTGGCGGCATTACCGAATCTGATGTCAACTTGGCCATCGCTTCCGGCGCATTCATCATCGGCTTTAACGTCCGTGCAGATGCTTCCGCACGCAAACTGGCTGAAAATGAAAACGTGGAAATCCGTTACTACAACATCATTTACGATGCCATCGACGACGTGAAAGCCGCCATGAGCGGTATGCTCTCTCCGGAAGAGAAAGAGCAAGTAACCGGCACGGTCGAAATCCGTCAGGTTATCTCCGTTTCCAAAGTCGGCAACATTGCAGGCTGTATGGTTACCGACGGCGTGGTCAAACGCGATTCCCATGTCCGCCTCATCCGCAACAACGTGGTTATCCATACCGGCGAGCTGTCTTCTTTGAAACGCTACAAAGACGACGTCAAAGAAGTCCGCATGGGCTTCGAGTGCGGTCTGATGCTCAAAGGCTACAACGAGATTATGGAAGGCGACCAACTCGAATGTTTCGACATCGTCGAAGTTGCCCGTACTCTGTAATCAGACAGGCCGTCTGAAAAATCAGAAGCAGGTTTTGCAATGCGAAACCTGCTTCTTTTTTTCAGACGGCCTTTTTACAACCATTCATAGTTTGAAACTATGAAAATTGATGTGTGGTATATAAGAAACAAAACAGACATACAAGGCAAAGCCATTTAGCAAAGGAATAGACGGCAGACAAAGCCTGATAAAGCTCTCTATATATTGTCATATCTTAACGTTTCTGTTGTTTTTATCAAATTTCAGCACTAGTATATACAGCCTAAACACAATACAAATTAAGCAATACCGGCCATATGCCGGATACGTTTACTTCCTTGTTACTCTCATCAATATCTAAAGAAAATATCATGACAATCGAAAAAGCAATGCGCACCCCCAATGCGCAATTTGAATTACGACATTTAGAGCAATTACAACCTTCCGTCTTTGAACAAGTAACGATAGGAACGTCGGAAGATGACGTTTATTATGTAACCCTCAGTGACGATACAATCATTGAAAACCCAAATGGTGGCGATGATACGGTTTGCAGCAACGTCAGCTATACCCTTCCAAACCACGTTAAAAACCTTGTTTTGACCGGTACAGCCAACATTTTCGGTGCCGGCAACAACAGCAACAACATCCTCATCGGCAATGAAGGCCGCAACCGCCTCAACAGCGGGCGCGGTGACGACATCGTTTACGGCGGCGGTGGCAACGATGTCATCAATGGGGGCGAAGGCAACGACCTTCTTTTCGGCGAAACAGGCAATGACATCCTCAACGGCGAAGCAGGCAACGATGTGCTTGAAGGTGGCGAAGGCGACGATACCTACCTTTTCTCTGCCAAAAACGAGCAAGACACCATCATCGACAATCAAGGCCACAACAGCATCCGCTTTCATACCGATCTAAGCCTTAACGATTTAACCGTTGAAGTCCAAAACAACGAAACCGGTGGTAAAGACTGGCTGATTGCCGTAAAAAACAGCAACGCCGTTTTAACCATCAAAAACCAATACACTCAAAACGGTACAACACCGGCAGTCTCCCACTTCATCATTGGCACACAAAAACTGGATGTAAACAACTTTGCCAAATATTTCGATATTTCCCTGACTGAGCATACCGAAATCGGTCAGACTATCGATGGTAACGACGACAATGACTACCTGATCGGCACATCCGGCGACGATATTATCGACGGCAAAGCCAGTGCCGACATTATGGAAGGTGGGGACGGCAATGACACTTACTACGTTGATGATGTAAAAGACGTGGTGATTGAACAGGCTGGTGGCGGCGAAGATACCGTATTCAGCAGCATTTCCCATACTGCCGCTACCCACGTCGAAAATGTTACCCTGACCGGCTCAGCCAATATTTTTGCCGCCGGCAACAACAGCAATAACATCCTGACCGGTAACGAAGGCCGCAACCGCCTCAATAGCGGACGCGGTGATGATACTGTTTACGGCATGGGTGGCAACGACAACCTCAATGGCGGCGAGGGCAATGATTATCTGGATGGCGGCAACGGCAACGATGTCATCAACGGTGATACAGGCGACGACATTTTGGTGGGCGGCAACGGTAAAGACATTCTGAAAGGCGGAGCCGGAAACGATACCTATATCTACGGCGACAACGATACCATTATCGACAACCAAGGCATCAATACCCTCAAGTTTTCAGACGGCCTGAACAATGCCAAGCTCAACCTGAAGACCATTCATAACAATGATGGCAGCCAAAGCTGGGAAATTACTTCAGAACAAGGTTCAGCCTTGATTCAAAACCAAATCGGTGCTGATGGCAGCATTTCCATCGACCGTTTCCAGTTCAACGACCAAACTTACACTGCCGCGCAGTTCCAACAGGCCTTCCAAGCACTGAAAGCCGAACCGATTAAATTTGCCGGTACTGACGGCGATGACATCTTGCATGGCAATGCAGCCAACAATGAAATCGACGGCGGCAACGACGGCCATGACACCCTCTATGGCCACGACGGCGATGACATCTTGCGCGAACACAGTGCAACCTATTACAGCACTGAGCCGGATTCCGACGATAAACTCTATGGCGGCAACGGTAACGACAAACTCTATGCCCATGTAGGCGCCGACTTACTCGACGGCGGCGCAGGCAATGATTATCTGGAAGGTGGCGAACACAACGATACCTATGTTTTCGGGAAAGGTTACGGACACGACACCATTTTCGACTACAACTTCGGTTTCGACAACGAGGCTGGCCTGCACACGCTCAACGCCAACATCATAAAATTTACCGGCGGCATTACCCTTGACGACCTTGAAATTACCGTTGAAAAAGGTTACGACAAAACCGGGATTGCTGACATGCCCGACAGCAACCAATTTGTCTCCAATCCCCTGTTGGATGGCGATACTTGGCATATCCGCATTAAAGGCACAGATGATGTTTTAACCATCAAAAACCAAAGCGGTATTTATGGTGCGATTTCCGAGTTTCAGTTTGACGGCAATACCTCATACAGCACCGGCGAGCTAATCAACCACTTCAAACTGTCTATCCCGCACATGATCGGCAATACAAACATCGTCCAATACACCGGCCAACCCGTTGAAGAACTCAACCGTGATGTGTACAACAACTTCAACCACACCATCCACGCCGATAGCGACAACAGCGATTTAGATTTGTCGCGTTACACTTCTGTTGTCGAATACAGGGGCAACCGCAGTGATGAAACCATTACTTTGGGCCGAGGCATCAACATCGTCGATACAGCCGGCGGCAACGACAACATTACCGACCCGGGTGCCGACAACACCGTTATCATGTTTGGCAGAAACAGCGGCAACGACACCTTCAATCCGTATGGTGGCAGCGATACCCAAGTCCGCTTCAAAGAAGGGCTGACGCTGAAAGATTTACAGTTGAAAACCGGCGATGATTGGGTCTTAACCATCAAAGATACAGGCGACACCCTGACCATCCATGACATTGCCAACAATAATGTCGACAGCTTTGTATTCGGAAACGGTAAGAGCTACACCGCCGACGAAATCAACAAAGCACTGATTACTGAAAATACACAAAACAACGGTATCCTGTAAAACTCAAAGGCCGTCTGAAACCTTAATTCAGACGGCCTTTGTCCTTTGCTGATTTATTTATCGTTCTGCTATATAATTATTCTCATTCGAATTCACAAGAAAGAATAAAAATGGATGCCTTAAATCTCCTCACCACGCGTCGCTCTTCCAAAAAACTGACTGCTCCGGCACCCAATGCCGAGCAACTGGAACAAATGCTGCAAGCGGCAACACAAGTACCTGATCACGGCAATATGCGCCCTTACCGCTTTACTGTAATTCAAAGCGAAGCCGGTTTGCAACGTTTCCGCGAGCTTTTGAGCAAGACCGTTACCGAACTCAACTTCGGCGATGATGCCATGAAAAAGGCCGAACGCGTCGGCAACATGGCACCTATGATTATCGGCGTTACATTCACACCAAACCGTGAAGTGGCAAAACCCAAACCTGAATGGGAACAAATGTTGACTGCCGGCTGCGCCGCCTATGCTTTACAACTGGCTGCTTCTGCTCAAGGCTTCGACAATGTTTGGATTACGGGCATGTGGGTCAACAGCCCAATGTTGCGCGAAGCATTTGAGTGTGCCGACAAAGACAAAATCATCGGTCTGATGATGATTGGTTCGCCAACCGAAGAAGGCGGCGGCCCGAAAAATACCAACTTGGAGTGTTTTACAACTTATTGGTAACGCCTGAAAACACTCAGGCCGTCTGAAAAACCTGATTTAATGGTTTTTCAGACGGCCTTTTTATATTTATTATCGAAGCATCAAGCCGGATTCATAAACGCTTCAACTTCTTCCAAAGAAATATCTGCCGTCGCACCATGACGTGAAGCCACCAATGCACCCAGCGCACAAGCAAAAGCAATGGCTTCTTGAGGAGGCGCATTGTTCAACAGTTTGTAAGTCAAACCGCCAAGAAAGCTGTCGCCGGAGCCGACGGTATCCACCACTTTGACGCGGAAACCGCAATGACGGTATAACTCGCCATCCTTATACAAAACCGCGCCATGACTACCCAAAGTCACGCAAAGGATTTTGACGCCGGTCAGCTCAACGAGGTAGCTGATATTTTGCTCGATACTATGATAAGGAGAGCCATAAGCCGCAGCCAATTCATACAACTCATCATCGTTGAGTTTGACCATATCGGACTGTTTCATGGTCTCCAACAAGCGGGCAATATCGTAATGGGGCTTGCGCAGATTAACGTCAAAAATTTTGAATTTGGCTTCTTTCAGCAAAACTGCCAAGCTTTTACGCGAAACTTCATCGCGGGTTGCCAAGCTGCCAAAAACGAAAGCATCGGATTCTGCCACACGTTTGATTGCCGCATCATCAACCGCAATCCTATCCCACGCACAAGGGTAGACAATCTCATAAGACGCGCTGCCAGACTTGTCCAAGTGTACTTTCACCAAACTGGTCGCACATTCGTGACAAACCTGCAAATAATCAGTATTGACGTTTTTGCTTTGAATGTGACGTAGCAATTCTTCGCCATCAGCATCATCGCCGCGACGACTGATGATGGCAGCATCGATACCCAAAGACTGCAAACGGACAGCAACATTTAGGGGTGCACCACCCAATACCTTTCCGTTTGGAAAATCGTCCCACAGCACTTCACCGAAACTGGTTACTTTCATTCTTGGCCTTCCTTTTTTGAGGTTGATTGGCAGGGTCTGCACACCCGACAGATTTTTTGCAAATCATGTACTTGTAGTAAAACTCCAGCACCGGGGGCAAAAGTATTATGTTTTAAAATGTTAGGGCTGACAAGCAATTAAGGGAATATCAGACAATAAACTTGATTCATCACAAAATTATATTGTTCCTATTTTTTCTTTTTCTTTCACATTTGACCCCTCCTATTTCATTAAAACAAAACATTCTGAAATTTAAATACAAAAGGCCGTCTGAAAACTGATTCAATCAATTTTCAGACGGCCTTTATCGAATTATTGCAGTGTTTAGACTACAACTTCTTCTTTTTTCTTCACTTCTTTGGCAATGTTCTCACGACTCAAGCCAAACATCAGCAAGAGCGGACTGGCAACCAATACGGAAGAGTAAATACCGAATACGATACCGATGGTCAGTGCCATAGAGAAACCGTGCAAGGCTGCGCCACCGAACACCAGCATAGAAACAACCATTGCCTCGGTCGAACCGTGGGTAATGATGGTACGGCTCATGGTTGCAGTAATCGCGTTGTCGATAACTTCAGGCACAGTGTGGCCGCGCATATGCGGCTTACGGAAGTTTTCACGAATACGGTCAAACACAACCACAGATTCGTTCACGGAATAACCCAAAACCGCCAAAATACCTGCCAAGACAGTCAGAGAGAATTCCCATTGGAAGAAGGCGAAACAGCCGAGAATAATCACGATATCGTGCATATTCGCAATAATCGCGGACACTGCAAAACGCCACTCAAAACGCATGGACAAGTAAATAATAATACCTGCCACCACGAATCCCAATGCCATCAAACCATTGGTAACCAATTCTTCACCAACCTGAGGGCCGATAAATTCGACTTGGCGCAAGGTAACGTCAGGATTATCTTTTTTCAGCAAATCCATTACTTGGTTGGACAGCTGGGCTGACGTTACGCCTTCTTTGTTCGGCAGGCGAATCATGATGTGCTTGTTCGTACCCAATGCCTGAACCTGTACATCACCCATTTTCAGCGTATCGAGGCGTTCGCGTGTTTTATTAACATCCACGCCCTGCTGATATTGGACTTCCATCACCGTACCGCCGGTAAATTCGACGGAGAAATTCAGGCCTTTGGTTACCAAAAAGAACACGGCGGCGATAAACGTAACCAACGAAATAAAGGTCGTCAGTTTGCCGTAGCTCATAAACGGAATATCGCGTTTGATTTTAAATAATTCCATGTTTTACTCCTTGCCTTCTGCCATTTCAGCTTTCGGCTTCCATACCGCACCAATGGAAATATTCCGCAATTTGCGACGGCGGCCGTACCACAGGTTGACCAAAGCACGGAACACGACCACAGACGAGTACATCGAGGTCAGAATACCGATACAGTGCACAACAGCAAAACCACGTACCGGGCCGGAACCGAATACCAACAAAGCGATACCAGCAATCAGAGAGGTCAAGTTAGAGTCGACAATGGTTGCCCAAGCATGTTGGAAACCGAGGTTGATGGCCTGTTGAGGTGGTATGCCTCCGCGTAATTCTTCACGGATACGCTCGTTAATCAATACGTTAGAGTCAATCGCCATACCCAATGTCAATGCCAACGCGGCAATACCCGGCAGGGTCAGCGTTGCCTGCATGGCAGACAAAATACCTACCAAGAACAAGATATTGGTACTCAAAGCGATGGTAGAGAAGAAACCCATCAGGCGGTAGTAAACCACCATAAACGCAGCAACAGCGGCAAAGCCCCACAAAGTGGAATTGAAACCTTTTTCAATGTTTTCTTTACCCAAAGACGGACCGATGGTACGTTCTTCAACAATTTGCATAGGCGCAGCCAGCGAGCCGGCACGCAGCAACAATGAAGTATCGTTGGCTTCGGCAGTTGTCATGCTGCCGGAAATTTCTACACGACCACCGGTAATGGCGGAGCGGATGACAGGCGCGGTCACGACTTCGGATTTACCTTGGTCGATCAACACCATAGCCATACGTTTACCCACATTGGCCGAAGTCAATTCGCCAAAAATGCTGCCACCTGCGCTGTCCAAGCTCAGGCTCACGGCAGGCGCACCCATTTGGTCAAAGCTAGGTTGCGCGTCGTTGATGTTGTCGCCGGTCAATTCAACTTGTTTGTTGACCAAAATAGTTTCCGGATGATCGCCACCGCTTGACAGTAACTCATAACCAGTCGGTACATTACCGTTTAAGGCTTCTTGAAGTTTAATCGGATCGTCTTCCACCATGCGTACTTCCAAAGTCGCGGTACGACCGATAATGTCTTTGGCTTTGGCAGTATCTTGCACGCCCGGCAGCTGTACAACAATGCGGTCAAGACCGGATTGTTGGATAACCGGTTCTGCCACACCCAATTCGTTCACACGGTTGTGCAAAGTGTTGATGTTTTGTTTCACTGCATCAGAGCGTACTTTATTGATCGCCTCTTCAGACAGAGTCAGCACAATATTGTTGCCGTCCGCAAGCAAAGTGGCTTCAGGAAACATCTTTTGCAACTGAGGCAAGGCCTTTTGTACATCGGCGGCATCTTGCAGAGGCACAGTCAGACCATTTTCAGCCTGATGCACCGTACCGGTACGGATTTTTTCGCGGCGCAATTCGCGGCGGATGTCGCCGGCGTAACGTTCAAACGTTTTCTGCATCGCGGCTTTCATGTCCACCTGCATGGTGAAATGCACGCCGCCACGCAAGTCCAAACCCAAGAACATCGGATTGGCTTTAATTTTCGCCATCCACTCAGGACTGTCCGCCAAAAGGTTGAGCGCGGTAATATAGCCTTCGCCCAAAGTGTTTTCAATGACATCACGCGCTTTCAGTTGCGTTTCAGTATCTTTAAAACGCACTTTCAGCGAGTTATCGACAATGAACATACCGTCAGTCTGAATACCTGCGCTTTGCAACGCAGAAGACACTTTAGACTGGGTTTGCTCATTGATAACGATGGCTTGTCGGTTGGTTGATACCTGTACGGCAGGCGTTTCACCGAAAAGGTTGGGCAGCGAATATACAGCCGCAACCACAATCGTGAACGCAATCAGTAGGTATTTCCATAAAGGATAACGGTTCATGGTAAACCTTTGCTTTATTTATAAAGGCAAACAGCCGCACTCGGAAAATGAGGCGGCTTTTCGCAAAAAAACGGATTATTCGGCTTTCGCGGCAATCGCGTTGCGTTCCACTTCTACTTCGATTCTCGCACCTTGGCCGATGTCGACAGTGTAGAATTGCTCGCCGACTTTGGTCACACGGCCTTTGAAACCTGCAGCCAAAACGACTTTATCACCTACTTTCAAAGCAGCCAGCATAGCTTGATGTGCTTTGAATTTCTTTTGTTGAGGACGCATAATCAGGAAGTAAAACACCACCATAATCAACAGTAAAGGGGCAAATTGAGCCACAGCTTGATTCATAATATATCCGTTCTTTTGAGTTTTAAGATAAAGTAAAAAACTGCATACAGTCCAAAACGCAGTTGGTCGGACTGTAAAATTGAGCTATTCTAAAGGCCGTCTGAAAAATTTCCAAGCATTTCCGTATTTATTAACCATATTTAGCAGTCCGTGCGACTCGTTCGATACACACTTTCCATGCTTAAAAAAATCATTTGGCGCGTGCGTACCCTGCTGCGTCGACTACTCGGCAAAAACGCCCGCACCGTATGGATTTCGCATCCGATATTCCTACAGCACCAGCCGGGACCCAACCATCCCGACAGGCCCGAACGCATCAGCGCCATTCAAACCGCCTTAAAACAAGAAGGCATTTGGCGTCGCCTGCAAACCACCGAAGCACCGGAAATCAAAGATGCGCAGCTGGCATTGGTCCACTCGCGCAACTATCTGCACGAGTTGGAAGCCGCCCAGCCGCTCCCCGGTAAAATCCACCGTATCGACGACGATACCGTCATCTGCCACGACTCCCTCCAAGCCGCCCGTTTTGCGGCCGGCGCCGTCATCAAGGCAGTCGATATGGTGATGAACAAAAAAGCCTGGCATGCTTTTTGCGCCATCCGCCCGCCAGGCCACCATGCCCACAGCAACAGCGCCGGCGGATTCTGCCTCATTAACAACACCGCCGCCGGCGTGATGCACGCCATTGCCCAATACCGCTTGCAACGCATCGCCGTCATCGATTTCGACGTCCACTTCGGCGACGGTACGGCGGAGATTCTCCAAGACGATCCGCGCGTGATGTTTTTCAACCTGTTTGAAACCGACATCTTTCCCTTCCCTCAGGCGGAACAATACGCCGGCAATAAGAATATGCTGCATACGCCCCTCAAACCGGGCACAGGCAGCCGTATCTTCCGTACGACCATCCGCGAACAATGGCTTCCCAAGCTCACGGCCTTCCGCCCCGAGTTGGTGTTGCTTTCAGCCGGTTTTGACGGGCACAAACAAGACGAAACAGGCCGTCTGAACCTGCATGAAGCCGATTTTGCCTGGCTGACACACAAAATCGTCCAAGCAACAGCAAGCTGTCAAGGACGTATCGTTTCCGTGCTGGAGGGCGGATATACCTTGGAATCCATGTCTAAATCTGCCGCCGCCCACATCCGCGTATTGGCAGGCTTAAGCAAGGCCGACTACGTCATCGCCTACCAAAAGCATCTGAAGCGCGGCAAAAGTAACAATCCTACACCATAACGTATTCAAACTATTGCCCCAGGCCGTCTGAAAATAGATTATCCATTTCAGACGGCCTTTTTTTCATTTACAAACTTTAATTTGAGCAAAGACAAACCATTTTCATATTATCAGTAGTAAAATAACAAATATAAAACATATCAATAAAAATATTTCACACGCCACACTGCTTCCCTTTCCCTAATTGACCGTCTTTTTCAGACGGCCTCCACTTTAAAAAAAGGAGCGTTACAATGAAAGCAGCACGTTTTTACAACAAAGGTGACATCCGCATCGAAGACATTCCAGAGCCAACCGTAGCTCCGGGTACTGTCGGCATTAATGTTGCGTGGTGCGGTATCTGCGGTACCGATCTGCACGAATTCATGGAAGGCCCGATTTTCATTCCGCCTTGCGGCCATCCGCACCCAATCTCCGGCGAGTCAGCCCCTGTAACCATGGGGCACGAGTTCTCCGGCGTGGTTTATGCCGTAGGCGAAGGCGTGGACGACATCAAAGTCGGCCAACACGTTGTCGTTGAACCCTACATCATCCGCGACGATGTACCGACCGGCGAAGGCAGCAACTACCACCTCTCCAAAGACATGAACTTCATCGGTTTAGGTGGCTGCGGTGGCGGCTTGTCTGAAAAAATCGCCGTTAAACGCCGTTGGGTACACCCTATTTCCGACAAAATTCCATTAGACCAAGCTGCTTTGATTGAGCCTCTGTCTGTCGGCCACCATGCTTATGTACGCAGTGGCGCGAAAGAAGGCGACGTGGCATTGGTCGGCGGCGCAGGCCCAATCGGTTTGCTGTTGGCTGCCGTATTGAAAGCCAAAGGCATCAAAGTCATCATCACCGAATTGAGCAAAGCACGTAAAGACAAAGCACGCGAAGCCGGCGTGGCCGACTACATCCTCGACCCGTCCGAAGTCGATGTCGTCGAAGAAGTGAAAAAACTGACCAACGGCGAAGGCGTAGATGTCGCATTCGAATGCACCAGCGTCAACAAAGTGCTGGACACCATGGTCGAAGCATGCCGTCCGACTGCGAAAGTCGTCATCGTATCCATTTGGAGCCACCCCGCCACCATCAACGTCCATAGCGTCGTGATGAAAGAGCTGGACGTGCGCGGCACCATCGCCTACTGCAACGACCACGCAGAAACCATCAAATTGGTTGAAGAAGGCAAAATCAACCTTGAGCCTTTCATCACCCAGCGCATCAAACTGGACGAATTGATTTCCGAAGGCTTCGAGCGCTTGATCCACAACAACGAATCCGCAGTAAAAATCATTGTCAATCCTAATCTTTAATCCTAAGGCTTAAAGAATAAACAGGCCGTCTGAAACTTTTCAGACGGCCTGTCTACTTGATAAATTCCCGAATGGCCCAATTCTCTGCCGACCATTCACTTATCAAGAGTAAAACTCCATGAATCCAAAATACGCCCCACTCTTTCAAACATACACCCTCAATAACGGCGTAACCATCAAAAACCGCCTTGTCGTCGCCCCCATGACCCATTTCGGCTCACAAGCCGACGGTTTGATCAGCGACCAAGAGCGTACATTCCTCAGCAACCGTGCAGGCGATATGGGCTTGTTTATCACTGCCGCCACTTTGGTTCAAAAAGACGGCAAAGCCTTTCACGGCCAACCTGAAGCCACAGGCGAACACTGCCTCGACAGCCTGAAAGAAACCGCACAAATCCTGCAACAACAAGGCGCAAAAGCGATTTTGCAAATCCATCACGGCGGCTCCAAAGCCATTGATGAACTTTTGGACGGTCTCGACAAAATCAGCGCTTCCGCCAGCGAAACCGAACACGCACGCGAAGCGACCGCAGAAGAAGTCGAAGCACTCATCGCCTCTTATGCGCAAGCCGCCGATTTGGCGCTTCGTGCCGGTTTTGACGGCGTGGAAATCCACGGTGCGAACGGCTATCTGATCCAACAGTTTTACTCTGCCCAAAGCAACCGCCGCAACGACCAATGGGGCGGCAGCTTGGAAAACAGAATGCGCTTCCCGCTGGCCGTTATCGATGCCGTGGTTGCCGTCCGTGAAAAACACCAGCGCAACGACTTCATTATCGGCTACCGCTTCTCCCCTGAAGAGCCGGGTGACAACGGCTTAACCATGACCGAAACCGGCGCACTGATTGACGCATTGGTACAAAAACCGCTGCAATATTTGCACGTTTCCCTGTGGGAATTTGATAAAAAAATCCGTCGCGGCGGCGATACAGCCCAAACCCGTATGCAGTTTATCCACGAACGCATCAACGGCAAACTGCCGCTTATCGGCGTAGGCAACCTGTTTACCGCCGACCAAATTTTGGCCGCCTATGAAACCGGCTGGGCAGAATTTATCGCCTTGGGCAAAACCGTGATGATTAATCCGCACATCGCCACGCAAATCCGTGAAGGCCGCGAAGATGAAATCGAAACGCAACTCGATCCGACGCGCGCCGACCATTACGGCCTTCCCGACACCTTGTGGGGATTTGCCTCCAGTGGTACGCAATCATGGCTGCCGCCGGTAAAAGGCGCAGAATGGAAACCGATGGATATTTAATCATCGATTCATAAACAAAGGCCGTCTGAAACTTTTCAGACGGCCTTTGTTTTGGTACAAACATTGAATTATCAAGCATTTTTTTGTACAATTCCGCATCTTTCAATCTATTGCAGGGCGTGTTGCACACGCCCTTATTTTAGCCTGTTTTCCAATACCCATATCCTTCAGGCCGTCTGAAAAAGCGGCCTGAACCTTTTTGCAAAGAAAACCATGTCCCAAGAAATCCTCGACCAAGTGCGCCGCCGCCGCACGTTTGCCATCATCTCCCACCCCGACGCGGGTAAAACCACGCTGACCGAAAAACTGCTGCTGTTTTCAGGTGCGATTCAAAGCGCAGGTACGGTAAAAGGCAAGAAAACCGGCAAATTCGCCACCTCCGACTGGATGGACATCGAGAAGCAGCGCGGCATTTCCGTGGCATCAAGCGTGATGCAGTTCGACTACAAAGACCATACCGTCAACCTCTTGGACACGCCGGGACACCAAGACTTCTCCGAAGACACCTACCGCGTTTTGACCGCCGTGGACAGCGCCTTGATGGTCATCGACGCGGCAAAAGGCGTGGAGGCGCAAACCATCAAACTCTTGAACGTCTGCCGCCTGCGCAATACACCGATTGTGACGTTCATGAACAAATACGACCGCGAAGTGCGCGATTCTTTGGAATTACTGGACGAAGTGGAAAACATCCTGCAAATCCGCTGCGCGCCCGTCACCTGGCCAATCGGCATGGGCAAGAACTTCAAAGGCGTGTACCACATCCTGAACGACGAAATCTATCTCTTTGAAGCGGGCGGCGAACGCCTGCCGCACGAGTTCGACATCATCAAAGGCATCGACAATCCCGAATTGGAACAACGCTTTCCGTTGGAAATCCAGCAGTTGCGCGACGAAATCGAATTGGTGCAGGCGGCTTCCAACGAGTTCAATCTCGACGAATTTCTCGCCGGCGAACTCACGCCCGTGTTCTTCGGCTCTGCGATTAACAACTTCGGTATTCAGGAAATCCTCAATTCATTGATTGAATGGGCGCCCGCGCCGAAACCGCGTGATGCGACCGTACGCATGGTCGAGCCGGACGAGCCGAAGTTTTCCGGATTTATCTTCAAAATCCAAGCCAACATGGACCCGAAACACCGCGACCGTATCGCCTTCTTGCGCGTCTGCTCCGGTAAATTTGAGCGCGGCATGAAGATGAAACACCTGCGTATCAACCGCGAAATCGCCGCCTCCAGCGTAGTAACCTTCATGTCGCACGACCGCGAGCTGGTGGAAGAAGCCTACGCCGGCGACATTATCGGCATCCCGAACCACGGCAACATCCAAATCGGCGACAGCTTCTCCGAAGGCGAACAACTGGCGTTTACCGGCATCCCATTCTTCGCACCCGAACTATTTCGCAGCGTTCGCATCAAAAACCCGCTGAAAATCAAGCAACTGCAAAAAGGTTTGCAACAGCTTGGCGAAGAAGGCGCGGTACAGGTTTTCAAACCGATGAGCGGCGCAGATTTGATTTTAGGTGCGGTCGGCGTGTTGCAGTTTGAAGTCGTTACCTCGCGCCTCGCTAACGAATACGGCGTAGAAGCCGTGTTCGACAGCGCATCCATCTGGTCGGCGCGCTGGGTATCGTGCGAAGACAGGAAAAAACTGGCGGAATTTGAAAAAGCCAACGCAGGCAATCTGGCGATAGACGCAGGCGGCAACCTCGCCTACCTCGCGCCTAACCGCGTAAACTTAAATCTGACACAAGAACGCTGGCCCGACATCGTATTCCACGAAACACGCGAGCATTCGGTTAAACTGTAAAATGCAAAGGCCGTCTGAAACTTTCAGACGGCCTTTTTTTCATTCGATATCAACCCAATAAATCCCAAGCAAACTTTCCGATGGTCAGGCACAGCAGCAACATAAACCCATAACGCAGTAATTTAGTTCCGCCGCGTATTGCCAAGCGCGCGCCGACCACGCCGCCGCACAAATTCGCCACCGCCAACGGTATCGCCCATGCCCACACGACATGGCCTTGTGGGATAAAAAACGTCAGCGCGGCAAGATTAGTGGTCGAATTGATGACCTTTGCCGAAGCATTCGCCGCTAAAAAATCATAGTCGTAAAAGCGGACGAACACAAAAGCCAGCAGGCTGCCCGTCCCCGGCCCGAACACGCCGTCGTAAAACCCGATTAATGCGCCGAAAAACAAGCCCCATAAGGTTTCACGGCGCGTCAGCTTTTCAGTGCGCGCCGTCTGCCCCAAGTCTTTTTTCAAAAAAGTGTACAGGCACATGGCAATCATGATGACCAACATTGCCGGTTTCATGTATTGCACTGGAAAATACACCACCGTTTTCGAGCCCAAATATGAAGCGGCAAATGCCAATGCCGCGGCAGGCAGCAGCATTTTCCACAGCACGGGGATTCGGCGCAGATATTGCCCCGTCGCAGTCAACGTGCCGCAGCAGGAAGCAAATTTATTGACACCCATCACCGAGGCCACAGGCGTGGCGTTTGGCAATAGGTTGAACAATCCGGGAATCTGCAACAACCCTCCGCCGCCAACCGCCGCATCCATCAGCCCGGCGGCAAAGCCGACCAACACCAGATAATAAAAAAACGAATCTGCAAGCATAATGTCCATCTCTAAAAAGCAAAACGATTTTGCGCGTGTTTGCCTGTCCTGACAACCTACAAGGCCGTCTGAAAACAAGAAACCATATTCTGTTTTCAGACGACCTTTCTTTTTCAATTCAACCACTCAAATTGCAGCTTGAAAATTTTTCCATTAAAATGCCGCCCCTTATCTTTCCTACACACAATACATTTTATGGAACACCCCACCCCGACCAAACGCACAGCCCACGACCGAATGGGCATCTTCGCGCATTTCATTTTCGCCAGCTGCTGGCTGCAACTGCCGATTTATATAGGCTTGATTATCGCCTAAGTCATTTATGCCTGTAAGTTCCTCAAACCCCTGTGGTACTTGATCTCCAACTTCGGCATTATGGATGACAATACCGTCATGATCGCCGTATTGAACCTGATTGATGTCGTGATGATTGCCAACCTGCTGACCATGGTCATTGTCGGCGGCTACGAGACCTTCGTCTCCCGCCTTCACGTTGACGAACATCCCGACCAGCCCGAATGGCTCAGCCACGTCAATGCTTCGGTTTTGAAGGTTAAGTTGTCGATGTCCATCATCAGCATTTCCTCCATCCATCTGCTGCAAACCTTCCTCAACGCCGCCAATCTGTCGAAAAACAAATCATGTGGCAATGTATTACCCACATCTGCTTCCTGATTTCTGCCCTCGCCATGGCTTTAACGGACAAAATCGTGTACAGCACGACGCATAAAGCGCATTGATAATAAAAGGCAATCAAAAGGCCGTCTGAAATATTTCAGACGGCCTTTTGTTATCTGGTAATGTTTACAACTTATTGCTTACGCTTGTCCCACCATGCAAACAAGTTACCCAAAACCGTTCCCGATACAGAGTGCCAAACGCAGGCAACGGCGGCGGCAACGGCAGACTCGGCATTACCGGGGAAAAATTTAGCACTCAAACCGGTGGCAAGTCCGGCATTTTGTACGCCGACTTCGATGGCAAGGGTACGTTTTTTGGCAGTGTTCATGCCGGTCAGCGCGCCGCTGTAATAGCCGAGGATGTAGCCGCCGATGTTGTGGGCAGCAATGGCGAGTACCATCACGAAGGCAGATTCGGCGAAACGGTGTCCATGAACGGCAGCAACGCCGCCGACGATGCAGGCAAACGCGACAACGGCAACGGCAGGCATAATCGCGCGCACGTCTTCAAACCAATGTTTTTTATGCAGCAAGATATTGGCGACAGAACCGATAACGACAGGCAACAGGGTAACGAGCAGCATAAATTTGAACATACCCCAGCCGTCCATTTCGACGGTTTGTCCGACCAAATAAGTCATCCACAGCGGCGTCATCACAGGCGCGAGGACGGTGGAGACGGTGGTCATACCGACTGAAAAGGCGACATCGCCTTTAGCCAAAAAACTCATGATATTGGACGAAACGCCGCCCGGGCAGGTGCCGACCAAAACCAGACCCAGTGTCAATCCGGGCGAAAGGTCAAAGGCTTTGGCAATGCCGATGGCGAGCAAGGGCATAATCGTATATTGGGCGATTGCACCGATAAAAATATCGAGCGGACGTTGCGCCAGAATTTGATAATCTTCTTTGCCTAAAGTCATGCCCATACCGAGCATAATGATGCCGAGTACGACGACTTGCGTATCACCTTTTACCCATGAAAACGTAGCAGGTTCAATAAAGGCGATGATGGAGGCAAGGACGATAATCAGGGCGGTGAAGCGGGTCATTTGCCGACTGATAGCGGTCAGAAAGTTCATTATTTTCTCCTGTGTATGTTTTTATCATGACAATAATTGCCATAATTTAACACATGTTAACTCTTATGCGCAATTACAGTAACGAAACAGGAAATCCATCATCCAATAATGTTTAAAAACAAACCACACTGACTCCACCCAATATCAACACAAAGGCCGTCTGAAACTTTTCAGACGGCCTTGTTTTATCTGTTCATGATCGATTTATTCGATATTTTGAACCTGTTCGCGCATTTGTTCGATTAAGACTTTCAGTTCGACAGAAGCTTGCGTGCATTCGGCGGCGATGGCTTTGCTGCCCAATGTATTGGCCTCGCGGTTAAGCTCCTGCATCAGGAAATCCAAGCGTTTACCTGCACTGCCCTTACCTTCGGTAACGATACGGCGTACTTCGGCGATATGGGTGCGCAAACGGCTGAATTCCTCATCCACATCGGATTTTTGGATGAACAAAGCAAATTCCTGTTGCAAGCGGTCGTTGTCGATATTGCCGACGGCTTCTGCCAAACGGGTTTTGACTTTATCCATATGCGCTTGCAGAAGGCTGGGGAACAATTCGTTCAAAGCGTCCACAATCTCTTCCATGCCATCCAGGCGTTGCAGCAGGTGCTCGCCCAGTTTTTTGCCTTCGCGTTTGCGGGCGGCTGTAAACTCTTTCAAAGCGCTGGTCAATAAATCTTTAACGCCTTTGGCCAAAGCCTCGGCATCTTCGCCCTGGCCTGCCAAAACGCCGGGGAAACGCAAAACGTCTGCCACGCTCAGCTTGCCGAAATTGTGTTCCTTGCGCCATTCTTTGTTCAAATGCGCCAGTTGTGCGACTAAATCCTGATTGACTTCCAAAGTCTGACCGCCCGAAGCCGCATCTTGCAGCTGAACACGACACTCCAATTTACCGCGCGCCACAGCCGCGGCAATCTGCTCGCGCAACGCGCCTTCCAAATAGCGCAACTCTTCCGGCATACGGAATTGAACATCCAAATAACGATGGTTGACCGCGCGGATTTCCAAATTAATCCGCTTGCCGCCGCATTCGCCTGCGGCATTAGCAAAGCCGGTCATGCTGTGGATTTGAATAGTTCGTCTTGTAGCCATGGTTTTACTCCGTTTCCAAATACGAGTGAAAGTATGGACACTATAACACACCCGACCGACGATTTTCAGACGGCCTTTGATGCCAAATTCCTCTATAATTCAAGGCAAGCTATTTTTTATTCCTCCCAAAGGACCATCATGAGCGACTACACCCGCACCGGCCGCGCCGCCGACAGCCTGCGCAATATCAAAATTACCCCAAACTTTCTTCCCCACGCCGACGGTTCCTGCCTTATCGAGTGCGGCAACACCAAAGTGATTTGCACTGCCTCCATCGACGAAAATGTCCCGCCCTTCTTGCGCGGTAAAGAACAAGGCTGGGTAACGGCCGAATACGGCATGTTGCCGGCTTCTACCGCCTCCCGTATGCGCCGCGAGGCCGCCGCAGGCAAACAGTCCGGCCGCACACAAGAAATCCAACGTCTGATCGGCCGCTCGCTGCGCGCCGTTGTCGATATGGAAAAACTCGGCGAACGCCAAATCCTGATTGACTGCGACGTCATCCAAGCCGACGGCGGCACGCGTACCGCCTCCATTACCGGTGCCTACGTTGCCCTGCAAATCGCCGTGGACAAGCTGCTTTCAGACGGCCTTATCAGCGAAAACCCAATCCGTGAAGCCGTTGCCGCCGTTTCCGCCGGCGTGGTAGGCGGTGTACCGCTTTTGGACTTGGACTATCCCGAAGATTCAGGCTGCGACAGTGACGTTAATATCATCATGACTGCATCCGGCAAAATCATCGAAATCCAAGGTACGGCCGAAGGCGCGCCGTTTAGCATCGAAGAATTGGGCAAGCTGATTGCCCTCGCGCACAAAGGCATTGCCGAATTGGTTCAACACCAGCAGGCCGCCCTTTTGGCCCGATAATCAGCAAGGCCGTCTGAAAACTTTCAGACGGCCTTTTTTAACCAAACCCCTTTATGCGTATTTACTCAAAAAAGCGCGTCCCATCCTTGAATTCCATGTAAAAAATAGTAATAATAACCCTTTTTCCAGCAAACCAAGCTGCCCGACAACCCCCCACAAGAAAGCACGAAACATGGCGTTAATCGTACATAAATACGGCGGCACATCAGTAGGCTCGCCCGAACGCATCAAAAACGTAGCCAAACGTGTCGCCAAAGCCCGCGCCGAAGGACACGACATCGTAGTCGTCGTATCCGCCATGAGCGGCGAAACCAACCGACTGGTCGCACTGGCGCACGAAATGCAAGAGCATCCCGATCCGCGCGAACTCGACGTCGTTCTCGCTACCGGCGAACAAGTGACCATCGGCCTGCTGGCCATGGCCCTGAAAGACATCGGCGTTGACGCCAAGAGCTACACCGGCTGGCAAGTCGCCCTCCAAACCGACACTTCCCACACCAAAGCCCGCATCGAAAACATCGACGACGAGAAAATGCGTGCCGATTTGGCCGCCGGAAAAGTCGTTATCGTAGCCGGTTTCCAAGGCATCAGCAGCGAAGGCAATATCTCAACTCTTGGCCGTGGTGGTTCGGATACCTCCGCCGTTGCTATCGCCGCAGCCCTCAAAGCCGACGAATGCCAAATTTACACCGACGTGGACGGTGTTTACACCACCGACCCGCGCGTCGTACCCGAAGCGCGCCGCATGGACACGATCACTTTTGAAGAAATGATCGAACTGGCCAGCCTTGGCTCAAAAGTTTTACAAATCCGCTCCGTAGAATTCGCCGGAAAATACAAAGTGCGCCTGCGCGTACTCAGCAGCCTGCAAGATGGCGGCAACGGCACCCTGATTACCTTTGAAGAGGACGACAACATGGAAAGAGCAGCCGTAACCGGTATCGCATTCGACAAAAATCAAGCACGCATCAACGTACGCGGCGTACCTGACAAACCCGGCGTTGCCTACCAAATCCTCGGCGCAGTTGCCGATGCCAACATCGAAGTCGACATGATCATCCAAAATGTCGGCAGTGAAGGCACAACCGACTTCTCCTTCACCGTTCCACGCGGCGACTACAAACAAACCATCGAACTCCTGCAACAACGCCAAGACAGCATCGGCGCCGCTTACATCGACGGCGACGACACCGTATGCAAAGTCTCCGCAGTCGGCTTGGGCATGCGTTCACACGTCGGCGTAGCCGCCAAAATCTTCCGCACCCTCGCAGAAGAAGGCATCAACATCCAAATGATTTCAACTTCCGAAATCAAAGTATCCGTCCTGATTGACGAAAAATACATGGAACTGGCCACCCGCGTTCTACATAAAGCATTCGACTTGGGCAACTAATTCCAGCCAATCAAAAGGCCGTCTGAAACTTTATTGTTTCAGACGGCCTTTTATATTAAAACCTTGCTGTTTCAATACTCAATCCTTCCCTTCTCTCGAAAAATGCTCAATCTCAAATCCGCTCTGACGATAAGCTCGAAAACGGTCTCGGGCTTCGGCCAAATCTTCTAAGCTATTGCCCACAATCTCAAGGATACGATTTGGAATGGCCGGGGCTTGGCTCCAGAAATCGGCAGACAGGTTCAAAACCGTGCAATCTTGCGAAATATTCGGCAATGAGTTTCCAAACGCAAGCAATACCGGCGTTTCAGACGGCATGGGGTCGGTAGGCAGCCAGACTTCATGCGGAATAAAGCTTTCGGGAATCTGCTGCCACAAATCAATGTCGAGTTGCTGCATGGCCGCAGCAGAATCCGACCATACCAAAATCTGCCCGCCATCGCGTATGGCGCGGGCAATCAGGCGGCAGGCAAAGGCGGCCGGCTGGGCGACGTGTGTATAAAAAGTGGCTTTAGGCATGGCGTATTCTTTCATTTAGGCAATGGATTTGCCGTTTTCAGACGGCCTTTTTGGTTTTCAACAATCTCAAGGCATTGCCCAATACCAGCAGCGAGCTGAAACTCATGCCGAGCGCGGCGATCCACGGGGTAACGTAACCAAACACGGCCAGCGGAACGGCAACCAGATTGTATGCGCTCGCCCAAGTCAGGTTTTGGCGGATGATTTGATGGGTACGGCGTGCCTGTTCCATCATCACGGGTAAAACGTTCAAATCATCATTGAGCAAAACCACATCCGCACCGTCTCGCGCCACATCGGCACTCGTGGCCACGGCAGCCGATACGTCGGCTTGGGCAAGGACGGGGGCATCGTTGATCCCGTCGCCGATCATCATGACTTTACGCCCTTGTTTTTGCAGATTTTCCACATAAGCCAGCTTGTCTTCAGGCGTGGCTTCGGCACGATAGGCATCCAAACCCAGCTCTTGCGCGACTTGGGCTACGGCAGCCTGACGGTCGCCGCTTAAAAGGTGCAGACGGATGCCGTGTTGTTTCAGGTTTTGCAACATTTCAGCGGCGCTGTCTTTGATTTGGTCTTCTAGCAAAAAGGCCGTCTGAAAACCGCTTTGATTGCCCAAGAAAATAATGCTGCCTGTGTGGTCGATATGGGCAAATGTTTCAGGCAGATTACCGGCGATCTCAGAAACAAATGCCGCTTTGCCCAAAGCCCAAACCTGGATTTCGCCATCAAATTCGATTTGCGCGCTGACGCCGTGTCCGATACGGTTGATCCGTTGCTGCACTTTCACATCAAGCGCGGATATGGGGCCATCTGAAAGCGTATGGTTCAAAATGGCACGGGCGATGGGGTGTTCGGATTGCTGCTCCAATGCTTGGGCAACGGCAAGGGCTTGGGCCTCGTTCAGACGGCCTGCGGACAACATACGGCTGACGGAAAGCTGCCCTTTGGTCAACGTACCGGTTTTATCGAACACGACATCGTCAATTTGAGCAAGCGTTTCCAAGCTTTGTTTGCCGCTGATGAGAATGCCGTCTTTGGCAAGCGCACCGGTAGAAGCAGCCAGTGCGGTCGGAGTGGCAAGCGATAAGGCACACGGACAGGTAATGACCAGCAGGGCAACGGTAATCCACAAGGCGGTGTGCGCATCGGCATACCAAGCCCAGCCGATAAAAACAGGAACTGCAAGCAAGAGCTCGCCAAATACAAAACTGGACGCGTATTTTTCGGCCAACTCGGCGGCACGCGGTTTTTGCGCCAGCGCACGGTCGAGCAGTTTGACGATATGGGACAGGCGCGTGTTGCCGCCGGTATGGTCGGTGCGGATGATTAAAGGGCTGCTGGTGTTGAGCGTGCCGGCGGTTACTTTTTCAGACGGCCTTTTCACGATGGGCAGGCTTTCGCCGGTCAACATGGCTTCGTTAACTTCACTCTCGCCGGATAAAACCGTACCGTCCACCGGAATGACTTCGCCGGGCTTCACAACAATCGTATCGCCGATATTGAGGCGGACGACTGCGGCTTCTTCGATGGCTTCACTTTCCGGATAAGATGGCAAACGGTGGCAGAATGCCGGAACCAGTTTGACCAACCGCTCCGCCGCATCGCCTGCTTTGCGTCGGGCAATCTGTTCCATAAAACGCCCGCCCAACAGGAAAAACAGCAGCATGGCGATAGATTCAAAATACATGCCCTGCCCTGCGTTGGTGGCCAGGCTGTAAATACCCGCAATAAAGGTCATCACAATGGCAATGGCAATCGGCGTATCCATGCCGACACGGCGGTTTTTCCAGTCGCGCCATGCGCCGCGGTAAAATGGCAACGCGCTGTAAAACACAACGGGCAACACCATCAAAAAGCCGCCCCAATGCAGGATTTCCAAATAAAGCGGCTCGATGTCGCCGCCGTAAAAATAAGTCGGCAGAGCAAACATCATCGTCTGCATCATACCCAGTCCGGCCACGGCCAATCTGACGATAAACTGCTTACGCTCCTTCTGCGCCTGCACTTCGATTTTTTGCGCATCATAAGGCGCGGCGGTATAACCGGTTTGGCGGATTTTCAGCAAAATGTCCGACAATTCGATGTGGGCGCTGTCCCACACCACGCGGCAGCGGTGGGTACTATAATTCAAATCCACGCGCACCACGCCCTTCATGCGCAACAACTGTTGTTCAATCAGCCACACACACGCGGCGCAGGTAATGCCGCCCAGCATCAACACCGCCTCGCGCTCATCCCCTGCGCCGACCTCGACAAAATCCGCCTGCACTTCGGGCAAATCGTACAGCTTTAATTGTGACAACACTTCCGGCGGCGGCAATTCAGATTTTTCCGCGTCTGCGGTACGCTGTTTGTAATAATTGCCCAAACCGGCATCAATGATACTCTGCGCCACCGCTTGGCAGCCGGCGCAGCAGGTTTCGTGTTCTTCGTCTTCAAAACGAACCGTCAGATGCAGATGCTCCGGGACTTCAAGTCCGCAATGGAAACAGTTTTTTTGGGGATGTGTGGAAGATGTCATAATGTGTTCGATTTATTTTTCAGACGGCCTGAAACAATCGTTTCAGGGTGTTACATTTTAGCAAAAAGCGTTTTTCCGCCTCATTTCATTTACTTTTGAATTAATAGACTGTCGAATTTTATAAAAAATATGGAAAACAAAGTATTGACCGTTTATCAAATGATGAACGGTAACATATAAATACCGTTTATCCTTAAAAACTTCCAATTATTTTAATGTAAAAATGGAACTTTTTTAAAAACTCCAATACATTTTTTATTGACCTCAATCCATTTAAGCAGCATACTTTAGGCATTCCGCGAAGACGGAAATAAAAAAACACACATTTACTTATAAAACTAACTTATTGGGAAACCTCACCATGATTGATCGCCTTATGCCTATCTTCGCCGTTATCGGCATTTTGTCCAGCACCGTATACCTGAGCCTCGCCGCTTGGATGCTTTACGAAAGCGTGTTCAAAAAGAAAAGCCCTCTGTCGGCATAATCCTCAGATTTAGAATTTTACGGTAAGGCCGTCTGAACATTCAGACGGCCTTGTTTCATTCCATACTATCAAGCACTTGGCTGTACGGCCAATTCAATCATTGCTTCGCGCAAACCGTCCAAGCCCAAACTTTCTGCAACGGAAACATTCACGCCGACGGCATGCCCGGAATTGTCGCGCAAAATGCCTGCTTCACGCATACCTGACGGCAGCAAATCGATTTTGTTGTACACCACCAATTGCGGAATTTCATGCGCGCCGATTTCTTCCAAGACTTCGTTGACATCGTCCATCTGCCGTTCAAAATCGGTATTGGACGCATCAACAACGTGCAGTAGCACATCCGCCATCGCCGTCTCTTCCAAAGTAGCGGAAAACGCCGACACCAGCTTGTGCGGCAAATCGCGGACGAAGCCGACGGTATCGGTCAAAATCACGCTCGCCTCGTGCGACAGAAAAAGCCGACGCGCAGTGGTATCCAAAGTGGCAAACAATTGGTCTTTCGCCAATACGTCCGCTTTGGTCAGGCGGTTGAACAGGCTGGATTTTCCGGCATTGGTATAGCCGACAATGGCAAAGGTTTTCAGACGGCCGCTCATGCGCGATTTGCGGCGCGTGGCGCGTTGTTTGCGGACATCGGCAAGCTGTTTTTTCAATGCCGTGATTTTTTGTCCGATTAAACGGCGGTCGGTTTCCAACTGGGTTTCGCCCGGCCCTTTCAAGCCGATACCGCCCTTCTGACTTTGCAGGTGTCCATAACCGCGTACCAGCCGTCCGCTCAAATGGTTCAACTGAGCCAGCTCCACCTGCAACTTACCTTCCTGCGATTGGGCGCGTTTGGCAAAAATCGCCAAAATCAAACCCACTCTGTCGAGGACGCGGCATTGAAGCTCTTTCTCCAGATTACGCTCTTGTGTCGGCGTGAGTTCGTGGTTAAACACGACCAGCCCGACATCATGCTGCTTGACCACTGCCGCCAATTCTTCCGCCTTACCCGTACCGACAAACAAAGCCGGATGCGGTTTGTCGCGGCGTGAAGTTTCGATAGAAACCAAATCGCCTCCGGCCGCGCTCACCAATTCTGCCGCTTCGGTCAAGGCCGTCTGAAAGCCGCGCTCGCGCGTTTCATTTGCGCCAGAATAGTCCGCCGTCAGCATTACGCCGACCAAGAGGACGCGTTCGGGCTGCTCCAAAGATTTATCGACGGAAAACAGATTGCGCTTGCTCAAAAAATTTCCTTTCAGACGGCCTTATGGCTGGGTCAAAGTGCTAATTAACGGTTTTTCAAAATATCGGCAAAATATTCGGTCACTTCTGCCAAACGTCCGCCTTGCGCGGCATAAGGCTGCATTACGGCCACCAGCTGCTCCAACACTTCGCGCGTTTCGGTTTGCGCGTGTTCGCGGTAGAGCCACATATTTTGCATGGTCACCGTGGTCAATGCCTCGCGTACATTAAGCAAGAGCAAGTGGCGGCAAGATTCATAGCCTTGGCGCAAATCGCCGGCCGCATAGGCGGTAACCGACAATTCATAATCGATGTCCAACTGATAAACATTGCTTTGGACAAAAAGAATATCGTCTGTTGGGAACGGGATACGTTTCGCCATCAGACCGATCGCATGGGAAATGCGGTATTTCCCTTCCTGGCGCAACATGGTTTGCGCAAGGTAGAGACATTCGGCACGGCGCGGGTTGTAATCATAGCCTGCCAACCAAGTCGCCAAGGCTTCATCGCGTTTGCCCATTAATTTGTAGCACTCGCCCAGCTGTTGGTAAGAAACCGACACTTCCTCGATCCAACCGCCCAACTCGATGCGTTTTTTAAACCATTCGCTCGCACGCTCGGGCATATCAGAATCCCAATAAGAACGTGCCGCATAAAAGGCGTAACGCGGTTTCAGGTCTTCATCTTCAGGGCTGTAAAACGCTTTTTCCAAAGAAACGGCGTCAAGCAGGTATTTGTTCGCCATATTGCTGCGCGCGCCGAAACGGCCGCTGAGTACCGTATAGTCGCCATGAAGCGTGGCTTCGCTGGTATCTTGTTTGTCGGTTTCAATAAATTCGTGCAACACGCCGCGCCAGTAGAATGTGCCGTCATTGCGCAACAACAGCGGACGATAATAAACCACGCTGCCCATGGCATTTCTCATGCGGAGGCGGTAGCGGTCGGCGGTCAGCTCGGGCAATTCCAATTTGCCTTCAAAGCGGTCGTCCGCATCAAAAATCAACACGTAATCGGTTTTGTCTTTTGCGTGTTTCAACGCTTGATTGCGGTTGTATGCAAAATTTTGCCAACCATCATGATGAATCTCGCCTGCGATGCCCTTTGCATCGAAAAAGCGGCGGATCACGCCGGCGGTATCATCGGTCGAGCCGGTGTCGCTGATGACATAGTAGTCAAGTTTGATGTGGTCGGTGATGTTGGCCAGTGTTTCTTCGATGATTGCCGCTTCGTTTTTAACAATCATATTCAAGCAGATGGTTTGGGACATTTTCAATAGCCGCATTGGTTTGGAAAGGTATTATTTTACTTTAGCATTTTGTTTTTTGCACACAAAATACTCAGGCCGTCTGAAGATTGCCTTTCAGACGGCCTGAAGTTTATTTTGCCTTATCTTTTTTCCTGACGGCGTATCAGATACACCGCCAACAGTGCAAACAAAACCGTCGGCAATGCGCCCGCCAAAAACGGCGGCACACCGTACAACTGACTGGTAAAGCCGAAGAGCCGTCCGGCAAAGTGGAACAGCAAACCAAGGCAGATACCGCCGAAAAGTTTCAAGCCCATATTGCCGTGGCGCGTGGTTTGCGGCGTAAAGGCGAAGGCAACAAGCGCCATCACCCATGCGGCAACGGGATACACCAGCTTGCGCCACCATGCGATGGCATAGACTTGGGTATTTTGGTTGTTTTTTTCCAGATGGTCGATGTAGGTGGTCAATTCGCCGACAGACATTTGGTCGGGCTTGACGAGCAATACATCCATCAGGTTGCGTTTAACGGAAATCGGCCAGTTTTCTTCGGTGGTAGTGGAGACCTCGACTTTATCTTCGCCCAATATGCTGCGGCGGATATTTTTCAGCTGCCAACTGCCGTCGGGATTCAAAACGGCTGATTCGGCTTCTGCCGCTTGGGTCAGTTCGTTTTTATCGTTGCGCTGCCAAATTTTGATGCCCAAAAGCGTATGGTCGGGCAGCATTTCGCGCACGTTGATAATGCTGTTTTTTTCTTTCAACCAAAGGCCGGTATTGCCGGTACTGATTTTGCCATTGATGGCCGCAGCTTTGATGTTTTCGGCTTTTTGGCTCAGAGTGGGAGCAACCCATTCGCCAAGAGCGACGGTGGCAATGGCGAAAATCAAACCAAACTGCGACAGAATCAACAGCAGTTTTTTGGTGCTCATGCCGCTGGCTTTGATAACGGTCAGCTCGCTGCCGGAAGCCAGTTGGCTGAGGGAAATCAGGCCGCCGATCAAAACGGCAAGCGGCATCAGTTCATATGCGCGCGCAGGCATCTGCATTAAAACATACTGCCCCAATTTTGCGCCGTTATAGCTGCCTTTTCCAAGATCGCCGACTTCGTTGATGATTTCAAAAAAGCTGTACAAAGCGAGGAAGGCAAGGAGGGCGTAAACCGCCATAACCGCCATTTGACGGATGATGTAACGTGAAATCAGGTTCATTTTCCGCCTTTCAATGTCAGACTTTTGGCAACCGCCTGCCAGAAGGGTTGGCTGGGCATACTGCGCACGCGTAGCAGGACGACGGCAATCACAAACATGATGATGTGCATAGGCAGCAGTCCGAGCCAAAAATGGATTTTGCCGTCTTCCACAGCATTGCGCAGGAAGGTCAGCCCGTTTTGGTAAACCAAAAACAAACCGATGGCAATCAAGATATTGTAGGTATGGCCGCTACGCGGATTGAAATAAGAAAGCGGCACGGCAAGCAGACACAACAACAAAACGCTGACGGTCAAGGAAATACGCCACATCAATTCCGCTTGGTGTTGGGGATTGCTGCTGCCAATCAGTTGGGCAGTCGGAATGGTACGGCGGTGTGAAACAGGGTCGATGAGTTTGGGCGTGGTGCTGATAATCAGGCTGAGGTGTTGGAAAGAAACGCGGTTGTAATCGGCTTTGCCGGGTGTACCGCTGTAACGGTAGCCGTCGCGCAATTCAAGCGTGCGTTTGTTGTCGGTCAGCGAAAAATTGCCCTCTTTGGCAAAAACGATGTTGTCGTTGCCGTTTTTGTCCTGTTCGCGCAGGAACAGGTTTTTCATGATGCCGGATTCTGTATCGAAGGTTTCGACAAAATAAACCCTGCCGTTGCGCTTGCCCAAGTTATTGAACTCGCCGGCTTCCACCAAAGACAATTCCTGCTTCTGCTTCAAAATTTCGGCATATTCGCGGCTGCGCAACTCTGCCCACGGCATCACCCAAAGCTGCATGACGGCAATCAAAATGGCAAACGGCACGGCAAACTGCATGACCGGGCGTATCCATTGTTTCAATGCCAATCCGCAGGAGAGCCAAACCGACATCTCGCTGTCGCGCCAGTAGCGGGTCAATACTGTCAGCGTACTGATAAATGCGGTCAACACCAGCAAAAACGGCGTCATGCCGATGACCCAGAAGCCGACCAAGGCCAGCACGGCATCGATGGCGACACGCCCGTCGGCTGCGCGGCCAAGCAGGTTAATGGCCTGCGTGGACACCAATACCGCCAAGAGGACGACAAAGATGCCGACGGCGGTAAAGGAAAGTTCTTTAATAAAGTTTCTTTGGTAAATCATAAGATTGAGCGTGGTATACGGTTTATGGGAAACCTATATTTATTCATAAGGCTTCAGACGGCATGACACAAATGGAGTACAATGATTTTCATCTGTTCGGACGGTTGGTCAACAGGCCGTCTGAATAACCGACAACCGTTCCAATCAGGAGAATAAACGTGAAATTTAGCACAAAAGCCGAAACTTTGCAGGCTCAACAGGCAGGTGCGCAATTATTTGTCTGCGCCGAAGCATCGCAACTGAGCAACCCGACTGCCCTCGCCCTCTTCGCTTCCCTTGAAGAAGGTCAAAATTTCGCCGACACCAAAATCCCGACGGACAACGGTTTGCAGGCAGTCGCCGTCGCCCGCCTCGAAAAAACCGACCGCGCCGCATTGAACAAAGCCGCCGCCGAAGCCGCCAAATGGGCGCAAAACCAAGAAACGGTCAATGTGGACGTTCACGCCTTTGAAGAAGCGCAAGCAGCAGCCGTTGCCGAGGCGTTTGCGATTGCGTTCGGCAACGCCGCCTACCGTTTCGACCGCTACAAAAAAGAAGCCAAACCGGCCAAATTTGCAGAAGCCGTGTTCCACAGCGCACACGAAGCCGCCGTCAAAGAAGCCCTGCGCGTTGCCGAAGCGCAAGTTTACGGACAAAGCCTCTGCCGCGACTTAGGCAATGCCGCACCAAACGAGTGCACGCCTGAATTCCTCGCGCGTACCGCCAAAGCCGAAGCCGAAAAATTGGGTGCACACGCCAAAATCATTGAAAAAGACTACATCAAAGAAAACATGGGTTCGTTCTGGTCTGTCGCCAAAGGCAGCGTCGAAGACCCATATTTGGTCGAACTGAGCTATTTCGGTGCGGCCGACAAAGAAGCCGCGCCTGTGGTATTGGTCGGCAAAGGCATTACCTTCGACACTGGCGGCATTTCCCTCAAACCCGGCCTGAACATGGACGAAATGAAGTTCGATATGTGCGGCGCGGCAACCGTCATCAGTACCTTCTGCGCCGCCGTCAAACTGCAACTGCCGATCAACCTGATTGCCATCGTCGCCACTTGTGAAAACATGCCTTCCGGCGCGGCCAACAAACCGGGCGATGTCGTAAAAAGCATGAAAGGCTTGACCATCGAAGTGTTGAACACCGATGCTGAAGGCCGTCTGATTTTGTGTGACGCGCTCACTTACGCCGAACAATTCAAACCCAAAGCCGTCATCGACGTCGCCACCCTGACCGGCGCGTGCATTATCGCCCTGGGTCATGACGTCAGCGGCGTAATGGGCAACAATCAAGATTTGGTCGACAGCCTGCTGGCCGCTTCCCGCAATGTGGACGACAAAGCATGGCAACTGCCGCTCTTTGAAACCTACAAAGACCAACTCAAATCCAACTTTGCCGACATTCCAAACATCGGCACGCCCGGCGCAGGCACGATTACCGCCGCAACATTCCTGTCCTACTTCACCGAAGACTATCCATGGGCACATCTCGACATCGCAGGTACCGCATGGAAATCCGGCGGTGAAAAAGGCGCGACCGGCCGCCCTGTTCCTTTATTGCTGAACTATCTGCGCAATGTGAAATAAATCTTGGGGGAAGCCTGCGGGGTTAATCGTTTCAACCCTGCAGGCCGTCTGAAAACGGAATCCGCATTATCTGACTCAACCTGACAAACGGAGAACCACCATGAAACCACTATTTGCCGCATTATCTGTCGCCCTTCTGCTCGGCACATCTCTAAACACTCAAGCCGCCGAACAAACCACCCCCACCGACCGCAGCATCCAAGTGTACAAAAAAGCCGACTTAACTGAATGGAACCGCGAAAACGCAGCCGGAGGCCAAGGCCCCTTGCTCGGCAGCTTTGCCTTCACGCGCCATCAAACCGCCGACCAAGACGCATTCAAAGAAATCGGCTGGCTGACACTGCCGCCGGGCGCTTCCATCGGTCAGCACAAACATACCGGCAATGAAGACGTCTACATCATCGTATCGGGCAAAGGCCTGTTTACCGACAGCGAAGGCAAACAAACCGAAGTCGGCGCCGGAGACATTACCATCGCCCGCCCCGGCCAGTCCCACGCACTCAAAAATATCGGCAAAAAGCCGTTGGTCTTCCTTGATCTGATTGCCGAAACTGCTGCTGCCCAAACTAAGACCTTTACAAAATAACCCATTTATCCAACAGCCGAAACCTAGACACAAGATTTCGGCTGCTTCAGGTACTGTAATCGGGTTAGAGTAACCATTGTTTCTATATTAAATCATGTTATGATTGAACTTGTTTTATTCTTGAGTTCAATCAATTATGGCTAACCGTCTTTTTCACTTATATCGCTATCAAATTATTTCGAATGAACGCATTCAAGAACGTCTGCCTTTTGGGGATATGACAGTTGAAGAAGTAATCCAAAATAAAAATGCATTTTTTATCGAAGCCTTTAATAATCTTATCCTGCAGAGTGATTTGAATTTATATGAAGAAACGACTAGAAAGATAAGAATTAAGCAAATTTTCCCAAGTACCCATGCAGATGAAAGTGAGCAACTTTTTGTATTTAAAGTTGCTACACGTAAGCGATTGAAGAGAGAAACAGAAAATTTTGAATCGGTTTCCGAAGAAAATTGGCCAAGTGCGTTTGTACTTATTTGGAATGACCCAGAGCAACAAATTATTGCTATTGAATATCGACCAATAGCATTTCATAGTACTAATTCATTAGCAGCAACCTTGGAAAAACGTTTAAATGAAATACTTGCTATTCATAATTTAAATGTGCAAATCAATCCGATATTTGATAAGAAATCCTTTTGGGAATTTATTGAAGGTCGCAACTTAGAAAAGGTTATCTTCAAAATAGTTACACCTAACATGGCTTCTATTTCTCAGTCATTAAGTGAAGAATTAAAAGCCATAGCTAAAATGTCCAATTCTGCCACAACAGAATTGACTTTGACTGCTCCCGAAAATGGTACTTTGAATATTTCACCCAGTATGCCGCAACTTCCTGAACTGGTAGATTACAGCAGTAAAGGAGGTGGAAATATTAGAGTAAAGTATAAAGGTGTCAAAGCAATTACCAACGTCAAAACTGAACACTCTAGTTTAACGGTTGATGAGATTACTATTGAATATCACCCCTATAACCTTGTTGACAAAATTCAAGATTCTTGTAGAGAAAATGATTAAAACTATTGCTGACACCTTTGCCAAATCTTTTGTCATTGCTGTGGTTATTTGTGCCATTCAAGCATTATTTGGGATTTCTTTTGTCAGAGAATTCATGCAGGACAATTTGCTCAATATTCTGGTTACTTTGATGGCTATTAACACTGCAACAATAGCTGTCATTTTGTCAAAAATGTATGAAATCAGTCGAGAACATCAAAAAAAAGTTAATGAAATCTTTGGTGCTACCAAATCACAAATGTTGTTGTCTATTCGTGAACAAATTGCTTTGATAGGTAGTGGTCTAGTTCTTTCTATTTTATCGAAAAAAATAGATTGGGCTTGGAATCCGACTATTATTAATGCCAGTTTGGAAATTTTGTTATTAACAGTATTTATTTATGCATTGTTTATATTGTATGACACTGCTAAAGCTGTTTTAGAATTTTATCAATAACTTTCTAGTATCTGTTAAATAGTCAGCAAGCACCCCTTAACAGTTGGTTAAACATTGATTTATACAATGTCTAACCAACTGTTAAGGACTTTTATGTCTAAATCCCTTGAACTCATTTGAACATCGAAAATTACGAAGCGCGTTTTTTCCCGATCTAAACCGCCCAAGCCGCCAAATAGCAGTTATCAAACCGACAAGGTCGTCTGAAAACCATATTACGTTTTCAGACGACCTTTTTTGCTGTTTAGGCAGCATGATTCGTTCCAAGCAAACGGGGGGATGGTGCGCCGCCGTTGTTTCCATCTTTTTTATCATTTTCAAGATATTGGGCTTCAGACGACCTTTGGTTTTTCACTGTTTGTATGAGCTTTGGCTTGACTGTTTTTCAGCATCAAATGCGATTTACTTCTTAAATTCTTGTTATATTAATGATGAAATGTTATATAATAACAGCCTTTCGAAATATGATGAGAAACTAAAATGACACAAACCACACTCAAACCCATTGTTTTATCTATTCTTTTAATCAGCACCCCCATTCTCTCCCAAGCGCATGAAACCGATCAGTCGGTGGACTTGGACGAGGTTACCGTTGTCGGCAAAAGCCGTCCGCGCGCCACTTCGGGGCTGTTGCACACTTCGACCGCCTCCGACAAAATCATCTCCGGCGATACCTTGCGCCAAAAAGCCGTCAACTTGGGCGATGCTTTAGACGGCGTACCGGGCATTCATGCCTCGCAATACGGCGGCGGCGCGTCCGCTCCCGTTATTCGCGGTCAAACAGGCAGACGGATTAAAGTTTTGAACCATCACGGCGAAACGGGCGACATGGCGGACTTCTCGCCCGACCATGCCTTGATGGTGGACAGCGCCTTGTCGCAACAGGTCGAAATCCTGCGCGGCCCGGTTACGCTCTTGTACAGCTCGGGCAATGTAGCCGGTTTGGTCGATGTTGCCGATGGCAAAATCCCCGAAAAAATGCCTGAAAACGGCGTATCGGGCGAAACCGGATTGCGTTTGAGCAGCGGCAATTTGGAAAAACTGACATCCGCAGGCATCAATATCGGACTGGGCAACAACTTCGTGCTGCATACCGAAGGCTTATACCGCAAATCGGGCGATTATGCCGTACCGCGCTATCAAAAAGAAGAAGGCCGTCTGAAACGACTGCCCGACAGCCATGCCGATTCAAAAACAGGCAGCATCGGCCTGTCTTGGGTTGGGGATAAAGGTTTCCTCGGCGTAGCGTACAGCGACCGTCGCGACCGCTACGGCCTGCCTGCCCACAGCCATCTCTACGACGACTGCCACGCCGACATTATTTGGCAAAAGAGTTTGATTAACAAACGCTATTTACAGCTTTATCCGCACCTGTTGACCGAAGAAGACGTCGATTACGACAATCCAGGCTTGAGCTGCGGCTTCCACGACGATGATAATGCACACGCCCATGCTCACAACGGCAAACCTTGGATAGACCTGCGCAACAAACGCTACGAACTCCGCGCCGAATGGAAGCAGCCGCTCCCAGGTTTTGAAGCCCTGCGCGTACACCTGAACCGCAACGACTACCACCACGACGAAAAAGCAGGCGATGCAGTAGAAAACTTCTTCAACAACAAAACACACAACGCCCGTATCGAGTTGCGCCACCAACCTATAGGCCGTCTGAAAGGCAGCTGGGGCGTGCAATATTTGGGACAAAAATCCAGCGCGCTCTCCGCCATTCCCGAAACCGTCCAACAACCGATGTTGATTGACAACAATGTCCGCCATTACAGCTTTTTCGGTGTAGAACAGGCAAACTGGGACAACTTCACGCTTGAAGGCGGCGTACGCGTGGAAAAACAAAATGCCTCCATCCAGTACGACAAAGCATTGATTGATCGGGAAAACTACTACAACCAGCCCCTGCCCGACCTCGGTGCGCACCGCCAAACCGCCCGCTCGTTCGCACTTTCGGGCAACTGGTATTTCACACCACACCACAAACTCAGCCTGACCGCCTCCCATCAGGAACGCCTGCCGTCAACGCAAGAGCTGTACGCACACGGCAAACACGTCGCCACCAACACCTTCGAAGTCGGTAACAAACACCTCAACAAAGAGCGTTCCAACAACATCGAACTCGCGCTGGGTTACGAAGGCGACCGCTGGCAATACAATCTGGCACTCTACCGCAACCGTTTCGGCAACTACATCTACGCCCAAACCTTAAACGACGGACGCGGCCCCAAATCCATCGAAGACGACAGCGAAATGAAGCTCGTACGCTACAACCAATCCGGCGCCGACTTCTACGGCGCGGAAGGCGAAATCTACTTTAAACCGACACCGCGCTACCGCATCGGCGTTTCCGGCGACTATGTTCGAGGCCGTCTGAAAAACCTACCGTCCCTACCCGGCAGGGAAGATGCCTACGGCAACCGCCCTTTCATCGCACAGGACGACCAAAACGCCCCTCGCGTTCCGGCTGCGCGCCTCGGCGTCCACCTGAAAGCCTCGCTGACCGACCGTATCGATGCCAATTTGGACTACTACCGCGTGTTCGCCCAAAACAAACTCGCCCGCTACGAAACGCGTACGCCCGGACACCATATGCTCAACCTTGGCGCAAACTACCGCCGCAATACGCGCTATGGCGAGTGGAATTGGTACGTCAAAGCCGACAATCTGCTCAATCAATCCGTTTACGCCCACAGCAGTTTCCTCTCTGATACGCCGCAAATGGGCCGCAGCTTTACCGGCGGCGTGAACGTGAAGTTTTAAAATCGGACAGGCAAACAAAAAAGGTTTTCAGACGTCCGTCTGAAAACCTTTTTCTTATTTTAACCAATCATTTAAAACTAACTATTAATCTTTCAACACATCGCGCACAGCCGCTTGAATCTTGGCCGCCGCTGCTTCGATTTGCTGCTGTTCGGTAGATTGGTTTGCCACTGTCTCAACCGGAGCCGCTTGTGAAGCTGGAGTCGCTTGTGAAACTGGCGCGGCTTGTTGAGCTGCGGTTTTAGGCTCAGATTCAGTTTGCGACGCAGTCAGCGGCAAACGCGCCAATACTGTGCTGACGCCGGTAACTTTATCGCCAATCGCCACTTGCGCCTGCGCATCGACAGGCAGATACATATCCACGCGCGAACCAAAGCGGATAAAGCCATAGCGTTCACCGCGAGACAGTTTTGCACCTGCTTGGGTGTAGCACAAAATACGGCGTGCCACCAAACCGGCCACTTGAACAAAAGTAATTTCACGACCAGAAGCCGTAGTCGCCAACACCGCGTTACGTTCGTTTTCCGTGCTGGCTTTGTCCAAATCTGCATTCACGAATTTGCCTTTGTTATAGACCACTTTCGTTACCGTACAATCGGCAGGCGATTTTTGCGAATGCACGTTGAACACGTTCATAAAAATACTGATTTTCAAAGCATCAACATCACGATATGGATCGCGTGCGCGCTCGACCACCACGATACGGCCGTCAACCGGGCTTAATACCGCTTCAGGATTTTGCGGAATCTCACGCGCAGGGTCGCGGAAAAACTGCAGGGCAAATACGGTAAACACCCAAAACGGCAAAGACCACCAGCCGCAACACATCGACACCAACAGGCTCAAAGCCAAACCGCCGCCGATAATCGGCCAGCCCTCACGGGCGATAATCGGGTGGGGATACAAACGGTTCATCACTTATCCTTCATTTAACAATTTCAAAATTGCCGCCATTATATCTGAAACTCCAAACATTGAGGCCGTCTGAAATGTTCAGACGGCCGGTGTCTTTTGTAAAAAATACTCAACATAGATAAAGTTTAAATCTCGGCAACACAATGACACAGCGTCCTCAACAAGCGGCCCACACAATCCAACACCTCGCCGCAAATATCATTTAGACCAAACCTCTGCCCTCGATTATCTCGACAAACCCAACACGACCGCCAATACCAGCCAAATCCAATGCCGCCGGCGCGATGTAGAAAACAAAGCGCGTTGAGACAGCAAACGCGTTTGGCTCAACTGAAACGCCACATCGGCCAACATCATCAAACGATCGGACTGCCGCGCCTCCCGTTCTTCCACTTCACGCAGTTTCAAATTTTCCGCCTCAATCCGCAGCCGTACCAGCTTGGCTTCCAAAAGCAGCAGCTCGCGCGCTTCTTCATACTCCTGTTGCTTCATCGTCCGCATCCTTGTCTATCTCACCGCGCAAATACGCAATGTCCGTCCGAATATCCTGCAAGGTTTCAGCCACACGACTGCCCTGCTCCCGATAATCTGCCGATACTTTGCGGAACAATACGGCAATAATCAGCAGACTCAAGAAGAAAATGCCGAAAAACACCCATAACGCCGCGACATCCGACAACACGCGGTTCAAGCCGAACAGCAAACCGACCAAACCCACCATCAACAGCGCGCCGGACAACACCAGCCAAACCGCCAAACGGAACACATTCTCCGCCTGACGCGTCAAATCCAAGCTCAATACCTGCAAACGCAGCAGCAGCAAATCCGCGCCCTGATTCAACAAAGCCTTGCCATGTTCAAAACGTTGGCGAATCCCCATCTCGATTATCCTTTTTCTCAGGAAACATAAGGCTAAGGCCGTCTGCACGGCGCAATGAAATCCAAGATTTCATGTGTACGCCTGTTCAGACGGCCTTAACATATTCACATTAACGGCGGTTCAACAACACACCGACAACCAAACCGGCCAATGCGGCAAAACCCATCGCATAGTATGGTTTTTCATGCACCACTTCATCAGCGTGTTTGGCACCGCGTTTCAAACGCTCGCCCGCATCAGCTTCAAATTCGGCAAAACGCTCTTTGCCTTCTTTAAGACGCTCCTGGGCCGCTTCTTCAAACTGCTCGTATTTCTCACGCGCACGCTCGGCATGATGGCGCAAACGTTCGCCGGCCTCTTCTTCAAAACGGCTCAAACGCTCTTTGGCCGCGGCCAATTTCTCTTCCAATTTGGCCCGGGCTTTGCCGCCCTCTTCCGAACCGGCTTCCACACCGTCGCGGTACAACTCTTCCACATCATCCATCACTTCTCGGATGTCTTTCAGCAAAGCCTCGCGACGCGTTTCAAAATCGTGTTTTTTCATGTTTTTCTCCTTGAGATAGGTTGATATGGCTACAGACTGTTTATCTGTTAATCAATTATAAACATTTATCTCCGGTTATCACATTAATTCCAATCAAATTAAGTATCAAATATGTAAAAACAACCCGATGAAATTTAAAAAAGGCCGTCTGAAAACTTCAGACGGCCTTTTCATTTCAGCTTAAAGACTTAAGTCTTATGCCAAACCTTTTGCTTTCAACACTTCCAGCATAGTAGTGCCCAACTCGGCAGGGCTGCGGGTGTAGGCGATACCGGCTTTTTCGAAAGCGGCAAATTTTTCTTCGGCAGTACCTTTACCGCCGGAGATAATCGCACCGGCGTGGCCCATGCGTTTGCCTTTAGGCGCGGTAACACCTGCGATGTAGCCGACAACGGGTTTGGTTACGTTGGATTGGATGTATTCGGCTGCTTCTTCTTCCGCAGTACCGCCGATTTCACCGATCATGATGATGGCGTCGGTATCTGGGTCTTCTTGGAAGAGTTTCAGTGCGTCGATTTGGTTCATGCCAGGAATCGGGTCGCCGCCGATACCGATACAGGTTGATTGACCCAAGCCCAGTTTGGTGGTTTGTGCCACGGCTTCGTAAGTCAATGTACCGGAACGGGAAATGATGCCGATGCGGCCCGGAGTGTGAATGTGGCCCGGCATAATACCGATTTTGCACTCACCCGGAGTAATCACGCCCGGGCAGTTTGGGCCGACCAAGCGGGTGCCGTTGCCGTTGGTTTCCAAGTAACGTTTGGCTTTGAGCATGTCCAAAGTAGGCACGCCTTCGGTAATCACAACGACCAAGCCTACGCCTGAATCAACGGCTTCAACGATAGAATCCAAAACAAACGGAGCTGGAACGTAAATTACAGATGCGTCAGCGCCGGTTTCTTTAACGGCTTCTTTCATGGTGTTGAATACAGGCAGGTTCAGGTGGGTTTGACCGCCTTTGCCCGGGGTAACGCCGCCGACAACTTTAGTGCCGTAAGCCAGAGCTTGTTCGGAGTGGAAAGTACCGTTTTTACCGGTGAAACCTTGAACCAATACTTTGGTGTCTTTATTAATCAATACGCTCATTCTTTTCTCCTTAGGCGTTTACGGCTGCAACAATTTTTTCGGCTGCGTCATTCAGGCCGTCTGCAGAAGTCAGTTTCAGACCTGATTCATTCAGGATTTTCGCGCCGAGTTCGGCGTTGTTACCTTCCAAACGAACAACGACAGGAACGTTGACGTTGATTTCTTTAACGGCTGCCACGATGGCTTCCGCAATCATGTCGCAACGTACGATACCACCGAAGATGTTGATCAATACGCCTTTAACGGATTTGTCTTCCAAAATCAGTTTGAACGCTTCAACCACGCGGTCTTTGGTTGCGCCGCCACCAACGTCTAAGAAGTTGGCAGGTTGGCCACCTTTCAGTTTGATGATGTCCATAGTGGCCATCGCCAAACCGGCACCATTAACCATACAACCGATGTTGCCTTCCAGGGCAACATAGTTCAGGTCAAATTCAGAAGCTTTCAGCTCACGTTCGTTTTCTTGAGATTTGTCGCGCAATTCAGCGATTTTTGGCAGGCGGTAGAGCGCGTTGCTGTCGATACCGATTTTGCCGTCCACGCAGGCCAGTGCGCCGTTTTCGCGAACTGCCAGTGGGTTTACTTCAAACAGGGCGAAGTCGTTTTCGATAAACGCTTTGTACGCGCCGGTCATCAGTTTGACGAACTCGTTGATTTGTTTGTCTTTCAAGCCCAGTTGGAAGGCAACTTCGCGAGCTTGGCAAGGTTGCAGGCCGACCAGCGGATCAACGGTTACTTTGAAAATTTTTTCAGGAGTTTCGGCAGCAACTTTTTCAATTTCCACGCCGCCTTCGGTAGAAGCCATGAATGTAACGCGGCGGGTAGAACGGTCAACCACTGCGCCCAAGTACAGCTCGGTTTGAACAGGATACATGTCTTCGCAAACCAAAACGCTGTTGACAGGTTGTCCGTTGGCATCGGTTTGGTAAGTTACCAAGTTGGTGCCAATCAGGCTTTCAGCCACTTCTTTAGCTTCTTCGCGGCTTTTAACGACTTTTACGCCGCCCGCTTTACCGCGGCCGCCGGCGTGTACTTGTGCTTTGACAACAGCGAATTTGCCGCCCAATTTGTCGTAAGCTACAGCGGCTTCTTCGCCGTTATGTGCCAAAATACCGCCTTGTACGGGCAAACCGTAGCTAGCCAGCAGTTCTTTAGCCTGATACTCGTGTAAATTCATGGATTTCTCCTTAAGGTGAGTGGGTTTTAGGAATCGCCCTGCGGCCAATCCCATATTTTCAGACGGCCCTACTATTTACTGAAGGGCAACCACATCCGTGCCAGCAGATACATGGTTGCACCGCCTCCCCCGAGAATAAAAAAGACGATGCCTTTTTTACGCGAATTCGGGCAGAGCAGATAAACAGCAAGGCTGAAACTGATAAACAACAATGCCACGCGCCAAACCAATTCTTTATCTTTGAAACGGTTGAGCGTATAAGTTTCGGTCATCATCACATACATCTGCCACAATGCGGCCATACACATGCTGATGATGCCCATCGGTATAAAGAAAATACCGACTATTTCTTTGTTCATAATGAATGTAAATGCTGTGTGTTTGTCTGACGGAATTATAAATCAGAAAACGGAGCTCTCGAAACATTCAATTTGTCGGAGGCCTTAAGGCCGTCTGAAAAGTTTCAGACGGCCTTAATGTCTATCAACCGTGCAAAGCGCGTTTGTCAGCCGCCAATGCAGCTTCGTGAACCACTTCGGACAAGGTTGGGTGGGCATGGATAATGCGGGCGATGTCTTCGCTGCTGGCGAAGAATTCGAGCGCAGTCACGCCTTCGGTAACCAATTCGCTGACAACCGGGCCGATCATGTGTACGCCCAAGATACGGTCGGTTTTGGCATCTGCCAACACTTTAACCGTACCTTTGGCTTTGCCCATTGCCAATGCGCGACCGTTTGCACCGAAACCTGAAGTACCTTTTTTGTACTCCACGCCTTCGGCTTTGAGCTGCTCTTCGGTTTTACCCACCCAAGCGATTTCAGGATCGGTGTAAATCACGAATGGTACGTTGTTGAAGTCGATATGCGGTTTTTGACCGGCAATGCGCTCAGCAACGGCAACGCCTTCGTCGCTGGCTTTGTGTGCCAACATCGGGCCGCGGACCACGTCGCCGATTGCCCATACGTTAGGCAGGTTGGTACGGCATTCGCCATCTACTTTGATAAAGCCGCGCTCGTCTTTTTCCAAGCCTACGGCTTCCGCGTTCAGGCCTTTGGTGTTTGGAATACGGCCGATGGCAACGATCAGTTTGTCGAATACTTCAGTTTTGGCTTCGCCGGCAGCAGTTTCGTAAGCAACGGAAACGCCTTTGCCTTCGGATTTGATGTCGCCGATTTTCACGCCCAATTCGATGCTCAAACCTTGCTCTTTAGTAAAGTATTTGAAGGCTTCTTTGGCGATTTGTTGGTCTGCGGCAGCCAGGAAGGTCGGCGCGGCTTCAAGAATGGTAACTTCTGCACCCACGCGGTTCCATACGGAACCCATTTCCAAACCAATCACGCCGGAACCGATCACGCCGAGTTTGGCAGGTACTTCAGTCAGGTTCAATGCACCTTCGTTGTCCAATACATTCACGTTGTCGATAGCGACTTGTGGCAGCGGACGCGGTACGGAACCGGTGGCTACGATGACGTGTTTGGCTTCGATAACGGTTTTCTCGCCTTTGTTATCGACTTCGATTTGGTAAGCATCGCCATTTTTACCGGCAAAGGAAGCAGTACCGAACAGGCTGGTTACTTTGTTTTTTTGGAACAGGAATTTCACGCCGCCGGTCAGTTTGGTTACGATGGCATCTTTGCGCTCAATCATTTTGGCCGCGTCGAATTTTACGTCGCCGACAGTGATACCGTGTTCGGCAAACTCGTGTTGCGCAGCGTGGAAATGTTCGCTGGATTGCAACAGGGCTTTAGAAGGGATACAACCTACGTTCAAGCAAGTACCGCCCAATGCAGGGGCATTGCCTGCTTTGTTAACGCCTGCGTCAACGCAAGCGGTTTTGAAACCGAGTTGCGCGGCACGGATGGCGGCAACGTATCCGCCCGGGCCTGCACCAATCACTACTACATCATATTGAGACATCGTGTCATCCTTTGCTTTTGCAGTATCTCAAAATAAAAACGATACTTTTTGTTTCTTTTTTATTTTGAATGACTGCGTTTTGATGGTTTTAAGAAAAGGCCGTCTGAAAGTCCATATCTGCCGATTCATTCGAATCAAATGTTTCAGACGGCCTCAATCGTTCGTTGAGCCTATTGTAGCACGATACTACATTACGCTACATCTAAATAAAAATTCAGACGGCCTTTTCATTAACAAATAAAAGGCCGTCTGAAACGATTACAGATCCAACAACAGGCGAGCTGGGTCTTCCAACGCGTCTTTAATGGCTACCAAGGTCAATACAGCTTCACGGCCGTCAATAATACGGTGGTCGTAAGACAGAGCCAGATACATCATTGGACGGACAACAACTTGGCCGTTTTCAACCACGGCACGTTCTTTAGTGGCGTGCATACCCAAAATCGCAGATTGAGGCGGGTTGATGATCGGGGTAGACATCATAGAACCGAAAGTACCGCCGTTGGTAATACTGAATGTACCGCCGGTCAGATCTTCGATAGCGATTTTGCCGTCTTTAGCTTTTTTCGCGTAATCAACAATTGCTTGTTCGATGTCGGCAATGCTCATTTGGTCGGCATCGCGCAGGATTGGTACAACCAAACCGCGTGGGCTGCCAATTGCGATACCGATGTCGAAGTAGCCGTGGTAAACGATGTCTTTGCCGTCAACAGAAGCATTCACAACCGGATATTTTTTCAGGGCGGCAACAGCGGCTTTAACGAAGAAGGACATAAAGCCCAATTTCACGCCGTGTTCTTTCTCGAATTTTTCTTTGTACTTCGCACGCAAGTCCATGATTGGTTTCATGTTGACTTCGTTGAATGTAGTCAGAATGGCGTTTTCTTGTTGAGAAGCCAAGAGGCGTTCTGCAACACGGGCACGCAGACGGCTCATTGGTACGCGTTCTTCAGGACGTGCGCCGGCAGGAAGTGCAACGGCAGGGGCTGCGGCTGCTGCAGGTTTGGCAGCGGCATTTTGTACGTCTTCTTTCAATACGCGACCGTCACGGCCAGAACCTTGCAATGCGTTCACGTCAACACCGGTCTCGGCAGCCAGTTTGGCGGCGGCAGGCATAGCGGCGTTGTTTTGTGCAGCAGCAGGAGCAGCGGCTGGGGCAGCTTCGGCAGGCGCGGCGGCTGGTGCTTCAGCAGCGGCAGTAGCAGCTGTATCGATGCGTGCCAAAACTTGGTCGGCAACAACGGTTTCACCGTCTTGCGCTACGATTTCAACCAATACGCCGGCTTGTGGAGAAGGTACTTCCAAAACCACTTTGTCAGTTTCGATATCGATCAGGATTTCGTCACGGGCAACTGCTTCGCCAACTTTTTTCTTCCATTCCAAGAGCGTGCCTTCAGATACGCTTTCAGACAGCATAGGTACTTTTACATCAATAATCATTTTGTGTCTCCAATGGCCCTTTCAGACGGCCTGTTGTGTGTTTTTAATTCTGCATATGGGCATTCCGCCTGAGCAGCCTCAGACGGAATGCTACTTGGTTTACAACGCCAAAGCGTCTTCAACCAATTGTTTCAATTGAGCAATATGTTTGCTTGAGTAGCCCACTGCAGGCGATGCACTGCTTGGACGACCGGCATAAGACAGTTTTTGCTCTTCGCTGATAACGTCTTCGATGCGGTGGCGGATTTGGTAGAACGCGCCTTGGTTTTTCGGCTCTTCTTGCGCCCAAACCACAGATTTTGCATTCGGATATTTCGCCAGTTCAGCTTTAACCTCTTCATATGGGAACGGATACAGCTGCTCAACGCGGACGATAGCAACATCATCTTCCAGTTTACGCTCGGTACGGCCTGCTTCCAAGTCATAGTAAACCTGACCGGCACACAATACCACGCGTTTCACGCTGTCGTTGCTTGCGCGTTCGGCGGTATCACCGATAACCGGACGGAAAGTCGAACCTTCGGTGAAGTTTTCCAGCGGGCTCATTGCACCTTTGAAGCGCAACAGGCGTTTGGACATGAAAATCACCAGCGGTTTGCGGTATGAACCCAAGACTTGACGTTGCAAGAGGTGGAACATTTGCGATGCTTCAGACGGCATGATGACTTGCATATTGTTCTCTGAACACAGTTGCAACCAACGTTCTACGCGTGCAGAAGAGTGCTCAGGGCCTTGACCGTCGTAACCGTGCGGCAGGATGGTGGTCAGACCGCACAAACGACCCCATTTGGTTTCGCCTGAAGACAGGAATTGGTCAATAGTCACTTGCGCGCCGTTGGCGAAGTCACCGAATTGAGCTTCCCAAATGGTCAGCTTGTCAGGAGCGGAGCAGGCAAAGCCGTACTCGAACGCCATCACGGCTTCTTCGTTCAAGATAGAGTCGATAACCAGGAACTCGCCCAAGCCTTCGCCCATGTTGCGCAGAGGAACATAAGTACCGTCGTCCCATTTTTCGCGTTTTTGATCGTGCAATACTGCATGACGGTGTGAGAATGTACCGCGGCCGGAGTCCTCACCGGAGATACGCACGCCATGACCTTTGGTCAGCAGGCTTGCGTATGCGAGGGTTTCGGCCATACCCCAGTCGATGGCTTGTTTGCCGGATGCCATGGCTTTACGCGCTTCGATCACACGTTTTGCAGTCGGATGCAGGGCAAAGCCTTCCGGTACAGCGGTGAATTTCTCAGTAAGACGCTCAATGTCGGCGGCAGGCAAACCGGTTTCGATTTTTTCGCGCCAATCTTTACCTTGGTATTTGCTCCAGTCGATTTGTGTGCGTTGGAAGTTGCTCAAAGTTGTTTGTTCAACATGTTCGCCTTTGTCCAAAGCATCACGGTAAGCTTGGATGTAGCCGTCAGCCTCAGCTTGAGTTACCACGCCTTCGGCAATCAGTTGCTCGGTGTACAAAGCACGCGCACCTGGGTGTTGCGATACTTTTTTGTACATCATCGGTTGGGTCAGGGTCGGATCATCGCCCTCGTTGTGACCCCATTTACGGTAGCAGACAACGTCGACCACAATATCTTTATGGAATTTTTTGCGGTAATCCAAGGCAGCTTGGATGGCAAAGCAAACGCGTTCAGGATCATCGCCGTTCACATGGATAACCGGAGCGGAAACCATTTTCGCGATATCGGTACAGTGTACGGTAGAACGGGTATCGCGGGTATCGGAAGTCGTAAAGCCGATTTGGTTGTTGATCACGATGTGAACAGTACCGCCGGTGGTATAACCGCGTGTTTTAGACAGGTTGAATGTTGCTTGGTTAACACCCAAACCGATAAATGCGGAGTCACCGTGAATCAATACTGGCAAGACTTTATCGCGGCCGTTTTCGCCCAAACGTTTTTGTTTGGCGCGTGCAGAACCTTCCACTACCGGGTTAACGATTTCCAAGTGTGACGGGTTGAATGCCAAAGAAACGTGCATCGGGCCGTGTGGCGTAGCAATGTCGGAGCTGAAGCCCATGTGGTATTTCACGTCGCCGCTAGGCAATTTGATTTCGGCACGGCCTTCAAATTCAGCAAACAGATCAGCCGGTTTTTTACCCAAAATGTTAACCAAAACATTCAGACGGCCACGGTGTGCCATACCGATGATGACTTCTTCCACGCCGTCTTTACCAGCGTTTTGAATCAGGTAATTCAAACCGGCAATCGCGCTTTCACCGCCTTCTACACCAAAGCGTTTTTGACCGACATATTTGGTATGCAGGTAGCGTTCCAGAGTTTCGGCAGCAGTCATTTCTTTCAAGATACGGCGTTTTTGTTCAACGTTGTAGCTTGGCGTAGACAGTACGCTTTCAAAATAATTGCGAACCCAGCGGCGCTCTTCGGTATTTGGGATGTAGATATACTCTACCGCAATATGGCCGCAGTAGGTTTGTTTGAGGTTGCTGATGATTTGGGACAGAGGCAGTTTGCTCTGACCGGAAAAATCGCCCTCGCCCATATTGAACTGAAGCGCCATATCGGCATCTGACAGACCGTGGAATTTAGGATCGAGAGCTTCGATATTTTGAGGAGGAATACGTTTGAGCGGATCAAGTTGGGCTGCACCCACGCCTTGGATACGATAGGCAGAAATCAGTCGCAAAACGCTGACTTGCTTTTTCATCATTGCCTCATCCAAACCGCCTGCGACGGCTGCGGCAATTTTCTTTTTAGCCAAAGTGGCAAATGATTCACGAATCGGTGTATGGGCAACATCGACAGCGACTGCGCCCGGCTGTTTACTCAAATCGGTAAAGTACTGTTTCCACTTTTCATCGACAGATTCCGGATTATCCAGAAACTTTTCATACAACTCCTCGATGTATGGCGCATTAGAACCAAACAGATAAGAGAAATTGAGTTTTTCGTCCATCATGGCGTGAGCTCTTTTCTTTAAAATATAAACAAAGGGTAGAATCCCGTGTTCTCCGAACGGAATTCAGGCCGTCTGAAATGACACTTTATTCTACCCTATTTCAAATCAAATTACCTGCTATCAACTTAATTAATTACGACCAACCTCATTGAAAACGGCAATTCGATTTTTTCAAACGACTTTTCAACAATATATTAATGTATTGTCTATTAGCGTTTATCTACCGAAACGTAATCGCGACGTTCTGCACCGGTATAAAGTTGACGTGGGCGACCGATTTTCAGTGCCGGATCGCTAATCATTTCATGCCAATGAGAAATCCAACCTACACTGCGCGACAATGCGAAGATAACGGTAAACATTTCAGTTGGAATGCCCAATGCGGACAAGACGATGCCGGAGTAGAAATCGACGTTTGGATACAGCTTGCGTTCAACAAAGAATGGATCTTTCAGTGCAATTTGTTCCAATTCCATCGCCAGCTTGAATTTAGGACTGTCTTCCAAGCCCAATTCTTTCAAGACTTCATAACAGGTTTCGCGCATGATGTTGGCTCGTGGATCCATATTGCGGTATACGCGGTGACCGAAGCCCATCAGACGGTATTTGCGTTGTTTCACACCTTCCATGTATGCGGCAACATTAGATACATCGCCGATTTCGTCCAGCATCTTCAACACAGCTTCGTTTGCACCGCCGTGTGAAGCACCCCACAGACAGGCGATACCGGCAGCGATACAGGCAAATGGATTTGCACCAGAAGAGCCGGCCAAACGTACAGTCGAAGTAGAAGCGTTTTGCTCGTGGTCGGCATGCAAAATAAAGATGCGGTCGAGCGCGCGAGCCAATACTGGATTAGGTTTGTATTCTTCACATGGTGTCGCAAACATCATGTGCAAGAAGTTTTCAGCATAGGAAAGGTTATTTTTTGGATAATTGAACGGCAAACCGTTGGAATAACGGTAACACATTGCCGCAATGGTCGGAATTTTGGAGATTAAGCGGTAAATCGCGATTTTGCGGTGTTCAGGATTGGTAATATCCAAGCTGTCTTGATAGAAAGCAGACAAAGCGCCAACCACACCCACCATCATCGCCATCGGGTGCGCATCGCGACGGAAACCGCGGAAGAACCAAGTCAACTGTTCATGCACCATAGTATGGTGGCTGACTGTAGCATCAAATTCTTTTTTCTGTTCAGGGGTAGGCAGTTCGCCGTAAATCAACAGGTAGCAAACTTCCAAGTAATCGGATTTTTCGGCCAACTGCTCGATAGGATAACCACGGTAATACAACAGACCTTCATCGCCATCAATATAAGTGATTTTGGATTCGCAACTTGCAGTTGACACGAATCCGGGGTCGAAGGAAAACAGACCTGTATTTTTTGTCAAAGCACGAATATCAACCACATCATGGCCGATACTTGCTTCCAATACTGGCAGTTCCAAGGTCTCTTGATTTGGGGTGGTGAGCTTGACTGATTTAGACATTCTTAAACTCCTTTGTAAGTTGGGGCTTTCGTTGCCGCCCAAGCGGCACGGTCCTTTTTTTCAGACGGCCTCCGTATGGAAAGAGCTTGTTCGGATTGGCATCGCAAACAAGCTCTATAACACGTCATGCCTGTCTGATTTTTTCAAGCATGGGAATCAGGTGTTTCTTGTCCGTCGCCGAATGTCCGTTAATCAAGGCAAGCAACTCTTGGTCTTGAAATTCGAGGATTTCGGAAAATTCGGACAACTCCTGATCACTCAGGTGCTCGAATTCTTTTTCCATGAACCTGCCGAAGATTAAATCTAATTCCAATAATCCCCGGCGGGTTTGAAAACGGATTTTCCGTTTGGCAATATCGTCAAAAACCATCATTTCTTAAACGGCTCGTTTCAACATAATCTCTTTAATCTTACCGATGGCTCGGGTCGGATTCAAGTGTTTAGGACATACGTCTACGCAGTTCATAATGGTGTGGCAACGGAACAAACGGTATGGGTCGTTCAGATTATCCAAACGCTCGTTAGTAATGGTATCACGGCTATCCGCAATGAAACGGTAAGCATTCAGCAAACCAGACGGACCAACGAATTTATCAGGGTTCCACCAGAATGACGGGCAGGCAGTCGAGCAGCAAGCACACAAAATACATTCGTACAAACCGTCCAACTCTTTACGCTCTTCCTGAGTTTGCAGACGCTCTTTGTCCGCATCGATAGGGTTATCGTTGACAACGTAAGGTTTGATGGAGTGATATTGTTTGAAGAATTGGGTCATATCCACAATCAGGTCGCGGATAACAGGCAGACCTGGCAGAGGGCGGATTTTAACCGGCTGTTTCAAACCACGCAGATCGGTCAGACATGCCAAGCCGTTTTTGCCGTTGATGTTCATACCGTCAGAACCGCAAATACCTTCGCGGCAAGAACGGCGGAAAGACAATGTATCGTCTTGTGCTTTCAGACGCACCAAAGCGTCCAAAAGTTTAACGTCCGTTGGTTCCAATTCCAACTCGTAACGTTGCATATAAGGTTTGGCATCAACGTCCGGGTTATAACGGTAAATTTCAAAACTCATTTTTTCCATGAGAAGTGTTCCTTTTCTCATAAACTGCCCAATGATTTTGTATTATGAATTCAAGCAGTTCAATGTGGGTATGGTTAGGTTTCAGACGGCCTTTAAGATAAAGGCCGTCTGAAAACTCATCAATAAACGCGTTTGGCCGGTTTGATGTATTCCACGCTCAAAGGCTTGGTATGTACCGGTTTGTAAGACAAAGTATTGGTATCTGAATGATACAGGGTATGTTTCATCCAGTTTTCGTCATCGCGCTCAGGATGGTCGTCTGAAGCGTGTGCGCCACGCGATTCTTTACGCGCTTCGGCGGACACCAAAGTCGCTTTCGCTACTTCAATCAAATTATCCAATTCCAAAGCTTCGATACGCGCGGTATTCCACACTTTGCTCTTGTCTTTGATTTCAGTACGTTTCACGCGCTCGGCAATCTCCATGATTTCTCGAACGCCTTTGCTCAGAATCTCATCGGTACGGAACACACCGGCGTGCAGTTGTACGGAGCGTTGCAGTTCGCGACGCAATGCATCAACGTTTTCGCCGCCAGTTTGATTATCCAAACGCTCGATACGTTGGCGGGTCAATTCACCGGCATTAGCAGGCAGAGGTTTCCAGTCGCTTTGCTCTTTGATGAATTTAATCATGCTGTCGCCGGCAGCTTTACCGAATACCACCAAGTCCAACAGGGAGTTGGTACCCAAGCGGTTCGCACCGTGTACGGAAGCACATGCGCACTCACCTGCCGCATACAGACCTTTTACAGGCACTTCATAATCTTCACCTTGCGGAACAACAACTTCGCCATGGTAGTTAGTCGGAATACCGCCCATCATATAGTGGGTAGTCGGCACAACAGGAATCGGGTCTTTAATCGGGTCAATACCGGCAAACTGAATGGAAATCTCGCGGATGCCCGGCAGTTTTTCCATAATTTTTTCTGCACCGATATGGTCGATTTTCAGCAATACATGGTCTTTGTTTTTACCACAGCCGCGACCTTCGTAAATTTCCATCGCCATCGCACGGGAAACCACGTCACGGGAAGCCAAGTCTTTTACGGTTGGTGCGTAACGTTCCATAAAGCGTTCGCCGTCGGCATTCAACAGAATACCGCCCTCACCACGCACACCCTCAGTAATCAATACACCGGCACCGGCTACACCAGTCGGGTGGAATTGCCAGAATTCCATGTCTTCCAACGGAATACCTGCACGGGCACAAATACCCAAACCGTCACCGGTATTCATATAAGCATTGGTAGAAGAAGCATAAATACGACCGCCACCACCGGTAGCAAACATCACAGCTTTAGCGTGGAAAATATAAACTTCGCCGGTTTCCATTTCCATGGCGGTTACACCGACTACGTCGCCGTTTTCATCACGAATCAAATCTTGCGCTGTCCATTCCACAAAGAATTGTGTATTGGCACGGACGTTTTGTTGGTACAAAGTATGCAACATCGCATGACCGGTACGGTCAGCAACAGCACATGCACGTTCTACCGCGCGTTTACCGTGTTCTGCAGTATGACCACCGAAAGGACGTTGGTAGATTTTGCCACTTTCCACACGGTCAAAAGGCATACCCATGTGTTCCAACTCAATTACAGCTTCAGGCGCTGCGCGACACATAAACTCAATCGCATCTTGGTCGCCCAACCAGTCGGAACCTTTTACGGTATCGTACATATGCCAATCCCAACGGTCTTCCTGCACATTACCCAATGAAGCAGAAATACCACCTTGAGCCGCTACAGTATGAGAACGGGTTGGGAAGACTTTAGACAAAACAGCACAATTCAGGCCGGATTTAGACAATTGGAGGGCTGCGCGTAAACCTGCACCACCACCGCCAACAATCACGGCATCAAACTTGCGAACAGGAAAACCCATATTTACCCCCAAATTACTTTAACTGAATACACCAAGCAGCCTACCAACCAAACGATGGTGGCAACTTGTAAAAACAAACGCACGCCGAAAGGCTTAATGTAGTCCATCCACAAATCACGGATACCTACCCATGCATGCAGGAATACGGCCAAGAAGCTCACTTGGGTAAACACCTTCACCCAAGTTTGATCAAAAAATGCCTGCCATGCCGAATATTCTTTAGGCAACGTAAACAAAACAACCAAAAGAACCACGGTGTACACCAGCATGATGACCGCAGTTGCACGTTGCATTGCCCAATCGCGCAAACCGTAATGCGCACCTGTCAATTTACGTTCTACCATAACAAAGCTCCCAAAACGACGGTCAGAATCAAAGCAGAAGCAAATACAACTTTAGCAGTAGTACGGGCAGTATTTAATTCCAGGCCTTTATGCACATCCAAAAACAGAAAGCGGATACCGGCAAAAAAGTGGTGCAGATATGCCCACAACAGACCGATAAGGATCAGCTTCACAAACGGATTGGAAATAGCAGAACGATATGCTTCAAACGACGCTTCGCGATCCAGCGTTCCAGAGAAGAAATACAAGAGAACAGGCAGCATCACAAATAAGCCGACGCCGCTGATACGGTGAAGAATAGATACAATCCCCGGTATGGGCAATCGGATATTCGGAATTTCCAAAAATACCGGGCGTGATTTGGCGGACATGGTCAGTTCCTCTAGATTTATTATCAGCTCAAAACCTATAGCTCAGCACTACAATAAGCTACATAAACCATAATTTACCTGTTTTATCTCATTTTGAACAGTGCAATTTATGAATGCTCTAATGATTTTTACCAAAAGACTAATAAAATCAAACAATCATTCTTAGATTTTTTTTTTTGCGTGGCTAGCCTTTTTTGTTACTTTCCTGCAATTAAGCCATCTCCCCATCAAAGCACTTACAATAACATCATTATGATTTGAGAATCGTATCTATTGCGAGATAAATTCTCACTCTTGATACCTAATCTTTACAAAGGCATAAGCCATTTTTAACTTATTACTATTGCATTATTACTACTACTCTTACATAGTTATACATTCAAAGACATTTCATCTATCCCTAGATGGACTAAAATACAGCACAACACCAACAATGTTTCCATACCTTATAAGGAAGCTGCATCATGACACACTCCCCTCATCAAAACACACCCGATCCGGAAGACTACATCCCCTCCTTCCGCCGTCGAAACTTGGACACATCCGGTTTTATGAAAAAACTCGGACGCTTTGCCGGCCGCCTGGGCAAACCTGTCGTCCGACAGCTTTATGTACTTTATTACCTTTGGGAATCCGAACACACGCCCAAACGGGCTAAAATGATTATTGTCGGCGCACTGGTTTATTTCCTCAGCCCTATCGACAGCATTCCCGACCTTCTGATTCCATTTGGCTTCAGCGATGACATTGCCGTCATTGCGCTGGTTTATTCTCAGATGAAAAACTATCTGACCGAAGATATTCAAGAAAAAGCCCGTCAAGCGGCTGACAAGTTGTTTGGTTCTTAATTGGATACAATTCGACTACACATATATAAATACAAAAAGAAGGCCGTCTGAATATTCAGACGGCCTTCTCAGTTTATGACTTTTTTATTTCAAAGGCTGCATACCCATAACTTCCATCAGGAAATTGGTAAACGCAGGATTGCTTGGCTTGGTATCCATGTTTTTCCAACGCTGTTGCCAACCGCGCAAAGCACCTTGGATGTACTGTTTGGATTGCTCGGTAGTAATTTCACCACGTTGGCTGTCAACGGCAGAACGCAGATAAACTTCGTACATACTGTCATCGACAGAGTTGCGTCCCACTTGTTGGATACGGAAGCGGTTCAAATATTGTGCAGCCTGAACTTTGGTCAGACTACCTTGGCTCACTTGGGTACTCAAGCGACGTGCTTCATCATGAATCTTGGAAACATCTGCCCAATGCGAAGGAGCCAAATGATAACCGGTAGCTGAAACTTGTGAATCAGCCTTAGGCTTTTTGACGTTGGTTGGTCGAACTGGCACTTCTTTCAAAGTCGGAACATAAATCGATTCACAACCGGCAAGTGCCGCTACAGCAAGGATAGGAAGAATGTATTTTTTCATAATGCGCATTATAAGCATGATTCGTTGAAGAAACCGACTTTTGAATAACGGTATTCAAAACAGATTAACTGAATTACAACAGATTTCATACGATATCTCAAGCCCATACGCAAAAAAGGCCGTCTGAAAACGGCCTTTTAACAACAATCCTATATTATGCCAAATCGGCAAACAGAGGCGTAGAAAGATAGCGTTCGCCATACGATGGCAACAAGACAACAATCAGCTTGCCTTCGTTTTCAGGTTTTTTGGCCAGTTGCAATGCGCTCCATACCGCGGCACCTGAAGAAATACCTACCAAAATGCCTTCTTTTTCAGCCATAGCGCGTGCAGTTTCAAACGCTGCTTCGTTAGGTACTTTGACAATGCTGTCGTAAACAGTCGTATTCAAAACGCTGGGGATAAAGCCTGCGCCCAAACCTTGAATCGGATGTGGGCCTTTTTCGCCACCACTCAATACCGGAGAAGCTTCAGGCTCGACAGCCACGATTTGAACTTCGGGTTTGTATTTTTTCAACACTTCGCCCACGCCGGTAATCGTGCCGCCAGTACCCACACCGGCCACGAAAATATCTACTTTACCGTCTGTATCGCGCCAAATCTCTTCGGCAGTGGTTTTGCGGTGAACTTCAGGATTGGCCTCGTTATCAAATTGGCGCGGCATGAAATAAGTGCCCGGATGTTCGTCCACTAAAGATTGGGCTTTGGCAATAGCGCCTGCCATGCCTTCGGCAGCAGGAGTCAAAATCAATTCTGCACCAAACGCACGCAGCAGCATTTTGCGTTCTTTACTCATGCTTTCAGGCATGGTGATGGCCAATTTATAACCGCGGGCCGCGCACACCATGGCCAAACCGATACCGGTATTGCCACTGGTTGCCTCGACGATAACGGTATCTTTATTGATTTTACCGGCTTGCTCGGCCGCTTCAATCATGGCTTCGGCAATACGGTCTTTCACGCTGCTGCCTGGATTAAAGAATTCAAGTTTAACGGCGATTTGCGCTTTTAAACCTTCGGTCAGGCGGTTCAGTTTCACCAGAGGTGTGTTGCCGATCAGCTCGGTAATATTATTTGCAATTTTCATTTCCTGCTCCTGATTTAGATGTAATACAGCCTGCATATTAAACTCAGGCCGTCTAAAAAACCAATATCGAAAATTTCTTTCTTTATAACTTTTGGTTCAAGCGCGGTCAATATCCACTGCGCTCAAAAATCAATGTAACGGCAACCACAGCCTGCATCACGACGGCAACCATCCAGCCTGCCCACATCTGCCGCATACTGAAAAGAGAGGCAGACTGCTTGCAAACAACCACACGGTGCAGATAAAACACCAGCATCAACACGCCCTGCAAGACAAACCAATAAATGGGTTTCAAAGCATAAATTTTCAGTAAGGCCACCCATGCAAAAACCGAGCCTGCCAGCGGCAAGATGAAATAAACCACGCCTGCCAAGAAAACAAAAGCCAAAGTCATGACGACATTGGAAACTGCAAATAAGGTCAAACCGGCATATTCGCCTGCCGACCAAAACTTTTTGTCTTCCGTTTTACTGCAGTCATCGATAAAGAAGAAAATACTGGCGATTGTCAGATAAAAATGAGGGATGAACAAAGGGCCTGTATGCGTAAAGCCCCACATTCCAGGCAACAAGCGTGCGCCCAGTGCCGAAATCCCCAGCCACAACAACACCGTAGCCCAAAGCCATTGAAACCGCTGTGCGCGAAAAATAAATGCCAACGATACCGCAGCATACGCGACGGCAAACCAAAAATCCAAAGAAACCATCATGAATACTGCAACTCGCCTTCAAAAACGGTTTCAGCAGGGCCGGTCATTTGCACATCGCCGCCTTCTTCCCAACTGATAAACAGTTCGCCCCCAGGCAGAGTAACACGCACAGGCGCACCCGCTTTCAGCAAGCCATTGCGCACGCCTGCCACCACGGCCGCACACGCTCCAGTGCCGCAAGCCTGAGTTTCCCCCACCCCGCGTTCAAACACGCGCAGGCGGACTGACAACTCATCTTCAACCTGCAAAAAGCCGACATTGACCCGTTCAGGAAACTGCTCGTGCGATTCAATAGCGCCGCCCCAATGCTCCACCGGTGCGGTTTCAACATTATCAACCAAAATTACCGCATGCGGATTACCCATATTCACACAGCTTACCGGTACAGATTCCAAACCGACCAAGACAATATGCGTCAGCGCATCTTCATTTTCACCATGTGCAGGCACAAACGGAATTTCAGACGGCATGAAACGCGGTTTACCCATATTGACGGTAACCAAACCGTTATCCAACAGCTTCGGCACAATAATCCCTTTGGTCGTTTCAACCAAAATTTCCGTTTTATCCGTCAACCCCTTATCCGCGACAAAACGCGCAAAACAACGCGCGCCATTGCCGCACTGCTCTACTTCCCGACCATCAGCATTGAAAATGCGGTACCGAAAATCGACCGCATCAGAAGAAGGCTTCTCCACTACCAAAAACTGATCAAAACCCACGCCGCGATAGCGGTCTGCCCATTGGGCAAGCGGCGCAGCCAACGGATCAAAGTCCTGATTGATGGCATTGACCACCATAAAATCATTGCCCAAACCGTGCATCTTCGTAAATTTTAAAGTTTTCATTATTCATTCACATTCTTATTAAATCATTATTTCGGCACATTCTACACCAGAATGATATATTCGTTTCTATCTTGTTTTTCAGACGGCCTTGCGCCCTTTTACCAATACTAACACCAGCCCCCCCGCAAAAATACTATACTTCCCACATTACAAACATTTCTTATTACAAGGATACACATTATGAAAAAAGTTCTCTTACCTGCCCTTTTGGCCGCTTCACTCAGCGCATGTACAGTCGGCACGCCCGGCGTTTCCGTCGGTTTAGGCGTCGGCACCAGCATCGGCCGCCACGTCGGCCTGGGTACATCCATCAACATTCCTGTCGGCTTGGATAAAACCAAAACCACCAAAGGCACGGATTCAGACGGCATCCGTATCTCAGAAGAACAAATTGTGACCTATTTTGATGCACACGGCACACCCAGCAACAGCGCAGTCAAAGGCGGTTTCCATCGCCAACTGATCAGCAAACGCAACAACGAATATGTCGTGCAAGACTTTTACAGCGACAACAGCCAAAAACGCACGGACCCCTACGTCCTCAGCCGCAACCAACTGATGCAGTTCCGTGCCACGCCAAGTAACGGCTCGTTAACCACTTACGCTTACAACGGCACGGTGATGCAGCAACAAGTATTCCAAAACGGCAAATTGGTTAACGCCAAATACTAAAGGCCGTCTGAAACGGCTGGGGAGTATGTGAAACTTGATTACAAAATATTTTTAACATTCAAACATTTGAAATATTTTGCACCATTTTCTTGAAAATATGGATTGACACATTTTTTCCAGCCATTATAATACGCCCCATTCCCCGATAGCTCAGTCGGTAGAGCGACGGACTGTTAATCCGCAGGTCCCTGGTTCGAGCCCAGGTCGGGGAGCCAAATTTCAAAAGCCTGAACTGCTGTTCAGGCTTTTTTACATCAATAAGGAACGCTTGTTCTTTCCCAAAGAAAGCCCATGAGTCCTCATAATAAAAAAGGCCGTCTGAAACCCAAATCTGGCTTCAGACGGCCTTTTATTTATTTTTAAATCAACGGAAGAAATCGCCCATACCGGCAGGCAGGCCTTGGGTGAATGCACCCATGGTTTTGTTGGTGGTTTCTTCGGCTTTTTCAGAAGCGGCATTAATGGCGGCCAATACCAAATCTTCCAGCATTTCTTTGTCGTCAGCGGCTTCTTGAATCAAATCAGGGCTGATTTCAAGTTTGCGGACAACATGCGAACACGTCATCACAACTTTCACCAAACCATTGCCTGCTTCACCTTCAACTTCGGTTTCAGCCAGCTTGGCTTGTGCCTTTTTCATGTTTTCCTGCATTTGTTGAGCCTGTTTCATCAGGCCGCCTAATCCGGCTTTTCCGAACATGTTTTACTCCTATGGGTTTGAATAAATGGGTTTCACTCATGCCGTCTGAAAAACGCTATTGCCTTTCAGACGGCCTTGTATATCAGTATTTTAAGAATGTCCTGCCAACTCTAAAGAATCCGGCAGCCATTGCGCTTCAAAGGTTTGCAAGATTTTCTGCGCCGTTGTATCCGCTTCCAGCAAATCTTGCGCCTGCTGCCGCCCTTCTTCTTGAATACGTTTGCGGCGCATCACCGGCGTTTCCCAGCCTTTATCATCCTGCCAAGGCTCAGTTTGCAGCCTTAAATTGCCAAGATGGTAAGCCTCGCTCAACGTCTGGCAGATTTTGTCCAAGCGCTCTTTATTGGCAGTAGCTTTGGCCTCATCCGTCAACGACAGCATGATTAAACCTGCTTCCGCATCATAACTCGTCCATGCCGCATTTTGCGCTAACATCTGCGCCGCGCCTAATTTACGGGCAAAGCGTTCGATAATGCTGTGCCAATTCTCAGTTTTAAACTCAGGCAAAGGAGCGAACTGAAGCTCTTCTTCATCTCCCTCCTCTTCTTCAGACACAACCGGCTGTGGTACTTCCATCACATCAGCATGATGCGAATCTTCATATGTATATGCTTCATCAAAATACGGAGGCGGAATTTCCTCATCCATGTGCGGATATTCTTCCAGCTCAGGGGCCGTCTGAACTTTTGCAACAGGCAATGGCTCCGCAGCTTCTTGCTTCTGCGCCGCTTGAATTTGAGGCGGCTCAGCCGATACTTGGCTCGGCATGTCTTCCCAAGGCGGTACATCCGTCTGTTGTTGAGCAGACTGAATAGTTTCTTCAGACGGCCTTTCAACGATATCCTGTTTGGTCGGAACAGCCTCTTTCTCAACCACCGGTGCTGCTATCGGTTCAGATTTCGGCAGCTGAAAAGGCTTTTTTTCGGCCTCAGCTTTCTGATGGTCGGAATGCAAATCCGTGTGTTCAATCTGACTTTGCGTATCGCAACCCGAAGCAGCCAACGGCGCAAATGCAAGTATGCGCAAAAGCGTCATGACAAAACCGGCATACTCGTCCGGAGCCAGCGGCAAATCCTGTTTACCATGAATAGCACATTGATAATAAAGCTGAACCTGCTCGCCACTCAAAGCCTGACTTAATCGCAGCAAAGTTTCACGCTCAGGGTCGTCATTTGCCAAGGCAGAAGGAATGGTTTGAATCAAAGCCAAACGTTGCAACAACATAGCCAATTCTGCCAAGGCGCTGTCAAAACCAATCGCTCTGGCGGACATTTCCTGAGCCTTTTCCAGCAAGGCCTCACCGTTTTGATTGATGATTCCTTCAAGCAATTCAAACAAATATTGTTTATCGACCGCTCCGATCATCTGGCGGACATCTTGTTCGGCAACTTTACCCGAACCCATGGCAATCGCCTGATCCAAAAGGCTCAACGCATCGCGCATCGAACCGGCGGCGGCACGTCCCAAAAGCTGCAAAGCCTGCGGCTGATAAGGAACGTTTTCACGGTCCAAGACATGTGCCAAATGCTCGGCAACCTGTTGGGTTGTCATGTTGCGCAAAACAAACTGCAAACAGCGGCTCAATACGGTAATGGGGACTTTATGCGGATCGGTGGTCGCCAAAATGAATTTAACGTGTTCAGGCGGTTCTTCCAAAGTCTTCAGCATGGCATTGAACGCGCTTTTGGAAAGCATATGCACTTCGTCGATGATATAGACTTTGTATTTACCCGCAGTCGGTGCGTATTGCGCATTTTCCAATACTTCGCGGATATTATCGATGCCGGTATTCGATGCCGCGTCGATTTCCAATAAGTCCACATAACGGCCGCTGTCGATTTGCGTACAGCTTTCACACTGACCGCACGGCTCGCCATGCACGGCATTTTCGCAGTTCAAGCTCTTGGCCAAAATCCTGGCAATCGTGGTCTTGCCCACACCGCGCGTCCCTGTCAGCAGATAGGCATGGTGCAGACGGCCTTCGTCCAGCGCGTTGCGCAGGGCTTTGACGACGTGTTCCTGACCGACCAAATCGGCAAAGGTTTTCGGACGCCATTTTCGTGCAAGAACTTGATAAGCCATGTTGTTTCTCTACGGGAAATAAATCGGAAGGCCGTCTGAAAAGAATTATCCGCTCTTCAGACGGCCTCAGAAAATGGCATATATTCTAGCATTTTTTTGATTTTTATTAAGGATTTTCTATCAAGCTGGCAGCGACAGCATGTCATCGCAATGTTAGAATGCCACACAAATGATAAACAATTTGAAGCTAAAATCATTATGCCTGAAATCATACTACGCAACCAATCAGCCACTATGCAAGTCAATACAATGGGCGGATATATTGACTCCCTGATTCTAAAAGGACGGGAAGTCTTGTTTCCGAAAACCAGCGTCCACGTGGGCGATGATACAAAATTACGCGGCGGCATGCACGTCTGCTTACCCCAATTCGGACCGGACAGCAAAAATCATCTAGCTCAACATGGTTTCGGCAGAACTTCAGACTGGGAAATCCGCCATCAAAATGAATCGGATATCGGCTTGAAATTAATCAGCACAGAAAAAGGCTATGAACACGTCGAATGGTTGCTTGATTACAGTCTGCCTAACGAAAATGAAGCCATCGCCATCCTAACTGTCTGCAATTACGGCGAATCGCCCGTCCGCACGTCTCCGGGATTCCACCCCTACTTTACCGCCGCAGGTACACAATTTGATTTCAACGGCGCGCCATACGATGCCGACTATATCTCCCATACCGAATTTGTTTCCTCCGACCAGGATGCACACGTTGCATTTAACGGCTTGAAACTGGATATCCGCACCCACAATCTGCCTGTGTATGCCCTCTGGAGCGATAGAAACGGCCAATATACTTGTGCAGAACCAACCGCAGAAGGCAATGCGTTTTTATCCCCTGCAAAAGGCGGACAGTTTGTTTCAGGGCACAGCAAAAAACGTTACGCCATGAAAATCAAACTGATGGCTTAAAATGTTCTGTAAAAGCCCCAAATACTTAAAAACCACCCAAATGGGTGGTTTTCTTATGGCTTACAGGCCATTGTTATTGATTGCATTCGCAATATCGCGTACCGCTGTTACATACATGCGGCTGTGGTTGTATTGCCATACAGTGTAGAAGTTATTCAGGCCCAAATAGTATTCAAATACGCCCGGGCTGGTTTCCAAAGCATACAATACAGCCTTTTCATTATCCGCAACAGCAGCTTGAGGCACGACACCCAAAGCTTTGAAATCTGCGACAGTGCGCGTCAAGGCAGTTTTCTCATCGATAATCGCCTGCAAGTGCGGAGTAATCGTCAGACTTACCGGCACAACCATCTTACCGCCGGTCTGCCAGCCATGCTGTTTCATATAATTGGCGACAGAAGCCGCCACATCGCCGACATTATTCCAAATATCGCGATGACCATCACCATCATAGTCCACCGCCCATTTACGGTAGCTTGAAGGCATAAATTGCGGCATACCCATCGCACCGGCATAGCTGCCTTTGAAGTCAAAGATATTTTCTTTTTCTTCTTTTGCCATCTGCAAAAGTTCGCTCAACTCGTTTTGGAAGAACTCGGCACGGCGTGGATAATCAAAGGCCAATGTACTCAAGGCATCGGCAACGCGGAAGCTACCCGTATTTTTGCCGTAATTGGTTTCGATACCGAGAATCGCCACAATCAATTCGGCAGGTACGCCGTATTTGCGTGCCACATCATCGATTACGGCACGGTTTGCCGCATAGAATTGTCTGCCGCCGTTAAATTTGGCTGCACCAGAGTTACCGGTGCGGAATTCATACCAAGGACGCGAAGTGCTTGGGCGGTACATAATGGTAATAATGTTGCCTTTATACACCACGCCATTAAAGAAATTGCGCAACTCTTCCGCACTGAAACGGCGGTTTTTTACTTCATATTGGATAAACTGCTGAACATTGACGTTCTCATTAAAACCGCTGCTGGCAACAGATTCAGCCGCTGCATCAAATACAGGGCGTTTTGCAGAAGAAACAGGCTCAACAGGTTTCGCTGTATCGACAGCAGGCTTTTGCGGGGTACTACATGAAGCTAGAGCCAAAGCAGCCAGACCCATCCCAAAGATTTTGATTTTATTCATAAATAATCTCTTTATTAAATACTATGATAAATCCGAATACGAAAGAATATTCGTCCAACACATCATCTCTCTATGCCAACTGCCATCTTTTTAATCAGCCAAAAAATATAGAAACTCGGTACCTATTTGCTTCGACTCAAGCACATAGACAAGGCCGTCTGAAATCCAAGGAAACCCTTGATTTTCAGACGGCCTTGAATGAATCAATTACTCAGCGGCTGCAACAACAGCAACGGTAATTTTAGCAACAGCGTCAGTGTGCAGAGCCACTTCAACTTCGTATTCGCCAACAGCTTTCAATGGGCCGTTAGGCAGACGTACGTTTGCTTTAGCAGCTTGGATACCGGCAGCAACAATTGCTTCAGCGATGTCAGCATTGGTAACAGAGCCGAACAGACGACCATCAACACCGGCTTTTTGAGCAACAGTAATGGTTTGGCCTTCCAGTTTTTCTTGACGTGCTTTAGCATCAGCCAAGATTTCAGCTTGTTTGGCTTCCAATTCAGCGCGGCGTGCTTCGAATTCTTTCATGTTGGCTTCGGTTGCACGTTTTGCTTTACCGGCAGGGATCAGGAAGTTGCGTGCGTAACCGTTTTTAACGGTTACGATGTCACCCAAGTTACCCAGACCGCCGATTTTTTCTAACAGAATAATTTGCATGATTTAAACTCCAAAATTATTTGTGTTGATCGGTGTAAGGCAACAGAGCCAGGAAACGGGCACGTTTCACAGCAGTAGCCAACTGACGTTGGTAGTGTGCTTTAGTACCAGTAATGCGGGCAGGGATGATTTTGCCGTTTTCAGAGATGAAGTCTTTCAACAAATCAACTTGTTTGTAATCAACTTCTTGGATTTTTTCAGCCGTAAAGCGGCAGAATTTTCTACGTTTGAATGATTGACGAGCCATTGTCGTTTAACCTTTATATTCTTTAATGTTCTGTATGCGTAGTACCGGCTTGGGGAAGCGTTGGCTGCGTTGCGCCAAAAATCCTTCCGACTCGATGATAGCATCTTGCCGATACTGCCATTCCTCAGCCTGCTTACCTAAAATCCGCGCGGGAATTTCAAATTTGACCAGACATTTCTGTCCGTTTTCTTCCTGCCAAGATTCATGTTGTAACACAACATCTAAAACAGGAATTCCTGCCGGCGTGTATCTCAAAGGCTGAACCTGTAAGATACGGGCGGTAAGCTTAATCAGATTGTTCAATCTTATTCGGCTGCTGCAACTTCTTCAGCTGCACCGTTCAGCAAATTTTTTGCTTTTTCGCCGCCCAACATTGGAGAAGCTTCAGTTACAGCGTGTTTTGTTTTGATGGTCAGGTGACGCAGTACGGCATCATTGAAGCGGAAAGCAGTTTCCAGCTCTTCAACCACTTCAGGAGTAGTTTCGATATTCATCAAAACATAATGTGCTTTGTGGATTTTGTTGATTGGGTAAGCCAATTGACGACGGCCCCAGTCTTCCAAACGGTGGATTTTACCGCTGGCTTCAGTAATCATGGTTTTGTAACGCTCAACCATAGCAGGCACTTGCTCGCTTTGATCAGGATGAACGATAAACACGATCTCGTAATGACGCATGTTATCTCCTTATGGATGATTAAAAACAGCCTTTCACCATGCGAAGTAAAAGGCAAGGCAAAGAGGCTGAATTTTATCCGCATTTCTTAAAAAATACAAGTCCGGATTCAAAATCCACTTTCTTTTCAATTAAAAAACAACAATAGGCCTTATGGTTATTTCCTAGCAAACCACTCAACTATCTGCCAAAAATCTGCTAAAATCTGCCCCATCCTAATAAATACAGCATCAGAAGGCACACAATCATGGCTCTTTTGCAGATTTCAGAACCCGGCATGTCCGCCGCCCCCCATCAACACCGCCTCGCCGTAGGCATTGATTTAGGCACAACCAACAGCTTGGTTGCCACAGTCCGCAGCGGCAGCGCAGTCTGCCTGCCTGATTCAGACGGCCGCGCCACCCTGCCTTCGGTTGTCCGTTATTTGGATGGCGAAGTTGAAGTCGGCAAAAACGCCCTTTCTGCCCAAAAAACCGATCCGCTAAATACAGTCAGCTCCGCCAAACGCCTGATCGGCCGCACCCTTACCGACCTCGCACAAGAGGCGCAATACCTGCCCTATCGATTTACACCCAATGAGCGCGTGGTCGAGTTAAACACCCGTCAAGGTGCAAAAACGCCTATCGAAGTATCGGCTGAAATCCTCAAAGCCCTTAAATCGCGTGCCGAAGAAACATTAGGCGGCGATTTGGTCGGTGCCGTCATTACCGTACCTGCCTATTTCGACGATGCCCAACGTCAAGCCACCAAAGATGCCGCACGCTTGGCAGGCTTGAATGTATTGCGCCTCCTCAACGAGCCGACCGCCGCCGCAATCGCCTACGGACTGGACAACGCTTCAGAAGGCACGTTTGTCGTTTACGACCTGGGCGGTGGTACATTCGACGTATCAGTATTGCAACTGACCAAAGGATTGTTTGAAGTTAAAGCCACCGGCGGCAACAGCGCATTGGGCGGCGATGACTTCGACCATCGTTTGTTCTGCTACCTGCTCGAACAAAACGACCTTTCCAAACTCAACGAACAAGACAGCCAACTTCTGCTTTCCCTTGTCCGTACCGCCAAAGAAAAACTGACCACTCAAACCGAAGCCGTCATCGAAACCACACTTTCAGACGGCCATAAAGTTCATACCGTCATTACCCGCCAAGAGTTTCACAATCTGACCCAAAATCTGGTACAAAAAACCATCGAGCCCGTCAAACAGGCTTTGAAAGACGCAGGCGTAACCAAGGCAGATGTCAAAGGCGTGATTATGGTTGGCGGCTCTACCCGCATGTTGCACGTTCAACAAGCAGTTGCCACATTCTTTGGCCAAACCCCGCTGAACAACCTCAATCCTGACGAAGTGGTTGCACTCGGTGCCGCCATACAAGCAAACGTCCTTGCCGGCAACAAAACCGACGGCGAATGGCTACTGCTTGACGTTACACCTTTATCGCTTGGTCTGGAAACCTACGGCGGTCTTGCCGAGAAAATCATTCCTCGCAACTCTACCATTCCTACCGCGCGTGCGCAGGACTTTACCACTTTCAAAGACGGTCAAACTGCCATGACGATACACGTCGTTCAAGGCGAGCGCGAACTCGTTTCCGACTGCCGCAGCCTTGCCAAATTTACCCTGCGCGGTATTCCGCCCATGGCAGCAGGCGCAGCGCGTATCCGCGTGACCTTCCAAGTTGATGCCGACGGTTTGCTGTCCGTTTCCGCACAAGAACAAAGCACCGGCGTACAGGCGCAAATCGAAGTCAAACCTTCCTACGGCTTGGACGACGGCACCATTACCCAAATGCTCAAAGACAGCATGAGCAACGCTGCCGAAGACATGGCCGCACGCGCACGCGCCGAAGCCGTAGTCGAAGCCGAAAGCTTAACCGACGCTGTCAACGCAGCCCTTGAGTTAGACAGAGATTTGTTGGAAGCCGAAGAATTGCAACAGATTCAACAAGACATCGCCAACTTGCAAGGCCGTCTGAAAGACGGCAAAGCCGAAGACATCCGTGCCGCCGTCACCAAGCTCAGCCACAGCACCGACAACTTCGCCGCCAAACGCATGAACCGCAACATCCAACGCGCATTGACAGGACAAAGCGTTGATAATATTTGACGGCAAATGGTTTCAGGCGGCCTTTGATAAAAAGGCCGTCTGAAAAGATATCTTCATACAGAAATAAAAATAAAGGACAACAATGGAAAAAGCAGGCATTGTCTACCTGATGAAAACCGTCATCAAAGGCGTATATAAAATTGGTATTACTGACGAAAATAATTTTGAAACTAGAATGCGCCATTTGGAAAACAACGGCTACGCAAACGTTGCCGGGTTAGAACGCATTCTAGCCATTAAAACCGACAACTATAAAGAAAAAGAAACCTTACTTCATGAAATTTTCGGCAAAAGCCAAATAGGAGAAACTGAGCTTTTTGCAATTGATGAAAATCTTGCGAAAAGGCTTTTTCTCTCATTAAGAGGCGAAATTGTATTTCCTAAAAATGAAATAGCAGAGTTAGGTTTTGAAAAAACCGTCGAAGAACATCATCAAGAAAAAATCTTTGAAGTAAACAGAAGTGCATTTATCGACTTTATCAAGGAAAAGCACCAACAAAATCCTTCCATATTAAGAAATCTCATCTCTTCAGAAAATGCATATAAACCCAAAAATTCCAAAGTCCGTTTATATAAAGACGAATACTTTGGGACAAGTGGTTCAAAGCTAACTACTGAAATTGAAGAAGGTCTTCATATTTATACTACCTATTCAAAAGAAAATTTAGAGAAAGCTTACACAGAATATTTAAAATTATTTGAATCACAATGAGACTCTGGCACCAAACCCTTATCCCCCTACTCCCCCGTGCCCAGCTTTTGGGGCAACACCGCGAATGCGCCGCTTTACGCGGAGCGGGCTGGGGCAGGCCGCATGCGACGGTTAATTACGTTTTTACCCATTCGCCCTACAAACTCTATCTATATCACGCGTTGATTATGGATGAGATGGAAAAGCGCGGTTACAAACCGGATGCTTTATGGAAAGACCCGCTATATCGCGGCAAAGTCGCTGCCCCATACCATTCACACGCGGCTGAAACAGCTACTTCGCCGATTTATGCCGAACATGATGATGCTTATCTGGACGAGTGTTTGGAAAATTTAAGAAGTAAAGGCATCATGTTATAAACCCATTTTTCAGACGGCCTGAATATTGAATATCCAAGGCCGTCTGAAACCACTTTAACCACAACCACTCTTAAACAACCGAGACAATAAAAATGCCAAAAATTACCGTACTCCCACACGCGACATTATGCCCTGAAGGCGCGGTTATCGAAGACGCGCCGGAAGGCCAAACCGTCCTTGACGTACTGCTCGACCATGACATCGAAGTCGATCATGCCTGCGAAAAATCCTGCGCCTGCACCACCTGCCACGTGATTATCCGCAAAGGTTTTGACAGCCTGGAAGAACCGACCGAATTGGAAGAAGACCTGCTCGACCAAGCATGGGGTTTGGAAGCTGATTCACGCTTGAGCTGTCAGGCAGTCGTTGCCGATGAAGATTTGGTCGTAGAAATTCCTAAATATACAATCAACCACGCTCGCGAAGACCATTAAAACGAGGTTTAATGAAAAGGCCGTCTGAAACCACAAATTCATGGTTTTCAGACGGCCTTTTGGTTATGCAGCAAATTATTTGATATGAGGGAAAATAAAACGCATACGCGAAATCTGCATGGAGGCCACTTTCTGCGTAGCGGAGTAATTTTCAATTTTTTCTTGCATTCTGATTTGATGCATATTGCCGTTATAACGGGGAGCAGCATTCTGAGATTTATTTACTGTCGGCAGTTCAGCCTCTGCCTTTAACGCTTCCTCTGCCTCGATGGCTGAAAGCGCAGCCTCATCCCTTACCAAACCGAAACGCTCGATAATGGCATTGGCTTCATCTATATAATGAGATTTGTCCACGCCATTTTCCAACGCCGCATCTTCAAGCACGACCGACAAATGCTTGCCGCACTTTTCGATACGCTCTGCGATCCGCGAATAAACCATCCAACGTTTCAACCTCAACGCGCCTGCATCGTCATTGGGCGAAGCGGCATCCAGTTTAATTAAGCCATAGTGCTTGCCGTAATACAGACGGAACACCAGCTGCTTCAAACCTTCTGTTTCGTCCAGCATCCGATAAAGTTCGCGAACCAACAGCAGCAAACGGTCAAATGCGCCTGCTTTAGACAGATACTCCGGATCATCTGAAGCAAGCGCGTAAATTAGTTTGGATAGCTTGGCGTTGAGTGCGTTATTCATCTTTTTTTCCTTTTATTTTTAAGCGATGGATTTCGTATTAAGAGCCGTTCCAAATGATTTGGTTGCATTGAGATAATGTAAATTATTCATGCGCAAACCATCATTCAAAACGGAATAAAATATATAAAACGGCAAATTCAAAGCGAATGTGCCGTAGTTTTTAAGTGTCGTGCCGTATTTTAACGCAAATATGCTATTTTGTTAAAAAATACCCGCATTATTTATATCCGCATCTGCAGTAAAACATTCTGGCAGTCCGACTTCTTCTTGATTAAAATAATTACTATTAGCCCAAACCCAATAAAGGAACACATCATGAAATGGACAGATACCCAACGCATCGCCGAAGAACTCTACGACTTACACGGTGACAGCATCGACCCGAAAACCGTACGCTTTACCCAACTGCGTGATCTGATTATGGCTTTGCCTGGATTTGACGATGATCCGGCGCGTTGCGGCGAGCGCATTCTCGAAGCCGTGCAACAAGCATGGATAGATGAAGCAGAATAAGCTTTCTTCCCTTCCCTATCAAACAAGACCTCAGGCTATTTTTCAGACGGCCTGAGGTCTTTATTAAATCTATTCATACAATTTTGGAAAATTTCGAAATTGACTCATACTGACCTCAAATTTATTATGCAGTCTGACAACAAATAAAAGATATGCAGAAGGTGCATAACCATGAATCACGCTCGAGAAATCGCCGCTTTAAACAACAGCCTTTCTGATTTGAAAGGCGACATCAATGTTTCGTTCGAATTTTTCCCGCCGAAAAACGAACAAATGGAAACCATGCTATGGGATTCCATCCATCGCCTGCAAACCTTGCATCCGAAATTCGTTTCCGTAACTTACGGTGCAAACTCCGGCGAACGCGACCGCACACACAGTATCGTTAAACGCATCAAACAAGAAACCGGCCTTGACGCAGCCCCCCACCTGACCGGTATCGACGCCAGCCCTGACGAGTTGCGCCAAATCGCCAAAGATTATTGGGACAGCGGTATCCGCCGCATTGTCGCCCTGCGTGGCGACGAGCCGCCCGGCTACGAGAAAAAACCTTTCTATGCCGAAGATTTGGTCAAACTGTTGCGCTCCGTGGCCGACTTTGATATTTCCGTAGCGGCCTATCCAGAGGTTCACCCTGAAGCCAAATCCGCCCAAGCCGACTTGATCAATCTGAAACGTAAAATCGATGCGGGCGCAAACCACGTTATCACCCAATTCTTCTTTGACGTGGAAAGCTATCTGCGCTTCCGCGACCGTTGCGTGATGATGGGCATCGACGTTGAAATCGTTCCCGGCATCCTGCCTGTAACCAATTTCAAACAATTGACCAAAATGGCCCAAGTGACCAACGTCAAAATTCCAAGCTGGCTGTCTAAAATGTACGAAGGTTTGGATGACGACCAAGGCACACGCAACCTTGTTGCCGCCAGCATCGCCATCGACATGGTCAAAGTCCTCTCTCGCGAAGGTGTCAAAGACTTCCACTTCTACACCCTCAACCGCAGCGAACTGACTTACGCCATCTGCCATATTTTGGGTGTACGCCCCCGTTAATAAAACAGACGGCCTCACCATTCTGATTTACAATATCGAACATTCAGGCCATACCGGCCTGATTCAAAATTCCAACTAGGAGAGTTAACATGACAACATTACATTTTTCAGGCTTCCCGCGCGTCGGTGCCTTCCGCGAATTGAAATTCGCACAAGAAAAATACTGGCGCAAAGAAATCAGCGAGCAAGAATTGCTGGCTGTTGCTAAAGACTTGCGCGAGAAAAACTGGAAACACCAAGCTGCTGCCAACACCGATTACGTTGCCGTAGGCGATTTCACTTTCTACGACCACATCCTCGACCTGCAAGTTGCTACCGGTGCCATCCCTGCCCGCTTCGGCTTCGACAGCCAAAACCTGTCTTTGGAACAATTCTTCCAACTGGCGCGTGGTAACAAAGACCAATTCGCTATCGAAATGACCAAATGGTTCGACACCAACTACCACTACTTGGTGCCTGAATTCCACGCCGATACCGAATTCAAAGCCAACGCCAAACACTACGTTCAACAGCTGCAAGAAGCCCAAGCTTTGGGCCTGAAAGCCAAACCGACCGTTGTTGGTCCGTTGACTTTCCTGTGGGTGGGTAAAGAAAAAGGCGCCGTTGAATTCGACCGTCTGAGCCTGTTGCCTAAACTGTTGCCTGTTTACGTTGAAATCCTGACTGCTTTGGTTGAAGCCGGTGCCGAGTGGATTCAAATCGACGAGCCAGCTTTGACTGTTGACCTGCCTAAAGAATGGGTAGAAGCATACAAAGACGTTTACGCTACTTTGAGCAAAGTAAGCGCCAAAATCCTGTTGAGCACTTACTTCGGTTCTGTTGCCGAACACGCTGCTTTGCTGAAATCCCTGCCTGTTGACGGCCTGCACATCGACTTGGTACGCGCCCCTGAGCAACTGGACGCATTTGCCGACTACGACAAAGTTCTGTCTGCCGGCGTTATCGACGGCCGCAACATTTGGCGCGCCAACCTGAACAAAGTTTTGGAAACTGTTGAGCCTCTGCAAGCCAAACTGGGCGACCGTTTGTGGATCTCCAGCTCTTGCTCTCTGCTGCACACTCCATTTGACTTGTCAGTTGAAGAAAAACTGAAAGCCAATAAACCTGATCTGTACTCTTGGTTGGCATTCACCCTGCAAAAAACTCAAGAATTGCGCGTTCTGAAAGCTGCATTAAACGAAGGTCGTGATTCTGTTGCCGAAGAACTCGCCGCCAGCCAAGCTGCTGCCGACTCCCGTGCCAACAGCAGTGAAATCCACCGTGCAGACGTTGCCAAACGCCTGGCCGATTTGCCTGCCAACGCAGACCAACGCAAATCTCCATTTGCCGACCGTATCAAAGCGCAACAAGCATGGTTGAACCTGCCTCTGCTGCCGACTACCAACATCGGTTCTTTCCCACAAACTACCGAAATCCGCCAAGCACGTGCAGCCTTCAAAAAAGGCGAACTGTCTGCTGCCGATTACGAAGCCGCGATGAAAAAAGAAATCGCTTTGGTGGTTGAAGAGCAAGAAAAACTGGACTTGGACGTACTGGTACACGGCGAAGCCGAGCGTAACGACATGGTTGAATACTTCGGCGAATTGTTGAGCGGTTTTGCGTTCACCCAATACGGCTGGGTACAAAGCTACGGCTCACGCTGCGTTAAACCACCTATCATCTTCGGTGACGTAAGCCGTCCTGAAGCCATGACTGTTGCTTGGTCTACTTACGCTCAAAGCCTGACCAAACGCCCGATGAAAGGTATGCTGACCGGCCCTGTAACCATTCTGCAATGGTCTTTCGTCCGCAACGATATTCCTCGCGCTACCGTGTGCAAACAAATCGCACTGGCTCTGAACGACGAAGTATTGGATCTGGAAAAAGCCGGTATCAAAGTCATCCAAATTGACGAACCTGCCATCCGCGAAGGTCTGCCTTTGAAACGTGCCGATTGGGATGCCTACCTGAACTGGGCCGGTGAATCTTTCCGCCTGTCCTCTACCGGTTGCGAAGACAGCACCCAAATCCACACTCATATGTGCTACTCTGAGTTCAACGACATCCTGCCTGCCATCGCCGCCATGGACGCTGACGTCATCACCATCGAAACTTCACGTTCCGATATGGAGCTCTTGACTGCGTTCGGCGAATTCAAATACCCGAACGACATCGGCCCAGGTGTTTACGACATCCACAGCCCACGCGTACCGACTGAAGCTGAAGTTGAGCACCTGTTGCGCAAAGCCATCGAGGTTGTACCGGTTGAACGTCTGTGGGTTAACCCAGACTGCGGCCTGAAAACCCGTGGCTGGAAAGAAACTCTGGAACAACTCCAAGTGATGATGAATGTAACCCACAAACTGCGTGCCGAACTGGCTAAATAATGTGAGTTAGATGAAAAGGCCGTCTGAAAATTTTCAGACGGCCTTTTTTTATTTATCGATATTTAGACCATAAAGATTACAGCTTCAACAGCTTACAAAATCCCTGTCGTTGTATGATGTTCTTCCACTCCTGATGTATACACATTCTTAGTATGGTGATACACAGCATCTTTAGTTGTTGCGACAATATAGTTGGCTTCTGACAAGATATCGCTCAAGGCAACTTTACTGCCGGTCGTATTCACCTTTGTCAGTGCTGCACCATTATGGCTATTGCCTTCTGAATACGTTTTGATGTTATTTTCAAAGCGCAGCCATGAATCATACAGTTCGTCTTTGATGTCCGTCATGATTTTATTGTTGGCTACATTTAAAGATGCCTTGCCCTTAGGGTTGGTACTGTATACGTCTACCAAAACATCATCCAGGGCACCACCAAGTTTCAATGTGTTATTAGTGATGTTGTACTCTTTGGCATTACTTTTCAAATAAGCAAATTCGACATAGCCGTCAGATTTTTCACGCACGGAAATTTTGTTGTTGTGAATGGTCACCGCACCATGCATAGCGACATTGCCATGGTGTTCTTCCACATAAACCGGCACCGCGCCTTTCATAATCTTGCCGATATCGGCATCATTGCCGCTAATGGTAATAGTACCGCTGCCAATGCCGTTTTTAGATAAAACGCGGTCGTAGGTATCGTTGATGACGGCAATCAGATATTTGGTGGATTCGCCGCTGATCTTGTTATTTGCCATATTGAGCGTGTAATCCATTTTGCTTTCATGGTTACGGAACTCAATCGCGTAAGTCTGAATATTGTTTTGATAAACCGTCAGATTTTTAATGACATTATTGCTGATATCGAAATAGCCTTTGTTAGCCGAGTGCAAATCTTTGTATTGGGTATTGGTTTGCACCTGGATACCTGAATACATGTGATAGTACTTGCCCAAGTCATCATCAACATTCAAGCGGAAGCTCGGGTCTTGGATAATGGTATTGCCGGTAATTTTGACTTTATCCATAGAAAACTGGCGGTTGTAAGCAGCAATACCATACAGCCGGTCACCTGTTAACACATTGTCTTCAATGACAATGCCTGTACCATCATGCACATCCAAGCCTTTGCGGTAGTTGTGGTTGGTCGTGTTTTTACGGTATGTGACACCGTAATTGTAGCTGCCCGCAACCACAGCCATACCGTAGCCGGTACCGCCGTCCGCTTCGTGGCCGTTCCAATCCAAACGGTTGCCCTCGCCGATAAAGTTTTGTTGGAAACCGATCAGCGCACCGGCAACGCGGTTGTGGTGCAGATACGAATCAACAATACGGTTGTTTTCACCCAAAGGCAGCGCTTCATATTTTTCATCAATTTCGCCGCTTTGTACGCGCTCTTTAAAGGTCAGCTTTTGACCTTTTTCCTTTTCCAAAGAAGCAGTCGACGTGAACATCACACCAGCACGATTGGCACCGGAAACCTCTACTTTACTGATTAAAGTATTGTCCGCATCGTTCACCAAAATGCCGTTTACCTTGCCAAAATAGCTTAAGCCTTTGCGGTAAAAATCAGGGTTGGTATATTGAACCGACAAGTTGGCAATGGTTTTATTGTTTTGTCCATCGATCAAGATACCGGCAAATTGGCGAATGTCATCATGGTTGGTGTTCGGGTTGAACACGCCTGTCTGCGCCTTATCAAACGTTACTTTGGTTTTACCCATCCCCGAACCAAACAAACCGCGTGCGCCGGAAACGGTTTTATCCATCACAATCTGGTTGGAAATATAGTAGGTACCATCCAAGAAGACCATGGCTTTTTCTTTATGAGCCGCCTCTAAAGCCGCTTTAAATGCCTGAAGGCTGTCTTTTTTACCCTGCGCATCGGCACCAAAATCATTCACACGAACATAATTACCATACTCTTTAGATTGATACACGCGGTATTTTCCAGAGACACCTGCCCTGTTTTCGGTATGATCGTCAATTTTGTTTTCTTTGACTGAACTGAGGTGGCTATCGTGACTCATGGCTGTTTTTTTGCCGGAAGAAACGCTCACGACTTTGTTATGGCCGTCTGAATCGTTCAAAATCTTTTTATGCACAATTTCGACTGTTTTTTTTCCTTCGGCAATTCTGTCTTCTGCCTCTTTTTCTTTGCGGGCAGCGTCTTGTTTGGCTTTACGCTCTGCAATCGCTTTTTCGACTGCTGCTTTATGCGCTTCTTTTGCATGCTCGACGGCGTTTGCTTTGGCTGTGGCGGCTTCGGCTATTTTTTTTGCTTTAGCCTCTTCGTATTTTTTTTGCTTTTCAGCCAAAATTTTTTCCATCGATTGATTAACCGGTTTGTTTACCGGCTCTTTTGAAACAACCTGTTTGTCCGTTACTTTAGACGCAATGGTATTTTTACCAGAAACGCTACTTGCAGAAGCAACACTGGCCCGTACGACACGCATTTTTGTTACAACGCCGTCTGAAGATGATGAGGTACTGTTCAATCTTGCCGCCTCAGCCACATGAACCGCATCTCTCGTTACAGTATTTTTACCGCTTAATTGCTTGGGTTCAGGAAAAACAGACGGACTTCCCCCAAAATTTTGGGTGTGTATCCATTCTTTTAGAGGAGAAGATGATTCGGAAGTGGTTTCAGGAGTTGAGGAGCCTTGACGGATATGGGTACGGCCAAGAGGGGCAAGTTTATGTGACATAATCAGCGTATTTCCTTGTATCAAATATCGTCCTTTCCCACCGCACAAGCGTGCAACAAAAAAGTTCGATGAATAAAGAGGTAAGACGGATTCTGTCGTAACAGCAATTGCCTGTATAAAGGCCAAACTGAAGCTGGCCACTTTGAGAAAATCGGCAGCGTTTCCCCTTCTGCCGATTTTCTGATTGAAAACGGTAATGGTGTTTGGACAGAACCCTTGGATGGCTTTTATAGGCAATCTGCCCGCGTACCATATATCCGGTTATTTTTGACGGAAAATGTATCAGAGTCCCTTTTTAATTGATTAGTTCATCCAAAGTTAAGTTATTTTTGATTTTTATAGCAAAATAAAAATGGTTTTATCTTGCATTGTTTTCTTTTTTGGCGTGACAGAGTTAATCCCGCGAAGCCAAAAAGGAGGGGAATTCTAACACAATATGTTTTTAGCATTCCCCATTTAACTAAATTTACAAAATATACAAAATAAATATCTATAAATGTTTTTAACTTCATCGAAAAATCAATAAAATTCGATATTTTCAATGTGTATTTTTACAACATAATTGCGCATTATATACCGATTATCTTAAAATGCTACCGTTTGTTTGTAAAATTTAGCATTTTATTATTTGTCTTCCCTCTCTAAAAACCAATAAAAAAGGCCGTCTGAAAAAATATTTCAGACGGCCTTTTTTATTGAATGCGTTCTATTTAACAAACTTCGACCAACCAGCCATGTTTGTCTTCTGCCAAACCGTATTGAATGTCGGTAATCGCCTTACGGATTGTATAACCGCGCTCTTGGCTCTTCACTTCAATTTCTTTACCATCAATCACGAAAGAAGTTACCGGAGAAATAACCGCAGCCGTACCGGTCAGAATCGCTTCCGCACCATTCTCAATCGCGGCTTTCAGCTCGTCGACAGTAAAGTTGCGCTCGGTAACGGTGTAGCCCAAATCTTTGGCAACAGTCAGTACAGAATCGCGGGTAACGCCGTGCAGGAATTCGTCTGTCAACGGTTTGGTAATGATTTCATCGCCGTTAATCAGGATAAAGTTAGACGCGCCGGTTTCCTGAACGTCGCCATTCGGGCAGAACAACACTTGGTTTGCACCGTGCTCTGCTTTGGCTTTCAACACCCAAGGCATGGCTGAAGCATAGTTGCCGCCGCATTTCACACGGCCCATATGTGGAGCGCAACGGATATGTTCGGTTTCCACCAAGATTTTAACGGGCGAACCGGCTTTGAAATAGTCGCCGACAGGAGAAGCCAAAATGTACAGCAAGGCTGTTTCGGAAGGAGAACCAGCTTTGCCGATCACAGGATCGGTACCGATCAAAGTCGGACGCAGGTACAACGCGGCTGGCGCATCAGGAATTTCTTCGGCAGAGCGTTTGACCAATTCAATCAAAGCATCCAAATAAGCCTCAGTCTCAGGGCGCGGCAGGTGCAGAATATCCGCACTTTGCTGCATACGCGCGATGTTGGCGGTCGGGCGGAACATCACGATTTTGCCGTTTGCCTGACGGAATGCCTTCAAGCCCTCAAAACATTCGCTGCCGTAATGCAAAGCATGCGCGCCTGGGGCGATTGTCAGGTCTGTGGAAGATTGCCACTCTACCGGCTGCCATTTACCTTCACGATAAGCGATAACGGGCATTTCAGCGTGAAAAACGCTGCCGAATACGGCTGGAACTGGTCTGCTCATGATGATTGCCTTTCTTATTCTGATTTGTAAGATAATAATTAAAGACTGAACAATACGCCTTTCAATATGGGTTTGACAAGTACCCGTCAGCATTAAAGATTCCGTCCCCCTGCCGTCTGAAACATGCCGTCCTATCCGAAATCCGGCAAATCGTTTAAACTGATACCATTTTTCAGACGGCCTGCCCCAACCGCAGCCAACCCGGAGTAACCCATGAAACTCATCTCTACCATCATCAAAATCCTGATTCTTCTTGTTTTCCTCCTGCTGGCCATCACCAATACCCACACCGTATCCTTCTTCTACCTGCCCGGCCAAAACGTCAATCTGCCGCTGATTGTCGTGCTTTTCGGCGCCTTTATTATCGGCATCGTGTTCGGTATGTTTGCCCTCTTCGGCCGTCTGCTGACCCTGCGCAGCGAAAACAACCGCCTGCGTGCCGAAGTGAAAAAATACGCCCACCTTTCCGAAAAAGACCTGACCCCGGTCAAAACCGAAACACCGGCAACGACTTCCGAAACCACTCCCAAAGCGTAACGCCACCAATCAATAAAGGAATACCATGGACAACGAATTGTGGGTCATCTTACTGCCCATCGTCCTCCTCCCCGTTTTCTTCGCTATGGGCTGGTTTGCCGCGCGCGTCGATATGAAGACCGTCCTGAAACAGGCCAAAAGCATACCGGCAGGGTTTTACAAAAGCCTTGATGCCCTTGTTGACCGCAACAGCGGCCGTGCCGCGCGAGAATTGGCGGAAGTAATCGACCAGCAGCCGCAGTCATACGACTTAAACCTGACCCTAGGCAAGCTCTACCGCCAACGCGGCGAAAACGACAAAGCCATCAATATGCACCGCGCCCTGCTCGATTCGCCCGACACAGTCAACGAAAAACGCGCACGCGTGCTTTTTGAATTGGCGCAAAACTACCAAAGCGCAGGCTTGGTTGACCGTGCCGAACAAATCTTCCTCGGCTTGCAGGAAGGCGATATGGCACGCGAAGCCCGCCAACACCTTTTGAGCATCTACCAACAAGACCGCGACTGGGAAAAAGCCATCGAAATGGCGCAGCTCTTGAGCCATGACGAACAGACCTACCAGTTTGAAATCGCCCAGTTCTATTGCGAAATCGCCCAAGCCGCGCTGTTCAAATCCAACTTCGACGCCGCCCGCTACAACATCGGCAAAGCACTCGAAGCCAACAAGAAATGTACGCGCGCCAACATCATTCTCGGCGACATCGAATACCGTCAGGGCAACTTCCCTGCCGCAGTAGAAGCGTATTCCGCCATCGAGCAGCAAAACCACGCCTATCTGAGCATGGTCGGCGAGAAACTCTATGAAGCCTATGCCGCGCAAGGCAAACAGGAAGAAGGCCTCAACCGCCTTATCGGCTATATGCAAACCTTCCCCGAGCTTGACCTGATCAACGTCATCTACGAGAAAGCTCTGTTGCTTAAGGGCGAAACCGAAGCGGCGCAAATCGCTGTCGAACTCGTCCGCCAAAAACCCGACCTCAACGGCGTGTACCGCCTGCTTGGTTTGAAACTCAGCAATATGAATCCGGAGTGGAAAGCCGATACCGATATGATTCGTTCCATTATCGGCCGCCAGCTGCAAAAAAGTGTCATGTACCGCTGCCGCAACTGCCACTTCAAATCCCAAGTCTTCTTCTGGCACTGCCCAGCCTGCAACAAATGGCAAACCTTTACGCCGAATAAAATCGAGATTTGATAAAGCGTTAAGCATCAAAGAAGGCCGTCTGAAATCTTTTCAGACGGCCTTTTTATTACAAAGCAAAATATCAAAACAGCTCAAAACATAGGCGCACACACCGGCAATATTTGCTCAACAACGCTGCTCTGCCCATGCCAACGCCGCTACAATCTGCGCCTCAATATCGGCATTAAATTCGCCGGCACGGTACGCATCGCGCAATTCCGTGCGACGGGTTTCATTTGCCGCAATTTGGTTTAACACCACTTGCGGAAACTCGTTAAACACAGGCCCTTCCTCTTCATGCCCCATCAAAAACAGCGCTGGAATTTTTTGATTGGCGCGGACGATTTCCTGTTGGCACGGATTATCGAAACGGCTGCTGTCGTCGAAATCGCTGCGGGCAATATAGTTGATGCGGATACGGGGGTTCAACTCCGCCATTTTTTGAATAAACGGCACAAACACGCGGCAATCTGGACAATATGGCGCAGCGGCAAGCAGCCAGTGTTGCGGACGGCTGATCTTTTTGACCTCCGCTACCGTTTGCGCCGACAGCTCGGTCGCCTGATAGAGTTGCTGCTGTTTCAATTTGTCTTCTTCGGTATCAAAATCCAAATATTCTGCATAATTGGCCATACTTTACTCCTATTCTGTTGTATCGGTTTTCCCTGCCACGCCGGTCAAAAGCGGAACAAGCAGATTGACGATGAGGTTTTCAAATAGCGGCTCATCAAGAGGCGATTCTTCCGAATGGCCAAACACCAGCTTCACTTCGGTATATTCTTTCTGCCCTTTGCTCATTTTGTTGCCGTTAAAAACATCATGGGCTTTGCTCAAGGCAGCATCCCAATCCTCTTTCTTGTTGTACTCCTCCGCAGCGGCAAGACTGGTTTTGGCAAAAAACGGCAAGGGGGTATTTTGTCCGATTCGGAAATATACCAGCCATTCTTTCAAAAGTTCTTTTGCTGTTTGTTGCTCGATGGCAGCATAGGTTTCGGTCTGTCCCAAGCTGACAATATGGGTTTGTCGGTTTGCAACGGATTTAGGGGCGACGGCACAAAAAATCAAATGCTCCAATAAACGGGCAATGCGGTTGGGCGCATTGTCTTTTTGGTTTAGGAACACAATGCGGCCGCATTCGTAAAGATTGCCGATGGTGCCTTGTAAAACCAAGTCGTCAAAGGATTCTTCATAAGGTTCAGACGGCCTTTTGTCACTGCGTATCAGCTCGGCATCCATGTTTTTTGCAGATATTTGATACTGCTTCTGCCACAAACTGCCCAATTCGCCTACCGGCATCAGGCTTTCGGCATTCAGCCGAATGGCCGTATCTTCAAAATCTTCCCCTTTGCGCCGCGCATCCAAATAGGCATCGGCAATCCGACCCTCATGTTGCGGCTCAAACGGTTCGGCAGATTCCCATGCGCCGTCCAAATACGGCTGATCCCAGCTTAAATTTTTCTTCAGCCAAACTTTGACAGGGTTGCGCCAAAAACTGACGAGCTCGCCCTGATGAATGGTTTTGCCCGGCTCTTCCTGACTTAAAGCCTCACGGAAAAACGGCTGCGCTTCCGCTTGCGGTTGGTTCAACGCATCGGCATAATCTTGGCGCGTACTGAAGAGGCCGTCTGAAAGCGCGTCCTTTTGGAAATAACGGCGCGAAAAAGCCTGCAAAGGATGATGTTTCACCCATTTCTCCGACAACTCACGCCCGCTTTTCCCCGTCATGGCGGCGATGGTATCCAGCAGCTCGCTGATTAATGAAGACGGCGCAAACTCGGCATCATTGCGTATATCGCGGCCGATATAAGACAAATACAGCATTTCGCGCGCGCTGATTAAGGCTTCGAGGAAGAGATAACGGTCGTCGTCGCGGCGGGCGCGGTCGCCTTTTTTCGGATGTTTGGCAATCAGGTCGAACACCGCCGCTTTGGTATTGCGCGGGAAATCGCCGTCATTCAAACCCAGCAGGCAAACCATTTTAAACGGCAGGCTGCGCATCGGCACCATACTGCAAAAAGTGATGCCGCCGCTCAAAAAACCGGCTTGGCTTTCGCTGTCCAAAAAACGGCGGATATGGCGGATAACGGTTTTACACGGCAACAATCCGTCAAATTCGGCCAACTGCGCCTCTTCCTGCCATTTCGCCAAAGACTGCTCAAACTGCTGCTTGGCGTATTGGTCGTCCGTATCCGGAGCAAACAGTTTCTCCAGCAAATCGCGGCAACGCTGCACCCAGCCTTCCACATCGGCAGGCTCTTGCCACTGCGCCGCCATATCGGCCAAAGTACGGATAAATTCGGCAAAACCGCTGAACACGTCCAACTGGTTGACGTTGCTATGCCACGCGCTCACGCCCTGCCACATGCCGTGGCCGCCTTCGGGCAGCATCCAGCCCAAGGCCAAACGCTCTACCGCCTGCTGCCAAGTAAAGAGGTTGTCTTTACCCTCGCGCATGGTTTGGTCCAAACCCCAATGCACATTCAATCCAGCAACAGTCTCATGCAGCAGCGGCACATCTTCCTCGCTCAAACCGAAGCGTTGCAGTACCAATCGGCTTTCCAGCAAAGGTAAAACCTTGTCCACTTCAAACCGGCTTTCCAGCAAATCCAAAGTTTGCGCCAAAGCATACAGCAAGGGCTGGCGGCGGCTGAGTTTCACATCTGAAATCGAATACGGCAAAGCCTGACTGCCGGCCTGCTCCTGTCCAAAAACGGCTTCGATAAACGGACTGTACGGCTCGATGTTCGGCGTCAAAACGGCAATATCGTGCGGCTGCCAGTTGGGATTTTTTTGCAACACCAGCGACAGCTCTTCTTTCAAAATCTGCAATTCGCGCAAAGGGCTGTGCGCCGCGACAATTTTGACCGAACCGTCGTTCAACAGCTTGTCTGGCTCGATACACACCGGATTGCCGCCCGCATCGTGGACTTGAACCCAAGCCTGCTGCGCGCCTGCCTCGCTTTCTTCCTGTTGATATAAGCGTTCAGACGACATGATCAAGTTTTGGATATCGTTTTGCAGGCAATGCAACAAGGTATCGTCTTTTCCCTCTTCATAAACCTGAATATCCTGCTCGGTTTCCACTTCCGCCAGAAAATCAAAGAAATCACGCCCCTGCTTGCCCAAAGAAGCCAACAGCGGATGCCCTGCCTGCGACAAATCCGCCTCATCGCCCCTTTTCAAAATCTGCGCCTCGTCGATGACCTCGCCCCAATATTGGCTGCTCGGGTTAAGCGCAAACACAAACACATCGCAATGCTTGGAAATTTGGTGCAGCAGTTGCAGATACATCGGCGCCATTGTCGAAATGCCGAATACGAACAACCTTTGCGGCAAGACCGATTTATCCAACTGCGCCAACAGTTTTTCCCACAAGGCCACGCGGTGCGGCGCAGATTGGCTGCCATCGTCCAAATAGCGCCACAGCCGCGCCTGCCAATCCTCATCATCGCCCAAACCCAGCAGCTTCCCGGCCTGCCACGCATCAATCCAATCCGGGCGGTACACCAAATATTGGTCGAAAATATCCGCCATTTGTCCGGCAAGCTGATAATCTGCCGAGGCCGAACTGTGCAAATAACTTTCCAGCTTCAGGCGCACGTTTTCGTACTCCGGGGCCGTCTGAAACGCTTCGCTGCGGAACAAATCCAGCAAACGCCAACGCATGACTTCAGGCGAAAACGGACTGAGCGGCGGCACATCGGGAACCAATTTACGCATCAGCTGCCACGCCAAACCGGCCGGTAGGCTGAACTTCAAATTCGCCGCCACGCCGAGTTTGCGCGCAAAAAACACATTCAGATACCGCCGCATCCCCTGGCTCTGCACCACCACTTCTTCCTGTGCCAATACAGAATCCAAGGGCAAGGTCTGATGAATATGCGCGCACATTTCGGCAAGCGCTTCCAAACGGTCGGACTGATAAAGATAAAACATAGCAGACAATCTAAAAAACAATTGCCCACATTATAATGCCATTAGGACAAATGCTTCAGCAGAAGCGGCAAACAAAAACACAGACCGTCTGAAACACATCGCTCCAGACGGCCTAAAACAAACCCATCGGCAGCCAATTATTAATTATTTATCGACCCCTGTACAAACCGGCTTCTCCTATCCTATAATTTCCCACATTCGGAATGTAGCGCAGCCCGGTAGCGCACTTCGTTCGGGACGAAGGGGTCGGAGGTTCGAATCCTCTCATTCCGACCAAATACAAAACCTGCTTGAGTCCAAGCAGGTTTTTTACATTCGGCAAGCCTATACTTCCGGCGGCGGCAACGGCGCGCCTTCGGGATGTTTGTAGCGGTTGTACATAAACAAATATTGTTCCGGAAAACGGCGTATCCAATATTCGGTATTTTCATTGATCACGCGCGCATCGTTCTCCTTATCGCCGTTCAATTCGCCGCGCAAAGGCTCGATGTGCAAGACAAAGCCTTTGCCGTCGGGCAAACGCTCGCCGCAGAAAAACAAAGCCTTTACGCCTTTGACTTGCGCCAGCTTGCCCGCCAATGTCATGGTGTAGGCAGGTTTTCCGAAAAAGTTCACCCACACGCCGTCGCCGCCTTCTTCCGGAGACGGCACATGGTCCGGCAACACAATGGTCGCTTCGCCGCCGCGCAGCGCTTTGATGATTTGTTTGACGCCCTGAATACTGGTTGGCGCAGTCTTACCCTTGCCGCGCACGCGCCCTGCCTGCATCACCGCATCAAATGCCTTGATTTTCGGCGGCTTGTACATCGCCGTCAGAGGAAACGGCAGTTGCTGGCTGATGTAGCGGCCCGCCAAATCATAGCTGCCGATGTGCGGCGTGATAAACAGCAAACCTTCACCCGCGCTCAAGGCCGTCTGAACATGTTCCCAACCGTTGACGCTGACAAACAGGTTTTCAATTTCCTCAGGCCGTCTGAAAAACGCCACCGGCAATTCCAAGCCGCCTTTTGCCGTTTCACGGAAAACTTTTTTCACCGCCTCGTCCGTCGGGTTCAATCCGGCAAGTTTCATGTTTTCGAAAACACGCCGGCGATCTTTCGACAGCACACGAAAACCCAAACTGCCCAGCAGGTTGCCTAATTTATGCAACCAAGCCAAAGGCAGCGCGGCCAAAAATTTAAAAACAAAGGTAACAAGCGTTTGCATAAGGTTTTACCAAAATGAAGTGGACAGATTGTAAACGAAACAGGCCGTCTGAACAAAACAGACTTCGGGCAAATATATTGCGGCACACCTGCTTTTCTGCTACTATCCGCGCTGCATTAAGAGTTGGGAATTCCATGCCAACCTGCTTTTCAAACGGAAAGGTAAGGTGGACGGTTGAAAAACCGATGTGGCTCGCCAGAGCAATCCAAACCCGCTTAATGCGGGAATTTTTTTGCCTGTAAGAAACGTGCAACAGAATTCCGAAACAGCAGGCAAGTGCGAATGTTTCTCACTTGTATAGAGAAAAAGCGGAGTTTTTGTTATGATTTCCGCTGTCCGAAATAAAAGGCCGTCTGAAAACACAGCAGCCTGTTTTTAATGAAAGAATAGCAATGAGCGAATATCTGTTTACTTCCGAATCGGTATCCGAAGGCCATCCGGATAAAGTTGCCGACCAAGTGTCCGATGCGATTTTGGATGCCATCTTGGCGCAAGACCCCAAAGCGCGTGTCGCCGCGGAAACCTTGGTCAACACAGGCTTGTGCGTATTGGCAGGCGAAATCACTACTACTGCCCAAGTGGACTACATCAAAGTCGCACGCGAAACCATCAAACGCATCGGCTACAACTCCTCCGAGCTGGGCTTTGATGCCAACGGCTGCGCAGTCGGCGTGTACTACGACCAACAATCTCCGGACATCGCCCAAGGCGTGAACGAAGGCGAAGGCATCGACTTGAACCAAGGCGCGGGCGACCAAGGTTTGATGTTTGGCTATGCCTGCGACGAAACCCCTACCCTGATGCCGTTTGCCATCTATTACAGCCACCGCCTGATGCAACGCCAAAGCGAATTGCGCAAAGACGGCCGCCTGCCTTGGCTGCGCCCTGATGCCAAAGCCCAATTGACCGTGGTTTACGACAGCGAAACCGGCAAAGTAAAACGCATCGACACCGTCGTCCTGTCTACCCAGCACGATCCGTCTATCGGTTACGAAGAGCTGAAAAACGCTGTTATCGAAAACATCATCAAACCGGTTCTGCCGTCTGAACTGCTGACCGACGAAACCAAATACCTGATCAACCCGACCGGCCGCTTCGTTATCGGCGGCCCGCAAGGCGACTGCGGTTTGACCGGCCGTAAAATCATCGTCGATACCTACGGCGGCGCTGCTCCGCACGGCGGCGGCGCATTCTCCGGCAAAGACCCGTCCAAAGTGGACCGTTCCGCCGCTTACGCCTGCCGCTATGTTGCGAAAAACATCGTCGCCGCCGGTTTGGCAACCCAATGCCAAATCCAAGTTTCCTACGCCATCGGCGTTGCCGAACCGACTTCGATTTCCATCGATACTTTCGGTACCGGCAAAATCAGCGAAGAAAAACTGATCGCCTTGGTTCGCGAACATTTCGACCTGCGCCCTAAAGGCATCGTCCAAATGCTCGACCTGCTGCGACCGATTTACAGCAAATCCGCCGCCTACGGCCACTTCGGCCGCGAGGAGCCTGAATTTACTTGGGAGCGCACCGACAAAGCAGCCGCATTGAAAGCAGCCGCAGGCGTGTAAACTTCCGCATTTGAGGCCGTCTGAAAAGCAAAACGTTTTCAGACGGCCTTTTTCCTTATACAATAGCCACTTGAATTTCTATATACATTCTGAATAAAGGATACGGATTATGTTCGGCAAACAACTTTTTGAAGAAGTCAGCTCCAAAATCAGCGAAACCATCGCCAACAGCCCTGCCAAAGACATGGAGAAAAACGTTAAAGCCATGCTCGGCAGCGCGTTCAACCGCATGGATTTGGTGACCCGTGAGGAATTCGACATCCAACAACAGGTTTTGATTAAAACCCGTACCAAACTGGCCGAATTGGAAGCCCGTTTGGCCAAACTCGAAGCTGCTCAAGAGCCTGAAGAAGCGGCTTTGAAAGCTGCCGAAGCCGCTGCTGAAGAAGCTGTTGCCGAAATCAAACAACAAACCGAAGCTGCCGAATAAGGCCGTCTGAAACATGTCACTTGCTTTGGTTTACAGCCGCGCCTTAAGCGGCATGAATGCGCCGTTGGTCGAAGTGGAAGCCCACCTTGCCAACGGCTTGCCACATTTCAATATCGTCGGTTTGCCCGATACTGAAGTCAAAGAAAGCCGCGACCGCGTGCGTGCCGCCATCATCCAAAGCGGCTTCGACTTTCCCGCCAAGAAAATTACCGTCAACCTCGCACCGGCCGACCTCCCAAAAGAATCCGGCCGTTTCGATTTGCCGATTGCCTTAGGTATTCTTGCCGCATCGGGACAAATCAATCCTGAAAAGCTCTCGCAATATGAGTTTGCCGGAGAATTGGCGCTGTCCGGCTTGCTGCGTCCCGTACGCGGCGCGCTGGCCATGGCATGGCAGGGAATGCAGGCAGGCCGTTCGTTCGTATTGCCACAAGAAAATGCCGAACAGGCTGCCGTTATGCGCGGTATCGCGGTTTATGGTGCGCGTTCTTTGGGCGAAGTGGCCGCGCATTTAAACGGCATCGAACCGTTGACACAAACCGAATGCAAGCTGACGCAAAGGCCGTCTGAACAAAGTAAAATTCCTGATTTAGCCGATGTTAAAGGCCAGCATACTGCCCGCCTTGCCTTGGAAATCGCAGCGGCAGGCGGACACAGCTTGTTGATGATGGGGCCGCCAGGAACGGGCAAATCCATGCTTTCGCAACGTTTGCCTGGCATCCTTCCTCCTTTGACCGAAGACGAATTAGTCGAAGTATGGGCATTGCGTTCGCTCCTGCCCAACCATCAACAGCAACTCGACAGCAACCGTCCTTTCCGCAGCCCTCATCACAGCGCCAGCTCGGCTGCTATGGTAGGTGGTGGTTCAGACCCGCGTCCGGGCGAAATTTCATTGGCGCATCACGGTGTGTTGTTTTTAGACGAATTGCCCGAGTTTGACCGTAAAGTATTAGAAGTGTTGCGCGAACCTTTAGAAAACGGCGAAATCCATATTTCCCGCGCCGCACGCCAAGCCGTTTATCCGGCCAAGTTCCAGCTCGTCGCCGCCATGAATCCCTGCCCTTGCGGCTATCTTGGCCATCCGTCCAAACCTTGCCGCTGCACGCCTGAAAGCGTTGCCCGCTACCGCAACAAAATTTCAGGGCCATTGCTCGACCGTATTGATTTAACTATCGAAGTACCCAGCCTTTCCGCTGCCGAGTTGATGCAACAAGAGGCAGGCGAATCCAGTGCTACCGTATTGGAACGCGTTACCGCCGCACGCAAAATCCAATACAACCGGCAAGGCAAAGTCAATGCAGAACTGAGTGTCGGCGAGCTCGATGGCAAAGCCCGCATCCAAAAAGAAGCGCAAGAAGCCTTGGGAACCATGCTCGAAAAACTGTCCCTTTCCGCCCGAAGTTTCCACCGTATCATGCGCGTCGCCCGTACGCTGGCCGATTTGGCAGGCGACGAAGAAGTCAGCAAAACCCATGTGATGAAAGCCATCGGCTTCCGTCGCGCCCTTTAACTTGTCAGACGGCCTGAATCTTTATGTTTAAGTAAAACTAGAGTAAACAAAGCATCAGGATTTTGCCGTCTATAACGGTTATTGATAAAATATCGAATCCAAACTCAGACAGTCTCACTTCAGGCCGTCTGAACACATTATTACAAGGTAAGTCATGAAAAAATCTACACAATATGGTAAAGGCTTGTCCGGTTTCTTTTTCGGCCTAATACTGGCAACAGGTATTATTGCCGGTATTTTGTTCTTCTTGAACCAAGGCAACCAAAACGTTTTCAAAGAGCTGACTCAGCCTAAACAAAGCGAAGAACCTGAAATCCTGAAACCTCAGGACAAAGCAGAGAAACGCCCAGCTACCGACACTTCATCTACCCAAGCAGATGAAGAAAAAGCCAAAGCAGAAAAAGAAGCGGCAGAGAAAGAAGTAAAATCTAAAGAAGAGGCTGAAAAAGCTGCCAAAGAAGCTGAAGAAAAAGCTCAAGCGGAAAAAGAAGCTCAGGAAAAAGCCGAACAAGCAGAACGTGAAGCTAAAGAAAAAGCAGAGAAAGCCGCTGCTGATAAAGCCGAACGCGAAGCTAAAGAAAAAGCTGAAAAAGCCGCCGCCGAACAAGCCGAACGTGAAGCCAAAGAAAGAGCAGACAAAACTGCTGCCGATAAAGCCGAACGCGAAGCCAAAGAAAAAGCTGCAAAAGCTGAAGCAGAAAAAGAAGCTACTAAGAAAAAACTGGCTGAGAAAAAAGCCGAGTTAGAGAAAAAACGCGCAGAAAAAGAAGCTGCCGATAAAGTTACCAAAGACAAAAAAGCAGCCGACCAGCTGACTGCCAAACAAAAAGAGCGTGCCGAGCGCAAATTGGCCGAGAAAAAAGCGGCTGAAGCCAAAAAGCAAAACAAGCCGACACCTGAGCAAATCCTCAACAGCGGCAGCATCGAAAAAGCACGTAAAGCCGCAAATGCCTCTGCAACAAAAGAAAGCAGTAAACAGTCAGCAGAAAAAGCCGAAGCGACTGCCAACAGCGGTAAAAAAGCCTTCCTGCAACTTGGTTCATATGCAGACCGCTCCAGCGCAGACTCACAACGTGCCAAACTGGCTATTTTAGGTGTTTCTTCCAAAGTGGTTGAATCGCAAAACGGCGACAAAACCATTTACCGAGTTCAAAGTAACACCATGCCGCAGGAAGCCGCTGTAAAACTGCAAAAAAACCTGCAAGGCCATAATATCAATAGCTTGATTCGTTCTACCAAATAATGGAATCACTGATGAAGCAGCGTATAAAACAAACCATTGCCGCACTCAGCCTGAGCCTGCTCAGTCTGAGTGCGCAGGCTGCTACCGAGGGCGTGGACTATACTGTCCTCAGTCGCCCTATTCCGCAGCAACAAGCTGGAAAAATTGAAGTGCTAGAATTTTTCGGCTACTTCTGCGTCCATTGTTACCATCTCGATCCAGTTTTGTTGCAACACAGCAAAACCTTTGCCAAAGATGTTTCCTTGCGGACAGAACACGTCGTTTGGATGCCTGAAATGTTAGGCTTGGCCAAAGTAGCCGCTGCCGTTAATCTTTCAGGTTTGAAATATCAAGCCAATCCAGTCATCTTCAAAGCAGTTTACGAACAAAAAATCAACCTGGCTGATACCAATGTATTCCGATCATGGGTGGGTAAACAGACGAGTTTTGACAGTCAAAAACTGCTTCAAGCCTATAACAGTCCTACTGCCGCATCGGCTGCTGCAAAAATGCAGCAATTGACGGAAACTTATCGAATTGAAAACACACCAACTGTCATCGTCGGTGGTAAATACAAAGTCAATTTCAACGGTACCGACTGGAAAGCCGGTATGAAAACCATAGACGAGCTCATCGTCAAAGTCCGCCGCGAACAATCCTCAAAACCACTTTAACTAATCAACAAAAGAAAGACGGCCTCAAGGCCGTCTGAAAACTTATGGACATTCTGATTTTATTCAAAGCACTTATTCTCGGTGTTATCGAAGGTTTAACCGAGTTTCTCCCTATTTCCAGTACCGGTCACTTGATTGTATTCGGTAACTTAATGAACTTTCAAAGCAACGGAAAAGTATTTGAAATTGCTATCCAGCTCGGTGCCGTATTAGCCGTCGTATTCGAATACCGCCAACGATTTACCCATATCATAAAAGGACTCGGTAAAGAACGGACAGCCAATCGCTTTGTACTGAATTTATTTATTGCCTTCATACCTGCCGCAATTGTGGGTCTATTATTCAGCAAACAAATTAAATTACACCTTTTCAACCCAATTACTGTTGCTACCATGCTGGTACTCGGTGGCTTCTTCATTTTATGGGTTGAAAAACGCCAAGTAACAGCCAAACCTAAAGTCAATCATGTAGATGATATGCGCCCAATCGACGCATTTGTTGTAGGATGCGCCCAAATTTGCGCCCTTATCCCTGGTACATCACGTTCAGGCAGTACCATCATGGGCGGTATGTTGTGGGGGCTGGAACGTAAAACAGCTACCGAATTCTCATTCTTCCTTGCCGTGCCGATGATGATTGCGGCAACAGGTTACGACATCTTAAAAAACTACAGACTCTTTACCTTGCAAGATGTCGGACAAATTACCATCGGTTTTATCGCAGCATTTATCGCCGGTTTATTGGCAGTAAAAGCTTTGCTGAAATTTGTCTCCAGTAAAAACTATGTGCCTTTTGCCTACTACCGCATCGTATTTGGTGGTCTGATTCTCCTTACTTGGATGCTGGGCTGGGTCAGCTGGAGCGAATAACCCCTCTCCCCCCAAAGGACGTGTCCACACACGTCCTTTTCTTTTGCCCTTTTTTCTTTTATCCCTTCAGACGACCACCCTATGCGCCAAATGGTTTACACTCCGCATCATTACCCCTAAATATCTCCTCACCGTCCGTACAGCTTCCCTTCACCTTCATCTTCCCGCACACTACCGCCGTCAACGACTCGTTCAAGCGTAATACTCTCGGCTCCGCCTCCCTGTCCAGAGCCACCGCCTTCAGGGTAAACTTCCCTTCCAGGATCCCCTTAGCCTGACCGTTCATCCGAATGCAGAAACCGCCCGCCTCCTTCACCGGCAGCTCCGGCCACTTCGTCGACGTCAGCTTAAAGCTGCCCTTTTTCGCATAGAACTGCTCCATAAAGCGCGCATTTTCCAGCAGGGCGACATGAGCCGCACGCAAGTTGGCCGAACGGACTGACTCCCGATAGGCAGTCAATGCCGCCGTCGCCAATATCGAAACCAGCAGCATCACCACCAACAGCTGTATCAAGGAGTAGCCCCTCTGTACAGCTGCCCCATTCCGTTTTCCGTCAAATGCTTTTAAGTACATATCTTTCTTCCCTTTATCTTTATCTTTATCTTTGTATCCCTATCCGACAGGAGGCACCTTATCCGTTTGTCCCTTTACTCAATGGCCCCCATTGGTCCAAGTCTTCATTGCCACTGCCCATACAAAGCCGCCCGTCAGCCCGAACCGGCAAACGGTTCAGCCTCGGGGCGGCATACGGCAGTTAACCGTCAGGCTTATTTTTTCACGGCAGGCTGTGCGGCCTTAGGCGCGGCAGGAGAAACCGTCGCCTCCGCCTTCAATT